>NZ_JBVJCO010000005.1:129586-202672 GCF_055588525.1 Kitasatospora sp. NPDC041988
GGTGCTACCGGAGCACGCCCTACTTTCAGTAGGGAGAGTCCGTTCAACCCGGGCCTGGCGCTCTACTGTCGGACGAGGTCCGGTGCCGTTCCTGGCGCCGGGCCTCGTCTGCGTTCCAGGAGCCGAGGGCCGGTGGCCGGTGTGGTCCGCGGGTTGCGAGGCAGGGGTCCTGACCTGCTAGTCTTCTTCTCGTCGCGAGGGAGATCATTCCTCGTCAGGCGTCAGTGGTGCTACCGGAGCACGCCCTACTTTCAGTAGGGAGAGTCCGTTCAACCCGGGCCTGGCGCTCTACTGTCGGACGAGGTCCGGTGCCGTTCCTGGCACCGGGCCTCGTCCGCGTTTCCGGGGTCCGGTGGGACACCCCGCGGGGGCGCCCCGCCGGGCGCCTCAGCCCGGCTGGCGGTCGGAGCCGAGCTCGCGGGAGATCCGCAGGCCGACCTGGGAGACGACCGGGCCGAGCGAGCGGACGCGGGCGGCGGTCATCCGTGAGGTGAGGCCGGAGACCGAGAGCGCGGCCGTCACCTCGCCGGTGTGGTCGAAGATCGGGGCGGCGACGCAGCGGACCTCGGGCTCGTTCTCGCGGTCGTCGATGGAGTAGCCGCGGGCGCGGATCCTGGCGAGGTCGGCGCGCAGGTGGGTCTCGTCGGAGATGGTCCAGGCGGTGACCGGCCGCAGGCCGGCGGCGACCACCTCGGCGACGGCCTCCTCGGGCAGCCAGGCCAGGATCGCCTTTCCGGTCGCGGTGCAGTACGCGGGTGCGCGGCTGCCGACCCGGGAGGCCATCCGGACGTTGGTCTCGTCCTCGACCTTGTCCAGGTAGACGATGCCGGGGGCCTGCCAGACGGTGAGGTGGACGGTCTCGCCGGCCTCGCGCTGCAGCCGGCGCAGGTGTTCGGCGGCGACGCTGCGCAGGTCGAGGGTGGAGAGGTAGGCCTGGCCGAGCCGCAGCGAGCCGTGGCCGAGCCGGAACCAGCCGGTCTCCCGGTCGCGGTCGAGCAGGTGCTCGTCGAGCAGCGGACCGGTCAGCCGCAGCACGGTGCTCTTGTTGAGGCCGAGCGCCTCGGAGAGTTGGGCGAGCGGTACGCCGCGGCCGTTGCCGTGGTCGCGCACGTGGCCGAGCACGGACAGCGCGCGGCGCAGCGAGGATGACTGGTTGCGGTCGGAGGCCGCCGCCTTCTTCGCCGGTCCGGCGGGCCCGGGCGTCCCGCCGGCCCCGGCTTCCGCGCCCGGCGTTCCGGCCTCAGCGTCCGGCGTTCCGGCTTCCGCGCCCGGCGCCCCTGTTCCCGTCTCCGTCTCCGTCATGGCTCCGTTCCCCTCTCGTTCCGCCGCCGGGCTGCGGCGGTGGTCAGAAGGTACCCCTTGGCAGCCCGTTCGCCGATTCCTCGACACAGCGTTGTGCAGTGCAAAACTTCCCGAACGGCCTCTTGTTGGCCCCGATCGCCCCCGCCTAACGTCCTGGCATCGAGCAGGCGACGCAGCCCCACCCGAGCGGCCGCTCTGCCGTACCCCCACATCACCGCGTTCACGCACCCACCATCGGCCCGGTCAGGGCCTGCTCCGACGTGCCCGTCCCCAGCGGCGCACGTCCCGGCGGCAACTGACGGGAGGGGAGGTCTCCACCCATGCGACTCATCGGACGGACCGCCGCGGCCACCGTTCTCACCGCCACCTGTGTCGCGGCGGCCGCCTGTTCGCCGGGTACCGCGCTGCCGGCCGGCGACAAGGCCGGGGACGACAGGGCGGGCACGCTGCAGGTCTGGCTGTACAACGAGGCCGGCAACGCGGCGAAGGAAGCGGTGATCGGCAAGGCGGTCGCCGAGTTCCAGGCCTCCCACCAGGGCGTCACGGTGAAGGTCAGCTACATCGACACCGACGCCTCCGCCCGCGCCGCCAAGATGAAGGGCGCTTTCAACGACCCGAACAGCGCCCCGGACCTGGTCGAGTTCGGCAACACCGACCTCCCGGGCCACGTCGCGGCCGGCGGCCTCGCCGACATCGGCGCCGACCTCGACAAGTGGAAGGACAAGGCCGACCTCGACCCGGCGATCGCCAGGACCGCGGTGCTGGACGGCAGGACCTACGGCCTGCCCTGGTGGGTCGGTGTGCGCGCGCTGTACTTCCGCACCGACCTGTTCACCGAGGCCGGCCTGACCCCGCCGAAGTCGTACGACGAACTGGTCGCCGCCAACCAGAAGATCCACGCCGCCCACCCGGACACCTTCGGCATCGCCGTCGGCGGCAAGTACACCTTCGGTGCGCTGCCGTTCGTCTGGGACGCGGGCGGTGACATCGCCACCAAGGACGGCGAGAAGTTCAAGGCCGCCATCGACTCGCCCGCCTCGCAGGCCGGGATCAAGCGCTACACCGACCTGTTCGGCGAGAACGGCTGCCCGGCCCAGCAGTGCGCCGATCTGACCGGCGGCAAGACCGTCGACCTCTTCGCCGCCGGCAAGTCCGCGATGGCGATCCTGCCCAACTCCAGCCGCAGCAAGGTCGATGCGGGCCCGGTCAAGGGCAAGTACGGTGTCGTGCCGCTGCCCGGCGAGAAGGCCGGCTCGATCGCCCCGGCGTTCGGCGGCGGCAACAACCTGGGCGTGATGAAGGCGGCCAAGCACCGCACCCTCGCGGTCGAGTTCGCCGAGCTGCTGGCGGGCCCGGCGTACCAGGAGCAGATGTACGACGCGATGGGCAACCTGCCGACGTTGAAGTCCGTCAACGACAAGGTCGCGGCGAAGGACGCCTTCCTGAAGCCGTTCACCGACACCATCGCCGCGGGCACCCGCTTCGTGCCGATGGACCAGGCGTGGGCGCAGATCGACGCGCAGGCCGTCCTCCCGACCATGCTCCAGCAGATCGTGACCGGCAAGGCGGACGTGGCCAAGGCCTCGGGTGACGCCGCCACGCAGATCACCTCGGCCTTCGCGGCCCGCTGATCGGCGGTCCATTTGGTCACCGGTCCGTTGGCCGGCGATCCATTGGCCAGTGGTCGATGGCCCCGCACGGCAGGGCCCCGACGGAAGCAGCCAGGCGTATCCAGAGAGCAGGTCCCGTACGTGTCCGCATCCACCACGACTGCCCCGGCGGCGCCGACTTCCCCCGGGCGTCGCCGGGGCACCGGCCCGGCCGCGCCCCCGAGCGGCCGGCGCCGCCGCACTCCGCTGCTGCTCCTGCTGCCGGCCGCGATCATCATGATCCCGCTGGTGGCCTACCCGATCTACCAGCTCGGCCTGCTGTCGGTGCTGGACTTCGGTCAGGCCCAGGCGTCCGGCGGCGTGCCGACCGGCTTCGTCGGTCTCGGCAACTACGAGAAGATCCTGAGCGACGGCCAGTTCTGGTCGGTGCTGCTGCAGACGATCGGCTTCGCCGCGTTCTGCGTGGTCGCCACCCTGGCCGTCGGCGCGACCCTCGCCGTCCTCCTGACCAGGGTCGGCGGGGTCGCCCGTCTCGTCCTGACCACCGCCGCGATGGCGGCGTGGGCGGCGCCGGCAATGACCGGTTCGACGGTGTGGAGCTTCCTCTTCGACACCAACCTGGGCCTGGTCAACAAGACCCTGGTCAACCTGGGGCTGGGCGGCTTCCACGAGTTCAACTGGTTCTACGACAAGTGGACGGCGTTCCTGATCGTCGGCGCCGTGGTGGTCTGGCACTCGTTCCCGTTCGTCATGGTGACGCTCTACGCGGGCATCCGGGCGATCCCCGGGGAGATCCTGGAGGCCGCCGCACTGGACGGTGCCAACACCTGGACGACCTTCCGCCGGATCACCGCCCCGATGCTGCGGCCGATCCTGACCGTGGTGGTGATCCAGTCGGTCATCTGGGACTTCAAGGTCTTCACCCAGATCTACGTGATGACCGAGGGCGGCGGCATCGCCGGCCAGAACCTCGTCCTCAACGTGTACGCCTACCAGAAGGCGTTCGCCGCCTCCCAGTACGGACTCGGCGCGGCCATCGGCGTGATCATGCTGCTCATCCTGGTGATCCCGACGGTCCTCTACATCCGCACCCTGCGACGGACGGGGAATGACCTGTGAACACGCGAAGCCGTTGGCGCTTGGCCGCCGACACCACCGCCATCGTGGTGGCGCTCGGCACCGCCTTCCCGATCTTCTGGATGGTGCTCTCGGCGTTCAAGCCCAAGGGCGAGGTGCAGTCGCTGGACCCGAAGCCGTGGACCACCCACCCCACACTGGACAGCTTCCGGCAGGTGCTGAGCGTCGACGGCTTCGGCCGGTACTTCATGAACAGCCTGGCCATCGCGCTGTCGGTGGTGGTGCTGTCGGCGCTGGTGGTCTTCCTGGCGGCAGTGGCGGTGACCCGCTTCAAGTTCAGGTTCCGCACCACCATCATGGTGATGTTCCTGATCGCCCAGATGATCCCGGTCGAGGCGCTGACCATCCCGCTGTTCTTCATGTTCCGCGACGCCGGCCGGTTCGCGCCGGGCATCGGCCTCAACACCCTGGCCTCGCTGATCCTGGTACAGCTGGCGTTCTCACTGCCGTTCGGCATCTGGATGATGCGCGGCTTCGTCGCCGCCGTCCCCGTCTCCATCGAGGAGGCCGCCCAGATCGACGGCGCGAGCCGGACTCGCATCCTCTGGCGGATCCTGCTCCCGCTGGTGGCCCCCGGCCTGGCCGCGACCAGCGTGTTCTCCTTCATCGCAGCATGGAACGACTTCGTCTTCGCCAAGACCTTCATCATCAGCGCCACCGAGAACCAGACCCTCCCCTCGGCGCTGCTGGTCTTCTTCAAGCCGGACGAGAACGACTGGGGCGGGATCATGGCGGCGTCCACGCTGATGACCGTGCCGGTGCTGATCTTCTTCATCGCGGTGCAGCGCAGGCTGGTCTCCGGGCTGGCGGGCGCGGTCAAGGACTGACCGCGGTCGGGACAGTGGCCGGACAGGGACCGGACACGGGCCGGCCAGGGCAAGGACTGAACCGGGCAAGTGCCGGCCAGGGCAAGGGGTCGGCCGGCTCGGGGATTAATGCCGCGCCGAGGGACGCGGGCGGGTGTAACGTCCCGATCATGGATGTGGGGTCTGTGAACCGGAAACGTGCCGACGGGCAACTCGCCCAGATCGCCGAGACGGTGGGCCTCGCCCGCTGCCTCGGCATCGACGTCTGGCTGCGCGGCGGCTGGGCGATGGACTTCTTCCTCGGCGAACTCACCCGGGACCACGAGGACATCGACTGGTTCGCCCCGGCCGCCGACGCCCCCGCCCTCGCCGCCGGCCTGCGCGCACTCGGCTACCGCCCACTGGACGCCGGCCACCCTGAGCAGCAACTCGACTTCATGAAGGACGACTTGGAGTCCAGCTTCGCGCTGCTCGACTTCGCCCCCGACGGCCGGGTGCTGGTCGCCGGCGGTCCCTGGGCGGGCACCCCCTGGCCGGCGGGCCTCCTGGACACCGCACCCGGGCGGCTCGGCGGCGTCGAGTGCCCGATCGTGAGCCCCGAAGCGCAGATCGAGATCAAGCGGATGATGCCGGTCTGGGACACGCGCAGGCCCCGCCGCGCCAAGGACGCCGAGGACATCGCCCGGCTGCGGGCGGCACTGGGCCGATCTACTTGACCGTGGGCCAACGCCTAGGGCTCCCGGGATGGTTGGGCCACGGTGGCGCCAATCCCCGGGGCCTCCGGTGAGCGAGGTGCTCCCCGGTCGGCCCGAGCGCCTCAGGCCGCCTCGGACCTCTCCGTCTCCGTCGGCTCCGTCGGCTCCTTCCTCTCCGATGGTTCTGCCGGCTCCGCCGACTCGCCCTGAGGGACGGTGATCAGGGTGAACGCCGCCCCGCCGTCGTCCCGCACCACCGCCAGCCGCCCGAACGGCGTCGGCTCCGGCCCGTCCAGCACGCTCCCGCCGAGCCGGACCGCCCGCTCCACCGTCCGGTCGATGTCCGCCGCGCCGAAGTACACCGCCCAGAGCGCCGCCGGACCGTCCGGATCCACCCCCGGGTTCCCGCCGATCCCGCCGGCCGGCTGCCCGCCGGCCCGGAACACCGTGTAGTCGCCCGCCGGGCGCGCGTACTCGTACCCGAGGACCTGCCGGTAGAACGCCCGGGCGCCGTCCGGGTCGGGGGAGAGGTGCTCGTTCCAGGTGAACGTCGCCGGCTCGTTCACCAGGCCCGCCCCCGGGTTCAGCCGGGCCTGCCAGAGGCCGAAGACCGCGCCGAGCGGATCCGTCGCGAGCGCGCTGCGCCCCAAATCGGCCACCTCGCCGGGCTCCCGGACGATCCGCCCACCGGCCTGCCGGACCGCCTCGGCAACCCGGTCGGCGTCGTCCACCGCGAGGTAGGTCAGCCAGGCGGAGCCGTCGCCCCCGGGCCTTCGGGCCAACCCCGCGACCTGCGCCCCGCGCAGCGTCGCCACGGTGTAGCCGGCCGGCTTGGCGTCCGGCTTGTCGCCCTGTCCGTCGTCCCGTCCGTCGTCCTGCGTGTCCTCCGGGCCTTCCTCCGGGCCGTCGTCCGCTCCGACGAACTCCCACCCGAACAGCCCGCCGTAGAACCGCCGGGCCCGGCCCAGGTCCGGCCCGGCCGCCAGTTCGACCCAGCACGGCACGCCCTCCCGGTACCTGCCCGCCTTCGGCATGCCGTCCTCCTCGGTCCTTCCCGCCAGCCTCCGCCGCGCCCGGACCCCCGGCAACCGGGGCCGCTGCCCCGCCCCGCTCAGGTCAGTTCGCTCAGGCCACTCCGCGCGGCCGGAACTGGATGCTGATCCGCGGGCCCACCGGCCGGGCGGTCTTCGGAATCGCGTGCTCCCAGGTCCGCTGGCACGACCCGCCCATCACCAGCAGGTCCCCGTGCCCCACCAGGTGCCGCACCACCGGTCCGCCCCCGCCGCGGGGCCGCAGCAGCAGCGCACGCGGCTCGCCGACCGAGACGATCGCCACCATGGTGTCCTCGCGTTCCCCGCGCCCGATCCGGTCCCCGTGCCAGGCGACGCTGTCCCGCCCGTCCCGGTAGTAGCAGAGCCCGAGTGTCCGGAACGGCTCGCCCAGCTCCGCCGCGTAGTGCGCGCTCAGTGCCGCCCGCGCCGCCCCGACCACCGGATGCGGCGGCGCGTCCTCCTCCCCGTACGAGGCGAGCAGCCGCGGCACCTCCACCATCCGCTCGTACATCTCCCGCCGCTCAGCCCGCCACGGGACCTCCGCCGCCAGCTGTTCGAACAGCAGGTCCGCCCCCGTCACCCACCCCGCCACCACGTCCACCCAGGCACCCGCCCCGAGCACCCGCCGTCGCACCCCGGCGAGCGTCCCGAGCGCGATCCCGCACGGGCCGGCGTCGTCGAACAGCGAGGGCTGGAGGTGAACGGTGCTGCGCATGGGTCCAGCGTACGCCCGAATCGAACATATGCTCGATATTGGTGGGACGGTGCCGCCCCTGGCACCGACCGGCTGCGACTGGTCGAGATAGTTGTCACTTGGTCGCGCCAGTTGTCACCTGGAGGTCGTGTGACTCGGCACGCTAACTGTCGGGTCAGCACCGGATCTGTCGTCCACCTACAGCCCCACCGAAGCGCCACGTCTCAGTCGGCCTCTAGGCTGCCCAGGTGCGCTACCTAGTCGAGTCCTTCGCTGTCGGTGCCCTGACCCGCGGTCGATCGGTCGAGCAGTTCCTCGGCCCCGCTGGTGATGCTCATGCTCCCGGCGTCCGCTGGGTCGAGGTTGTTCCGACCGGCTCCCAGTTCAAGGTCGTTCTCCACACGGCGGCGGACTTTGGGAGCGAGAACTTCTGTGACCTCGTCGAGTTCCCGCCACTGGACCCCGAGAACGAGGAGTTCGGCCTGGAGATCGCCGCGGCAACGGGGGCACATGACGCCCTCGCCCTTGCGGAGCACCGGACTGGAGCCGTTCGTGACCGCTGGGTCAATCAGGGGATGGCTCAGGACGAGTACCGCGACTTCGTACTCGCAGGCCGGCCGCGTCAAGCATCAGCGAGCTAAGGGTGGGCGGATGAGTGTGCGTGGGGAGCGGGAGCGATGGGAGCTACGGCCCGACATCGGCGTGCCAAGGCGGTGCCCATGAGGGGCACAGAGGGTCCGTAGGCGGATCAGATGTGGATCTTGATCGAGCATCGGCAACATCTCTGGTGCGCCCGAGCCGCGGTCCCAGGTACCGTCCGCGCGTGACCCGTCGAACTCCACCGCGCCCCTTGAACGTCGAGAAGCTGTTTCCTGAGGTTGTCCCTTTCCGCAGGGAGGCCGTGCGGCTGCATCCGTGTTCGGGCGAGCCGACCTGCCGCGACAGCTCGGTGGGCGGTCCGCTGCTCTGGCCGATGCGGGAGCCGTGGCCGGAGTGCTCCGAGCACCCGGGGTCGCCGATGGTCGCGGTCGTCCAGATGTACCGCTCCGATGTACCGGACATCGTGCCCTTTCCGGACGGGCGCGATCTGCTCCAGGTGCTCTGGTGTCCGCGACGCCATGAGCACCAGTGGGTCGTTCCGCAGGTCTGCTGGCGGTCTGCGGCGGCGGTGGGGGATGTGCGGCAAGCCCCGCCGGTACCGACGGAGGCCGGATACGGGCAGGTGCCGCGGCCGTGTGTCGTGCATCCGGAGCTGGTGACGGAGTACCCGAGTTGGGATCTGCCGTACGAACTGTGGGATGCCCTGGAGGCCCGCTTCGAACAGGTGGAGAGGGAGACGGGCTGGGACTACCGGTACCACCTGTCCACCGCGCCGGGCATCAAGCTGGGAGGCTATCCCGGCTGGTGCCAGGACCCGCAGTGGCCGAACTGCCCGGACTGCGGGACACCGATGGATCATCTGCTGACAGTGGAGAGCACTGAGGAGACCGATTCCCGGCAAGCGTGGACTCCGGTCCAGGATCGCGACGTCCGGCCGGAAGGGCCGGCTCTGGTACTCGGCGACCTGGGCGGCGTTTACCTCTTCGAGTGCCGCACCTGCCCAGGGCGCCCGTTCACCCACCGCTTCGACGCCTGAGAACCCGTCGAAGCCACTGACTGGGGGGACTGGCAATCCGGAGGAAGTGACAACAAACGCGACCACCCGGTGACAACTGGCGCGATCAACCCAGCCCTACAGCCCAGCTCGGCCCGTCGACCTGGTGACATCTATCTCGATCAGTCACACCGGCACCGGCTGTTGTCCTGGCTCACCGCCGCCGACCGGTTCCGGGTCGTCGTCGCCTGGCAGGCCGCGCCGGTACGTCGGCGGGCCGCGCCGGGATCGTCGTCCTGCTGTGGCCTCCGGCCTCGACCATGACCCCCCGGGTTCACACCCGCCCGCGCTCGCGCTGGTTCGGCTCGTCGTGCCGGTCGTGGATCTCCATCGCGCGCCGTTGAAGCTCCGCCAGGTCCATCGCCCCTCCCCGTCCTTCGATTTCTGAGCAGGCGTGATGTCCTGCTAATGTTTTTCCCGTCGAGAGGGAATGTCCTCTCGGACAGGCGTCGGAGGTGCTACTGGAGCACGTCCTACTTTCAGTAGGAAGAGTCCGTTCGACCCGGGCCTGGCGCTCCACCCCGAGGGGGCCGTTCCGCATCGGAACGGCCCCCCGTCGTTCTCCGCAGTACTGCGCGGGCCTCCCGCGCCGTGGCCGGTTCGGCGGCGACGGCCGTCCCGGAGCAGGCTGCCGCCCATCCCACGAGATCGCGCGTGTGTCGTCCGCCCGGTTCCTCCGCCGCCGGCCGCCCCGCGCAGCCCCGGCGAGTGGCCGCGCTTTGGTCCGGTGCGCGGGCGTGGCAGGTCTTCGGACCCGTGGGCAGGCCGTGCCTCCAGGGGTCGTCGGGCTCCTGCCGGCCGTCTCGTCTCTGCGCCGCCCACCTCAGCCACAGCGTCCGGGGGTGGTCGACGGATCGGTCTTATCGCAGTCCGTGGCCGAAACTCTTCCACGCGGGCCGACAACCGGCCAAGGTCCCGGTCCAGGTGGGCCGGTGGGCGGTGTCGCGAGCTCGGGTGGAGGTGGCTCCGGCCAGGGCGTTCGGCGTCCGGTTCGATCTGATGAGTCGTCATAGCTTGGCTGAAATCAGCCCCCGATGGTGTGAATATGCCATTGGAATGTTCGTCATACGGAATCCGCCAGTAGCCTTCCGTGTCGAACCCGCCACTCGTCGTGGCGGTCCGGCCGGCGCCGGCCCAGTGCGCCCGGCTGCCCAACCCTCCGAAGGAGCCCGAGTGCCGGGGATCGACGAATGCCTGTCCGGGGCGATGGCGATCGGCGGCGCCCGCGCGGCCAGCCTCATCGACTGGAGCAGCGGACTCGCCCTCGGCAGCGTCGGCGTCAGCCCCACCGGCGACCACGAGGCCTCGGCCGCGGATGTAACCGACCTGGTGCGCACGGCTGTTGAGAGCGAGACCTTCACTGCGGCGGAGGACCGCCGGGTGCCGTTGCAGGACATCATCCTCACCGCGGGCCGCAGTTACCACCTGATCTGCTTCATTGACACGATTTTCGACAGCCCGCTCGTCCTGCACCTCTGGCTGGACCGGACCGAGGGCAACCTCGCCTCGGCCCGCTACCGCCTCCAGGCCCTCGCGGAGGAACTGGTGCTCGGATGACTGGTATTCGGATGGCGAACGCCCTGCCGGACCAACCAGGTGCCGCTTCCGCCCGGGGCGTCGAGTTTCGGTCGGCGGGTCGCGGTACCGGGCCCACTGCACTCCCCGGGCGGCCGGCATGAACGACGTCGACGCCATGGCTCCCGGCGAGGGCTTCGCCGCAGTCGAACGGCTGGCCGGGGCGCGCGCGACCGGCGCTCTGCGCGGCCCCACCGGCACGCTCCACCTCGCCGACGGCCTGGTGGTGCACGCCGAGTCCGACCGTGCGCCCGACCTGGCCACGCTGCTCACCCGCTGCGGCCGGATCACCCGGGAGGCCTGGCAGGAGGCCGTCCGCTCCTTCGGCCCGCACGGCCGGGTCGGCGGCGCCCTGGTCGAGCAACGGCTCCTCACCAGGGGCGAGTTGGAGCTCTGCCAGCTCGGTGTTCTCTACGACGCCGCGTTCTTCGTCCTCGGCAGCGCCGGTGCCCCGGCAGGCCCGTGGTCCTTCGAACCGGGCGTACGGCACTGGCTCGGTCCGGTTGCGGCGGTGAGCGCGCGGCGGCTGCGGCGGGAGGTGGAACGCCGGCACCGGCTGCTCGAACGGATCTGGCCATGGCCGCAGTTCGACACCACGCCGGTCCGCCCGGCAGACGCGGTCCGCCCGGCAGACACGGTCGGACCGGTCCGCGCGGGCGGAGCCCAGGAGCGGTGCGCCGCCCCTGGCACCCGCCTCGGTGGCCGGCCCTGCCCGCCCAGCCGCCGCCAGCGCGAACTGCTGGACCACGCGGACGGGCGAAGAACCCCGGCGGAGCTGGCCCGGCTGCTCGGCCGCTCGGCGTTCGCCACCACGGCCGACGTCCGCCGCCTCGCGGCCGCCGGCCTGCTGGCCACCCCGGGCCGCGGCGCCCCGCGTCACGCGGCCGGGGCGCCGGCCGCCGACGGCCGTGCCATGGCCGCCCGCACCTCCGGCGGTCCGCCGTCCGAACGGCCGTCGGAACAGCAGGCCGGGCGGCAGTCCGAACCGCAGTCCGGCCTGCACCGCCGCGTCCCCGGTGCGGCCCTGGCCGCGCTGCTCCCGGCGGGCGCCGCCCGCTCCGCCCACCACCGCCCGCCCCCGGCCCACCCGCCGGCCCCGGTCCACCCGCCGGGTCCGGCAGCGGCCCACCCGCTGACCGTCCCCGACCCGGACATCGCGCTGCTGACCCGGGTCCGAACCCTTCTGGAGGCCCGACTTTGAACCACTCTCCGCCCGCGACCCCGCTCTCACGGTCATGAGGCGGGCGCTCAAGCAGCGTGTCGGAAGGAGACAACTGATCGCCTTGGAGACGGACCTGCTGGCCGAACTGCGTGCTCTCAAGCACCGGGTCCCGCACCTCGCGGGCAGCCTGGTGGCCAGCGTGGACGGCCTGCTGGTCGCGCACGACACCCACGGGACCGAGCCCACGGGCCTGGCCGCGATGACCGCAGCCTCACTCAGCCTGGCCCAGCGGCTCGCCGACACCACCGGGCAGGGCGAGTTCCGGGAGTCGCTGGTCCGCGGCGAGCACGGGTACGTCGCCACCTACGCGGCCGGCGGCAGCTGTGTGCTCACCCTGCTGGCGCACCCGGACGTGAACGTCGGCCGCCTGCACCTGGAGGCCCGCCGCTCCGCCCGGCGGATCGCCGGCCTCCTCAATGACGCGCTGACCCCGAAGGACCCTCCGTAGGTCCCTCCGAAGGGCCTGCCCTGACCCCACCGACCTGACCTCACCGACCTTTCCGACCTCACCGACCCTTCCGACCCTTCCGATCTTCCGAACGAAATGGAGACACCGACATGACGGACGCAGCCGGCGCGCTCAAGCAGACCATGACCGTGATCGAAGGCGCCCTGGGCGCCGCCCTCGTCGACTACAACAGCGGCATGGCCCTCGCCACCCTCGACGGCCCCGGCGGCATCGACCTCAACGTCGCCGCCGCCGGGAACACCGACGTGGTCCGGGCCAAGATGCGCACGATGGACATGCTCGGGCTGCAGGACGGCATCGAGGACATCCTCATCACCCTCAGCAGCCAGTACCACCTGATCCGCCCGCTCACCGGCCGTAGCGGCAAGGGCCTCTTCCTCTACCTCGCGTTGGACAAGAGCCGCGCCAACCTGGCGATGGCCCGGCACCAGCTGACGAAGATCGAGGCCGATCTGGAGGTCTGACGTCACGAGCCGGGGCTCCCGCCCCGGGTCGACGGTCCGCTGGACGGATCCCGCGTCGCCCGGCGCGGGGTCCGTCCGGACCGTCGGTGACAACGCCCAAGCCGGAGCAGTACCCAACCCGGAGCAGTACCCAAGCCGGGACAGTGCTCAAGCCGGAGCAGTACCCAAGCCGGGACAGCGCTCAAGCCGGAGCAGCGCCCAAGCCTGCGCAGCCCACCGCCCCGGACAGGACCGGCTCACCCGTCCGGTGCCGCCGACCCCTCCGCCCACGCCACCTCGCCGCCCGCCAGCCCCGCGCAGACGGCGCCTTCGGGCGTGAGCACGCTCCACGGCGCGACCTGCGCGTGCGGCGGCACGGACAGCACGGCGTCACCGTCGAAGGCCAGCTCCAGCCCGCCCGCCATGGTCACCCGGGCGGCACCGACCGTCCGGCCCACCAGGCCGAGCAGTGTGCCGGACGGGCGGAAGGTCAGGGCGGGGAAGAAGTGGTCCACCTCGGACGGCGCGGCGAACACGAACTCGTGCGCCACCCGGACGGTCACCGGCCCGTCGAGCGTGATGTCGAGCCGGCCGCCGCCGCTGACCGCCTCCACCCGGCGTCCGGCCAGTACCTTCCCGATCGCGTTCTGCATGGGCCCAGTGTGGACCAGGAACACCGTTCGGGTCCGGTGGATCGGCCTGCCCGCCGGGCCGTCAGTCCGCCGGGCGCCCGCCGACCAGTTCGGCCGGGCCGCCCGGGCGGGTGCGGGTGGCGAGAGCGGCCGCCGTCCGGGCCCACGACGAGGCGGACAGCAGCGCCCGTGCCTCGGCCGGGCCGCAGAGCCGCCACTCGACCAGTTCGTCCTCGGCCAGCGCGATCGACGCGAGCCGCTCGTCCGTCACCGTCCCGCCGTCGAAGACGTACACCAGGACGGCCGTGTCCCGCCGGCTCGCCGGGTCCGCGTCCCGCCCGGGCAGCCAGTCGAGGGCCAGCAGCCGGCCCGGTTCGCACTCCCAGCCCAGCTCCTCGCGGACCTCCCGGCGGGCCGCCGCCCGGGGCAGCTCCCGGTCCGCCTCGATGCCGCCGCCGGGCAGTACCCAGTACGGCTCCTCGCCGCCCGGGCCCGGCCACGGCCGCAGCCGCACCAGCAGCACCCGCCCGGCCGCGTCGGTGAACAGCGTCCGCGCCTTGGCCCGGATCCGGGGGCGGGTGGCGATGTACGTCTCCCGGTCCAGCGGGGGAGCGGCGGGTTCGGTCGGGGGCCGGTCGGGCACGCCGGTGAGCGTGATCCCCGCCGGCCCGGTGTACGCGGGCGGCGGCACGGGCGCCAGATGGTCGCGGGTGTGCCCGGCCGGGCGGCCGTCCTCCAGCTCCAGCGGCCCGGCCTCGCGCGGCGCCCGCAGGCAGGCGCTCACCCGGCGGGAGAGCCGGGGCGGCAGCGCGTGACCGGCCTGCTCCGGCGTCAGCCACGCCCAGCCGCCGACCTCCGCGGTGTCCGGCGTGAACGCGGCGCGCTCCTGCGGGGTGAGCGGTTCGGCCCAGTAGAGGTGCGCGGCGATCGGCGGCCGGAAGTCGTCGAGCGTCCAGTCGATGCAGGCGAGCGGCCCGAGCCTGGGTGTGAAGCCCAGCTCCTCCGCGATCTCCCGGACGGCCGTCCGGCGGGGCGAGAGGTCCTCCGGCTCCCACCCGCCGCCCGAGATCGCCAGCGGATGCTTCCGGTCGTACGGCAGCCGGACGACCAGCAGCCGGCCCTGCCCGTCCGGGAACAGCACCCCGGCGGCGGCCAGCAACTCGCGCCCCGCACGACCGTCCTGGCTGCCCGAAGGCGGTGACGTCACCACAGCAAGTCCCTCCACCGAACCGGGCAGACCCCCCGCCCGCCTGCCCACCACGACATCCCCGCCCACCCCAACGGTTCCCCGCTGCCCCGGGGGATCGAACCAGGGGTCAGACCCGTTCGAGCGGCCGGTGCGGCCCCTCCGGCAGTTCCACGGCGATCGCGTCGCCGGGCCGGACCGTGCCGCCGGCCCGCACGATGCCCATGATGCCGGCCTTGCGTACGACGTTTCCTGCCTCGTCCCGGCCGACGACCTGCTTCAGCAGCCCGGTCCGGAAGTTGTCGATCTGCAGGCACGGATTGCGCAGCCCGGTGACCTCGACGACCGCCTCGCCGCCTATCCGTAGCAGCGCCCCGACGGGCAGGCCGAGCAGGTCTATGCCCCGGGTGGTGACGTTCTCGCCCAGATCGCCCGCCCGCACGCCGTACCCCGCCGCGCCGACCTCGGCGAAGAGCTCCTCGTGGATGAGGTGGACCTGACGGAGGTTCGGTTGGGTCGGGTCCTGCGCGACCCGCGAGCGGTGCTTGACCGTGACCCCGGCATGGACGTCCCCCTCCACCCCGAGCCCGGTGAGCAGGGTGATCGCGGCCCGGTTGGGCTTGGTGAACGAGTACTCGCCGTTGCTGCTGACTGCCGTGACCGTTCCGCTCATTCGGCGGTCCCCTCTGTTCGTAGCGCCGTTCGTGGCGCTGCCTCTGTTCGTGGCCGTGCCCCGTCAGGAGCGTAGTCCCGGGCTCCCGGAAGCGGGGTCCCGGCCCCGGGCCGTCCGAGCGAGGCCAGCGCCGCGTCCGCCGCGCGGGCCATCTGTTCGTCCTGGCGGCCGGAGGCCCCGCGGAGCCGGGCGAAGCCCTCGACGGCGGCCAGCGCGAGCAGACCGGGGAGCAGATCGGTGCTGCGGTCGGCGACCCAGCGGGTGCCGCGGGTCGCCATCCACCACAGGTCGGCCAGCGCGCCCGGCGGCGGTTCGGCGGGTTCGGCGGCGGGGGCCGGGCCGAGCGGGCGGCCGGAGGCGGCGAGCAGGTCGTGGAAGCCGCGGGCGATCAGATGGTGCCCCTCGGCGCTGGGGTGGAGCCGGTCCACGCTCAGCAGCTGCCGCTGCGCCGTCCACGGCAGTTCGGCGATGTGCAGGTGGACCGCCCGGTGGCGCGCCGAGAGGGCGTGCACCACCGTGTTCACCGCGCGCATCCGGCGGGCCAGCGGACGGGCGAGCGGCCGCGGCAGCCGCAGCAGCGTGCCCGGGTCGGGCAGGCATGCGGTGAGCACCAGCGCGCCGCTGCGGGACAGTTCACCGAGGGTGGTGTCCAACTCCCGTGTGGTGCGGCCGATCTCGAACCCAGCCCGCAGGGTGTCGTTGCCCCCGACCACGACGGCCGCCACCCCGGGACGCAGCGCCAGCGCCGCGGGCAGCTGTTCCACCGTCAGCTCCGTGCTGAGCGCCCCGCTCCGCGCCAGGTTGGTGAACTCGACGCCGACCCCGGCCGGTGCCAACGACCGTGCGAGCAAGGCCGCCCAGCCCCGCCACCCGCCGGCCACCGGGTCGCCGACCCCCTCCGTGAGCGAGTCCCCGAGTGCCACGAACCGCACCGGCCCGGCCACCCGCCGCCCGCCTGCCCCTGGCGCCCCGCCCGGAACCGTCCTGCCCCCCTCGTCCCCGACCATGACCGTGCTCACCGCGTGCCTCCCGATTCCCGTCCTTCGCCGCCGGAGCGGGAAGTCGGCCCGTCCGACTTCCCGCGCTACCGGTTCCCCTCGCCCGCCCGGGAAGCCGCGCCGGCACCTCCGCCTCCGCCACCTCCGCCCGCGTCCCCGGCACCTCCGCCCGTGCCTCCCGCCCTCGCCCCCGCGCCGTGGGCGGCGAGGAAGGCGGCGACGGCGGCGGGCCAGCCGTACTGCTCCGCCTGCGCGCGGGCCGTACTGCGGCGAGCGGACTCGGGCCGGGCGAGGAGCGCGCGGACCGCGTCCGCGAAGCCCGCGCCGGTGTCCTCCGCGGCCACCCCGGCCGGCCCGACCAGCCCGGGGAGGGCGGAGGAGCGGCTGACCACCACCGGCGTGCCGCAGGCGAGCGCCTCCATCGCGGCGAGGCCGAAGGTCTCCACCGGCCCCGGGGCGAGCACCACGTCGGCGCAGCCGAGCAGCCGGGCCAGGGCGTCGCGGCCGCCGACGTGCCCGAGGAAGTGCACGGGCAGCCGCAGCCGGGCGGCCCGGGCGGCGAGCCGCGAGCGGAGTGGTCCGGTGCCGGCCACCGCGAGGACGGCCGGCACCCGGCGCGCGCGCAGTTCGGCGAGGGCGTCGACCGCCCGCTCGGGGTGCTTCTCGGTGGAGAGCCGCGAGCAGAGCACCAGCAGCACCTGACCCGGCTCCGCGTACCGCGCGCGCTCCTCCGCCCGGTCCCCGCTCTCCGGCGGCCGCATCCCGGAGAGGTCCACACCGAGCGGTGCGCGCGCGAGGTTCCGTACGCCCAGGCGGCGGAACTCGGCCGCCGCCCAGTCGGTCGTGCAGACCACGGTGTCGTACGCCCGCGCCGTCCGGCCGTTGAGCCGGTCGGCGGCGGCGCCGGCGAGCGGGGCCGGCAGGCCCCAGGTGCGGAGCAGCCCGGCGGCGCTCTCGTGCGACACCATGACCGAGCGGATGCCGTGCCGCCGAGCCCAGCCGCCGGTCCAGCGCAGGGTGGTGCGGTCGGAGACCTCCAGCCGGTCGGGCGCGAGCCGGGTCAGTTCGTGGGCGACGGCCTGCCGGTCGGTGAGCAGCCGGTACCCGCCGCTGCCGGGCAGGACCGGCCCGGGCAGGGTGACGACGAGGCCCTGTTCGGTCTCCTCCTCGCTGCGGCGCTCGCCGGGCACGACGAGCACCGGGAGGTGCCCGGCGGCCCGGTAGCCGGCGCCGAGGTGGCGCAGGGCGGTCCGCAGCCCGCCGGAGACCGGGGTGACGAAGTTCGCCACCCGGACGATCCGCAGCGGGCTCCCGTGTCCGGTCATGCCGACAGCTCCTCCGCCACCGGGGCGTCCACCGCCGTGGCGTCCGCAATCAAGGCGGCCGGGGCAGTCGGCGCGGCCGGGACGTCCGGGGCGACGTCGACCCCCCGGTGCTCCGCCAGTACCTCGGCGTAGTGCCGCAGCAGCAGGTCCCCGACCGCCTCCCAGGTGCGGGCGGTCACCTCCGCCCGCCCGGCGCGCCCGTAGAGGGCCCGCAGGCCGGCGTCGGCGGCCAGCGCCCCGACCGCCCGGGCGACCGCGGCGCCGTCCCGGGGCGGTACCAGCAGGCCGGTGCGGTGGTGGGCGACGAGGTCCAGCGGGCCGCCGGCAGCGGGGCCGACCACCGCGACGCCGCTGGCCATCGCCTCCTGGATGGTCTGGCAGAAGGTCTCCAGCGGACCGGTGTGCACGAACACGTCCAAGGTGGCGAAGCAGCGGGCGAGTTCGTCACCGGTCCGGCGGCCGAGGAAGACCGCTCCGGGCATCGCGGCCTTGAGCCCGGCGGCGGACGGCCCGTCGCCGATGACCACCACCCGCACCCCGGGCAGCGCCGAGGTGGCGGCCAGCAGGTCGACCCGCTTCTCGGGCGCGAGCCGCCCGACGTAGCCGACCAGCACCTCCCCGCCGCGGGCGAGTGCCCGGTGCAGCGCCTCGTCGCGGTGGCGCGGGTGGAAGCGGACCGAGTCGACCCCGCGCGGCCAGAGCCGGACCCTGGGCACGCCGTGCGCGGTGAGGTCCTGCGCTGCCGGGGTGGACGGCGCGAGGGTGCGGGCGGCGGCCCGGTGGATGGCGCGGATCCGGTGCCAGGCGGCGGCCTCGCCGAGCCCGCGCCCGGCCCGGTAGGCGTGCGCGTAGCCGGCGAGGTCGGTCTGGTAGACGGCGACGGCGGGGACGCCGAGCCGGGCGGCGGCCTGCATGCCGCGCGCGCCGAGCACGAACGGGCTGGCCAGGTGGACCAGGTCGGGCCGGTGCCCGGCGATGGCGGCGGTGAGCTGCCGGCTGGGCAGGGCGATCCGCACCTGCGGGTACCCGGGCAGCGGGACGGAGGGGATGCGGACGACCGGCAGCTCGGCGGCGGTCGGGCCGGCCCCGAAGGTGTGCGGCGGGCAGTCCGCGCCGCGCGCGGGTGCCGGGGTGATGACGAGCGGCTGGTGGCCCCGGCGGACCAGATGCTCGGCCGTCCGCAGCACGCTGTGGGCGACTCCGTTGACCTCGGGAGGGAAGGATTCGGTGACGATGGCGACGCGCATGCCTGAGTTGTGTCCGGGTCCGGCGTGCAGGCGGCCAAAGGGATCTGTCGTACAAACGAACGCGGGTCGGCGATTTGTCCCGCCGACCCGCGTTCCCACCCTCACCCCGCCGTCACCGGCGGGCGCCCGCTCAGGCCGGACCGGCCGCCGACTCCTTGAGCTCCGCGTAGGGCGCGAGCTTGCGGATCGACTCGATGCTCCTGATGCAGTCGTCCCGGCTCTCCTGCGGGTCGCCGGTCACCACGACGGAGCCGTTGCTCGCCTTGAGCCGGAACCGGTGCATGCCAGTGTCGTCGGTGTACAGTTCGAACTTTCCAGCCATGTCAGTTGACACCTCTCGTTCAGGGAGCCCCCTCGAACGGCAACGTAGGCCCCAGGGCCTCCTGCTGCTTGTCAGCCGAGGCATTCGGGTCTCCGCCGAACGGGTCACGGCCGCTCTCCACGGGCCGACGCGATGTCCCGCCTGCCCGGCCCCGGGGCCGTCACCGGGGCGACCAGGGGACCGGACCGATGCTCATGACAGCCTCGTGTTCCCGCCGCCGGAGGCCGAGTGCTGCCCGGCTGATCCACGCGCCTCAACGTGCGACAGACTGCGTCGACCATCAGGCCGTTCGCCAGGAGCAGCAACCACCCTCCGTCTTCGACCTGTCTCGCCGACGATTGACGGGTACTCAGAGCAACACGCGGCTGGCCCGGGTCGGCTTCTCCGGGTGACCGGCATCGACCTGCTGCTCGTGGTCACCCGAGCCCGCGGGGCCCGGCCCGGGTGCGATCGGTCTTCCCGAGCCCCGTGAGGCGGGCGGGGTGCGGGTGTGGCGGCGGTGAACACGACCGTCCCGGTGGGGCGGTGACGGTCGGTCGCTATCATGGCGCCGGTCGACGAGGGGGTATGCGTGGCAGCCGTGCGCGACGGGGTGGCGGGCGAGGGGGAGCACGAGGGCCTGGTCATCGCCGGCAGATACCGGCTGGTCCGGCGGCTGGGGGCCGGCGGCTTCGGGCAGGTCTGGCAGGCGACCGACACCGCTCTGCATGTCGACGTCGCCGTCAAGCAGGTCTGGCTGGCCCCTTCGATGAGCCCGGCCCAGGCCGACGAACGGCTGGTCCGGGCGCAACGGGAGGCCCGTAGCGCCGCCCGGCTGCGGGACCACCCGCATGTCGTCGCGGTGCACGACGTGGTCGTGGCGGACGGTGTGCCGTGGACGGTGATGCAGCTGATCACCGGGGGCTCGCTGGCCGACCGGCTGGCGGCCGGGCCGCTGGCGCCCGAGGCGGTGGCCCGGATCGGCGCCGCGATGCTGTCGGCGCTGGGTGCGGCGCATGCGGCGGGCATCGTCCACCGGGACGTGAAGCCGGCCAACATCATGCTCGCCGATGACGGTCAGGTGCTGCTGACCGACTTCGGCATCGCCCTGCGGCACGAGGACACCGCGCTCACCGCGACGGGCGCCGTCATCGGGTCGGTCGAGTACATGGCGCCCGAGCGCCTCCACGGACAGGAGGACGGGCCGGCCGGGGACCTCTTCTCGCTCGGCGTCTCGCTGTACCAGGCGGTCGAGGGTCGGTCCCCGTTCCAGCGCGGCACCCCGACCGCGTCGCTGCTGGCCGTGGTCTCGGACGAGGCGCCGCCGCCGCGCCGCGCGGGGGCGCTCGCGCCCGTGATCGAGGGCCTGATGGCCAAGGACCCCCGGCGCAGGCTCACTTTGCACGAGGCCGCCGCGCTGCTGGGACAGCCCGCCGGTGCCCGCCTTCCCGGGCCGGTGGTTCCCGGTCCGGTGCTTCCTGCTCCGTCGCCGGTGGCTGCTGTATCCGGACCAGTGGCGGGCGATGCCGGTTCTGCGGGCGTCATCGACGCGTACGCCGGGCTCACTGCTCCCGCGCCGGCGCCCGCACCGTCCGCCACCGCGCCCGAGGCGGTCACCGCGCCCGAGGCGGCCGCCGCCCCGGGGGTGACGGCGGACCGGCCGCGGCGGGGGCCGTGGGTGGTGATCGCCGCGTCGCTCGTCGCGGGAGCCGCCGCGCTGGGTGTGGCCTTCGCCGTGCCCTACTTCTCCGAGCCCCGGGCGATCCGGGCCAAGCTGCTCCAGAAGAGCGAGCTGCCGGCGGGCTACAAGGAGAACCTCGGGGCGGGGGACATGGGCTACGGCCGTCCTGCCTCGGGTTCCTGGCCCTGCGAGGCCCGCAATCGGGAGACCCGCTGGAAGCACACGGAGGACGACACCGCGGAGTACTACTACAGCCCGGGGACCGGCTCGAAGGAGCACTACTCGTTCAACGAGCAGCTCAAGAAGGCCGACGCCGCCGAGATCGCCCGGACGATGCAGGCGATCCGGGACCAGCTGAGCGGGTGCCCGTCGTACACCGTGGACGTGAAGTTCGGCAGCGACCCCCAGAGCTGCGAGGTCACCGTCAAGGCCCTGCCGGCCCCGGCGATCGGCGGCGACGTGGTGGCCCGCCGCGAGACCTACACCTGTAGCCACAACGGCACCACCTACGCGCCGGCCGTCGTGGACAAGGTCACCACCAGCAAGGGCGGGTATCTCGTCGAGTTCTTCGCCACGAAGTCGTCCCCCTTCCCGCCCGACGGTGTGGGCGAGGCGCTGATGACCAAGGCCCTCGGCAAGCTGCCCTGATCTCGGCGCGACCCGGCCGGCCCCGGGGCCGCCGTGAAGGGGTCACCGCCCGGCCGGGGCGGGCGCCCGGACGCCCCGGCCGCGCGGTGCGGTCGGGGCGTCCGGGCGACAGGGGTGCGGCCGGTCAGCCGTTGCTCCGGCTGTACGCCTCCAGCCAGCTGATCTTCGGGCCGAAGAGGCCGACCGAGGCCGCGCCCGTGGCGAGGCCCGACGCCGACGACGGCTGCGGGGCCTCGCTGTGCGCCACCGCCGTGGTGGGCACGGCGACCGCGGCCGCGGCAGCCAGGACAGCGGTGACGGCGAACTTGCAAAGCGTTCCACGAACGGACATCTCAAGCCTTCCAGGTCATCACAGCTCTTCAGTCCGCCCTTGCGGCCGGACCGGGCCCGGGGCGGGCCTCAGAGGCGCCCTGCGGGGGTGCCCCGCAAACGTTGGCATGCGAAAGGCCTCGGACCGGCCGTTTTCGCCACCGGAGCGGTGCGAACGGGTGACGGAGATGACCCGGCCGGGTGAGCCGGCCGCGCATTCGGATCAGTGGCGGCCCGTCGCGGGGCGTTCGGCCCGGCCCGCCGCAGCCGCCGCGTCGCCCGCCGGCTCGGCAGCCGCTCCGTCGGCCGGCACGGGCACGGGTACCGGCCCCGCCTCGCCGGTCGGCGGCATGGCCGCCAGCCGTCGTTCGCAGGCCCGCCGCTGGACGACGGACAGGCCGGCGACCGCCGCCCCGAGTCCGAGCCAGCCCGCCGGGCCGGCCGCCATCACCACGCCGGTCAGCAGCAGCGGGCCGGCGGACTTCTGGACGGACTGGGCCATGCCGGCCACGCCCAGGTAGGAGGCCCGGGCCCGGACGGGCGCGAGCGAGACCGCCAGCTCCCAGGAGGTCACCGACCGCACCAGCTCGGCGGCGGTCACCAGCGTCGCCGTGACCAGCAGGGCGATCGACGCGCTCCAGGGCCCGCCGCCGGTGCCGAACGCCAGGACCACGCAGCACGCGAGCATCGCCACCCCGTACAGCGTCACCGCGGCCGCCGCCCGGTGCGGCCCCTCGGCCCGCGCCGAGACCCGCAGTTGCAGCACGACCACCAGCACGGTGTTGAGCGCCAGGAAGGCCGGGACGAAGGCGTGCGGCGCCGAGGTGTGGTTCACCAGCCAGAGCGGCAGTCCGACGTTGAGCAGCGAGTCGTCCAGGCACATCGGGATGTCCAGCAGGACGAAGCGCAGGTAACCGGCGTCCCGCCAGGGGCTGGGCGCCGGCCCCTCCGCCGTGGTGTCCGGTGCGGCGGCGCCGGCCCGCGCCGCCACCCGCCCGCCGCCCTGGGGCTCCCGGGTGCGCCACACCAGCGCCGCGGTCACCGTGAAGGAGAACGCGTTGGCCAGGACGAGCGCTCGGTAGGCGTTCTCCGTTCCCACGGCCAGGCCGATCGCGGCGATCCCGGCGCCCAGCGCGTACCCGGCGTTGGCGGCGCTGCGGGTGAGTGCCTGGTAGGTGGAGCGCCGCTCACCCGTCGCCCGGGTGGCGAAGAGCATCTCCAGCGTCTTGGCCGCCCGCTCGGCCAGGCAGATGAGGGCGATCACGGGCATCAGGGTGGCGAAGCTGTCGCAGAGCAGCACCAGGCTCATCGCGCCCAGCCGCAGCAGGTGACTCCAGATCAGCAGCCCCCGTACCGGGAACCGCTCGGCCAGTTGCCCCGCCAGCGGTGACCCGGCGATGCCCGCCACCGCGGCGACGCCGAGCAGCAGGCCGACCTGCTGGGCGTCCAGCCGCGTCACGAAGGTGAAGTAGAGCACCGAGGCCGCCGCCCACGTGCCCGTCCCGGCCCGGTCCAGGAACTGGGCGAGCAGCATGATCCGCCCGTCCCGCCCGCCCGGTGGCCGGCGCAGCTGCGCCAGCAGCCCGCCCCCGTTGTCTCGCATGGCCCGCCACTCCCCGTTCCCGTTCCGGTGCTCGGGGAGTAGCCTGCCGGAGATGAATCTCGACGTCAAGATACTTGATGTCGACAGATCTCCCGGCGCCGTTGCCCGTCTACCGCTGCCGCCTGCCGCCTGCCGCCTACCGAGGCCTACTACTGCTGCCCGCCTACCGCCCGCCGGCGCCGCCGAGCGTCGCGCGGAGCAGCCTGCGGTCGGGCTTGCCGACGTCGGTGAGCGGCAGGTGGTCCACGGCGTGGACGGCGGCCGGTGCGTACATCGCGCCCAGTCGGTCGGTGATCCAGGCGCGGACCAGTACGCCGTCCGCCTGCCGGTCGCCCGCCGGGACGACCGCGACGTGCAACTCCTCCGTCCCGTCCGACCGTTGGACGCCGAAGGCCGCGCACTGGGCGACGGCGGGGTGGGCGAGCAGCGCCTGCTCCACCTCCGCCGGGTAGACATGGCCGCCCACCACGATGACCATCTCCTTCAGCCGGTCGACCAGGTGGAGGTAGCCCGCGCCGTCGAGGTGGCCGACGTCCCCGGTGCGGACCCAACCCTCCTGCAGCACCTCGGCGGTGAGGTCCGGCCGGCGCCAGTAGCCGCTCATCACCATCGGGGTGCGGACGTGGATCTCCCCGTTCTCGCCGGCGGGCAGGACGGCCCCGGCCGGGCTGCGGATCTCGATCTCCACCCCGGGATCGGCCCGGCCGGCGGTGATCCGGCCGCCGGGGCCGGTGATCGCGTGCTCGTCCGGCCCGACCTCGGTGATCGACCCCGTCTCGGTCTGGCCGTACCAGCCGTGCAGCACCGGCCCGAACACCTCGGCGGCCTGTCGCAGCCGCTCGGCGGAGGCGGGGGTGCCTCCGTAGAAGAGCCGCCGGAGGGCGGAGAGGTCGGTGCCGGCTGCGGCCGGGTGGTCCAGCAGTTGGTACAGCAGGGGCGGCAGCAGCCACACCTCGGTGATGCGCTCCCGCTCCAGGGTGGCGAGGACGTCGCCTGGGTCGAAGCCGGGCCGCAGTACGACGGTCCCTCCGGCGAGCAGTGCCGCGTCGGCGAGGATGCCGGCCATGTGGGCGAGTGAGGTGCAGGCCAGGACGCGGGGCGGGGCGCCGGCCCGCATCCGGCCGGCGAGGCGGTCGAGCAGCTGCCGGTAGGGGCCGTGCGCCATCGGGATGCCTTTCGGGGTTCCGGTGGTGCCCCCGGTGAAGCGCAGGCACCAGTCGTCCTGCGCCCGGACGGGGTCCGCCGTCGTGGCGGGGGCGGCTGCCTCGGCCGCGTCGCCCGGCGGCACGGTGGCGCCGAGCGGCAGCACCACCGGCACCCGCACCCGGGCGAGCAGTGCCTCGGCCGCGCCCGACCGGGCCGGACCGACCAGCAGCACGGGTGCGTCCACGCTCCTGACGATGTCCGCCTGCACCACCGGGGACATGCCCGCGCCGAGGAAGGCCACCCGAGCGCCGAGCAGGTTCGCGGCGTACCGCGCGACGATCGCCTCCGGCCCGTCATCGGTGAGGAGCGCCACGGTGTCTCCCCGGCCGACGCCGTGCCCCGCGAGAACGGCGGCGAACAGCCGGACATCGTCGTGGAGTTCACCGGCCGGGACGGTGCCGCCGTCGGCGGTGACCAGTGCGGCCCGGTCGGGGGCGCGACGGAGGACCGCGAGGACGGCCTCGACGTAACCCTCGAAACAACTCTCGAAAGAACTCTCGGGCGCCGGAGGCAGGTTGGCGGACATGAGGCGGCTCCTTCGGTGTGGTGGTGTCGGGGGTGAGTGGCCCGGCCGGATCCCCTCCTCGGAGGCTAGGTGAGCGCCCTTCATCAACTCCAAGACCGAATACGGCATGAGATGATGCCTTCCGAGTCATGAGCAACGCCCGGGGGAGGGGGAGAGCCCATGGATCTGCCCGCGCTGCGCTGCTTCCAGGTCGTGGCCCGGTACGAGCACATCAGCCGGGCCGCCGAGGAACTGCGCGTCGCCCAGCCCTCGGTGAGCCGGACGATCGCCCGGCTGGAGGCAGAGCTGGGGGTCCGGCTCTTCGACCGCCGGGGCCGGCGCATCCACCTCAACGACCACGGCGCGGCCTTCCTCCGCCGGGTCGACCGTGCGCTGCGCGAACTCGACGACGGGAAAAGCGAGTTGGCGGAGGCGGCGCAGGGAGGCGGCCGGGTGGCGCTGGCCACCGAGACCCTGCTGACCGTCACCGACCTGCTGGCCCGCTTCCGGGCCGCCCACCCCGGCATCGAGGTGCGGGTGCGGCAGTCCTCCGTCGACGCGATGGCACGCCGGCTCCGCACCCGGGAGGTGGACCTCTGCCTCGCCTCCCAGCCGCTGGTGGGGCCAGGGCTGGTCTCCGAACTGCTGCTGCGGGAGGACGTGCTGCTCGCGGTGCCGGAAGGCCACCGGCTGGCCGGACGCGACGAGGTGCCGGTCGGCGAACTGGACGGAGAGCCGTTCGTCACCCCGAGCCGGGGCCACTGGCAGCGCGCCCTCGCGGACCGGCTCTTCGCGGCGGCGGGCGTCGACCCGGTGATCGTCTGCGAGGGCGACGAACCCGGCGCCGTCGTCAACCTGGTCGCCGCCGGGCTGGGTGTCGCCCTGCTGCCCGCGATGGCCCGCGCCTCGGACGTCCGCGCGCCCCTGCGCTGGGTGCGGCTCGCCGGGCCCGACTGCCACCGCGAGCTGTGCCTCGTCCGCGACGGGGACGCTCCCCGGTCCGCCGCCGCCCGGCTCTTCGGCGCCTTCGCGGTCCGTCACTTCCGCCGGACCGGTGTGGACGCGGGAAACCGAGCGGCCGTACTCATGCCGGGGCCCGCTGTTGCGGATGGCACTGGTCGGCATGCCGCCAGGGGTGGTTGATCTGCTCCTGCCCGGAGGACCTCGTGGAAGCGGCGGTGAGCTTCGGGCCCCCGTTGTTGTCGGCGAGTGCCTTTGCCCTCCACCGCCCGGGCCTGCCGAAGGCCGCCGTCCGCCGGTGTGTGGTGCGCGCCTGCTGGACGTGGTCTCGGTGATGGACCGCCTGCGCTCGCCCGGCCGTGCGAGGGGGCTGCCGCCGCCCGGTCCGCGCGCCCGCCCGGTTGTCCGACCTCGCGGTTAGGGTGGGAGGCCCGCTGTCCCGCCGTTCCGGAAGGCCCACCCGATGTACGCCCTGCACGCGCTCTGGCGGGCCGACGGCCGCCTCGCGCTCTGGGCGGAGGATGCGCACGCCTACCGCAACGGCCGGCCGCCCGCCCGCCGCGCCGAGGGCGGTGCCCATCCGTTCGCGTGCTCGGCAGGGGAGGTCGCGCGGCTGCTGGGGGCGATCGGGCCGGGCCTGGAGTGGCTGGCAGGGCAGGGCGCCGAACGCTGGACGGGACTGCTCCTGCCGACCCTCGGCGACCGGCCAGTCCCCTCCCCGGATCTCCCGGTCGGCAGCGCGCCGCGCGGGGCGGCGCTGAGCCCCTGGCGGGTGCCCGCCCTGCTGTTCGACGCCGCCGAGGCGGCCCAGCTGCTGGGCGCGCTGCACGACCCGCACTGGTCAGGCGCGACCGTCGAACTCCCCGGCGGCGAGCCCGCCGGCGGGTCCGGCGGCGAGTCCCGAGGCGCATTCGTCGAGCTCGCCTACGGTGCCTCGCTGCGCTGGCTGTCCGCCGTGCACGACCTCGCCTGGCGGTTGGTCGGGCGCGGGCGGCTGCTCCCGGTGCTCGACCAGGAGGCGCCGGGGGTGTGGGCCGCGCGGTGGCGGCCGGCCCCCGACGCCCCGGCCCGGCGGGAGCTGGCCGCCCTGGCCGCCGGCTGCCCGCCCGTCTGCCGCGCCGAGCACCACGCCTCCGCGCCCGCCCAGGCCGGGCCCACCGGCTCCGGCCTGGCCACCGCGCTGCTGGACACCCTGGTCGACTGCGAGGCCCGGGCCGCCCTCGCGGACCTCGAACCGCCCGCCGAGCCCTGGCTCGCCGCCCTCTGGTCCGCCGACGGCCGGCTCCCGGGGCCGCCACCGGCCGGCCTGCCCGAGCGCCTTGCCGCCTGGCACGCCGCCCGCCCCGCGGGCAGCCCGCTCCGGCTCAACCTCCGCCTCACCGAGCCACTCGCGCCCGACGTCGAAGCCCCCGACGTCGAAGCCCCCGGCCCGGTAGCCCCCTCCCTCGAATCCCCCGACTCCGAAGCCCCGGGCGAGGCCGCCCCCGACGTCTGGCGCCTCGACCTGCTGGCCCAGGCCGTCGACCGCCCGTCCCTGGTCGTCCCCGCCGTCGACCTGTGGTCCGAGGAGGCGGGGTACGCCGCCCTCGCCCGTACCGTCCCCGACCCGGCCGCGGCCTACCTCGCCGAGCTCGACCGCGCCGCCCGCGTCCACCCGCCGCTGCGCACCGCCCTGTTGGGCCCCCGCCCGACCGGCGTCGAGTTGGACCGCGAGGGCGCCCTGCGGTTCCTGCGCGAAGCCGCGCCCGCCCTCACCCGGGCCGGCTTCGGCGTGCTGCTCCCGGCCTGGTGGCAGCGGCGCCCCCGGCTCGGGCTCGCCCTCACCGCGGCCCCGGCCACCGTGCCGGGCGCGGTCAAGCGCACCGCGCAGATCGACCGGGACGACGTCCTGGACTTCCGGTGGCAGCTCTCCCTCGGCGAACTCACCCTCACCGAGGAGGAGTTGGCCGAACTGGCGGCGGCCCAGCAGGGCCTGGTCCGGTTGCGCGGCCGCTGGATCGAGGTGGACCAGGCCCAACTCGCCGCCGCGGTGAGGTTCCTGGCCGAGCACGGCAGCGGCACCATGGAGCCGGCCGAGCTGCTCCGGCTGGCCGTCGACGACCGCGCGGCCGTGGACGGGCTGCCCGTCACCGCCGTCCACGCCACCGGTCCGATCGGCGAGCTGCTGGCCGGCCGGCCCGGCCCCGCCTCCCGCGTCCCCGAGCTGCCCGCCGGCTTCACCGGCACGCTCCGTCCCTACCAGCGGCGGGGGTTGGCCTGGCTGGACGCCCTCGGCCGGCTCGGTCTGGGCGCGGTGCTGGCCGACGACATGGGCCTCGGCAAGACGGTGCAGACCCTCGCCCTGCTCGCCCTGGAGCAGGAGCGCGGCGGGGCCGGGCCGACCCTGCTGGTCTGTCCGATGTCCCTGGTCGGCAACTGGCAGCGGGAGGCGGCCCGGTTCGCCCCCGGCCTGCGCGTGCACGTCCACCACGGAGCCGACCGCACCGTGCCCGACGATTCCGCCGACCTCGTGATCACCACGTACGGGCTGGTCCAGCGGGACGTCGCCGAGCTGCGCCGGGTCCGCTGGCGGCGGATCGTCGCCGACGAGGCGCAGCACATCAAGAACCCGGCAGCCCGGCAGTCCCGGGCGATCCGCTCGCTGCGCTCCGGCCCCCGCATCGCGCTCACCGGCACGCCGGTGGAGAACCGGCTCGCCGAGCTGCACGCCGTCCTCGACTTCGCCAATCCGGGGCTGTTCGGCAGCGCGGAGTCCTTCAAGGAGCGGTTCTCGATCCCGGTCGAGCAGTCCGGCAACGCGGAGGTGGCGGCCCGGCTGCGGCGGCTGACCGGTCCGTTCCTGCTCCGCCGCAGCAAGAGCGACCCGCTGATCGCCCAGGACCTGCCCGCCAAGCAGGAGTTCACCGTCCGTTGCAACCTCACCGCCGAACAGGCGGGCCTGTACCGGGCGGTGGTCGCCGACCTGTTGCAGCGCCTCGCGGGCATCCGCGGGGTGGAGCGCAAGGGCGCGGTGCTGGCGGCGATCGGCCGGCTCAAGCAGGTCTGCAACCACCCGGCCCAACTCCTCCACGACGGGACGGAGTTGGCTGGCCGGTCGGGTAAGGTGGAGCGGCTGGTGGAGCTCCTGGAGGAGGCGCTGGCCGAGGGCGACCGGGCGCTGGTCTTCACCCAGTACGCCGAGTTCGGCACCATGCTCCAGCCCTACCTGCGGCGCAGGCTGGGCGAGGAGGTCGCCTACCTGCACGGCGGTGTGCCCAAGGGGCGGCGGGACGAGCTGGTCGAGCGGTTCCAACGCCCGGACGGGCCAAGGGTCTTCCTGCTCTCGCTCCGCGCGGGCGGCACCGGCCTCAACCTCTCGGCCGCCAACCAGGTGATCCACCTCGACCGCTGGTGGAACCCGGCCGTCGAGGACCAGGCCACCGACCGGGCGCACCGGATCGGGCAGCACCGCGACGTGCAGGTCCGGCGGCTGGTCTGCGTCGGCACCGTCGAGGAGCGGATCGACGGCCTGCTCGCGGCGAAGCGCAGCCTCGCCGACGCCGTGATCGGCGGCGGTGAGCAGTGGCTGGCCGAGCTGTCCGCCGAGCGGCTGCGCGAGCTGCTCACCCTGTCCGCCGACGCGATCGGAGAGTGACCGCCGTGCCGCCTCCCCCTGGTGACCGCCCGCTGGCCGAGTGCCTCGACACCTTCTGGCAGGGCCGCGTCCCGGCCGCCCCGGCCGGTGCCGACGGGACCGACCCCGTCGCCCCGGCCGTCGACGACCTGGGCCCCTCCGGCCTCACCGTCCGAGGACGGCCCCTGGAGGCCGCCCTCGGACCGGCCTACCGGCGCTTCACCGGCACCGGCTGAGCCGCCGGCCGGCACACCCGCCGAGCCACCGACCGAGGTGCCGGCCGAGTTACCGACCGAGGCGCCGACGGAGCCGCCACCTCGGGCACCGGCCGGCATGCGAAGCCGATCAGCCCGCCGACAGCGGGTAGTGGTCGGACAGGTCGGTGTAGGTGTAGCTCTTGCCCCAACTGCTCACCGTCCACGGCGAGCTGTGGAAGCGCACCACCGTGTTGGTGTAGCTCGCCGGCTGCGCGTGGTCGGCCCGGTAGAGGACGTAGTCGAGGTCCTCCTTGGGTTCACCGGGGTAGCGGTGGGCGGCGATCGAGTTGTCCACGGTGTCGAAGGAGTCGGCCCACCCGTTGCGGGTGGTGGCCGGCGCCACGTCGGCGTTGCTCAGCAGTGACGGGTACTCGCTGCCGTGCGAGTCGATGTTGAGGTCGCCGGCGAGCAGCACCGGCTCGGCGGCCGGGATGTTCTTGCCGTCGATGAACGCCTTCATCGCCTTGAGCTGCGCCGCCCGGACGGCGGCCGGCTGGCCGGCGGAGCAGCCGGTGTCGGTGGACTGCAGGTGGGTGCCGACCACGTGCGTGCGCACGCCGTTGACGTCCAGCACCGCGTAGACGAAGCCCTTGTTCGACCACCAGTCGCTGCCGCAGGCGTCCTTGAAGATGTACTGCTCCTTGCGCAGGATCGGCCACTTGCTGAGCAGCGTCACCCCGCCGTCCTCCGGGGTGGACGAGGCGAAGCTGCCGCCGGTGGCGTCCCAGCCGCTGGTCGAGCGGCCGACGACCGGCGTGTGGTACGGGTACGCGGCGGAGGCCTGCGAGGTGAGCAGGTCGGAGGCGGCGTTGTCGAAGGCCTCCTGGACGACGACCACGTCGTGGCCCTGGAAGACGTCCGAGGCGGCGATCGCCTTGGCCCGGTAGTCCTGGGCCCAGTTGGGGTACAGGTTCTTGCTCATCAGGAAGACGTTGTAGGTCAGCACGTTCAGTGCCGGGACCGTGGCGACCGGGGTGGTGGCCGCGGAGGCTGCCGGAGCGGCGGCCACCGGGGCGAGCAGGGCGGCGGCGACGGTGCAGGCGGCGGCCAGCCGGGTGCCGCGACGAAGCGTGGTGGAAGTTGGCATGCGCGCAGTCAACGCGTTCGCGGTCACGTCCGGCAAGACTGCGGACGATAACCATATGAACTCGACGGTAACTTAAAGCTGTCTGGTCAACTCGCTCTCAGGATGGTGGACTTGCCTGGACAACTTGCCCGGCCACCACATGTGCCGGTCGAGGTCCATGGTGAGCGCGGTGACCAGCACCGACCGCACCACCAGGGTGTCCAGCAGCACGCCGAGCGCCACCGCGAAGCCGATCTCGGCGAAGCCCACCACCGGCAGTGTGCCGAGCACCGCGAAGGTGCTCGCCAGGATCAGCCCGGCCGAGGTGATCACCCCGCCGGTCGCGGCCAGCCCGGCCACCGCCCCCTGCCGGGTGCCGTGCCGGCCGGACTCCTCCCGCACGCGGGTCATCAGGAAGATGTTGTAGTCGATTCCGAGCGCGACCAGGAAGACGAAGGCGAACAGCGGGAACGCGTTGTCCTGGCCCTCGAAGTGGAAGACGTGCTCGAAGAAGAACGCGCTGATCCCGAGCGCCGCCGCGTACGACAGCACCACCGTGGCGATCAGCACCAGCGGCGCGGTCACCGCCCGCAGCAGCAGCGCCAGGATCACCAGCACCACGCCGAGCACCAGCGGGATGATCGCCCGGTTGTCGCTGGCCGAGGCCCGGCCGGCGTCCAGGATCACCGCCGTGGAGCCGCCCACCTTGGCGTCGGCGCCGGGCACCGCGTGGACGGCCTCCCGCACCCGGTCCACGGTGTCCTTGGCGGCCTGGCTGTCCGGCGGATCGGCCAGCGTGGCCTGGAACAGCGCCTGCCCCTCGCGCGCCACCGGCACCGAGGTCCCGGCGATGCCGGGCGTGGCCTGCGCCACCGTCCGGACGGCGCCCGCCTCGCCCGCCGTGCTGATCACGGTCAGCGGCGCGCCCGTCCCGCCGGGGAAGTGCTGCTCCAGCACCCGCTGGCCGACCACCGAGTCCGGTGTGCCGGTGAAGCTGCCTGCCGTGGACAGCCCGGTGGCGTTGAGCGAGACCAGCCCGACGCAGCAGGCCGCCAGTGCCAGCCCGGTGCCGATCCAGACCTTGCGCGGCCGTCGGCCGATCCACGTCCCGACGTGCGCCCAGCGGCCGGTCCGCGTCGGTTCCGGCGTGCCGAAGGCCGGCTTGACCGGCCAGAACACCCAGCGCCCGACGACCACCAGCAGCGCCGGCAGCAGCGTCAGCATCGCGGCCAGCGCCACCAGCACGCCGATCGCGCAGACCGGGCCGAGGCCGCTGGTGGAGTTCATCTCGGCGATCAGCAGGCAGAGCATCGACGCGACCACGGTGGCCGAGGAGGCCAGGATCGCCGGCCCGGCTCGGTGCAGGGCGAGCGCCATCGCCTCGTGCCGGTCCTCGTGCCGTCTCAGCTCCTCCCGGTAACGGGCGGTGAGCAGCAGGGCGTAGTCGGTGCCCGCGCCCAGCACCAGCACGATCAGGATGCCGGCGCTCTGCGCGTTGACGGTCAGCCCGGCGTGCTTGGCCAGCAGGTAGATGACGGCCTGTGCGACCACAAGCGCCCCGGCCGCGGAGAGCAGCGGCAGCGCCCAGAGCACCGGGCTGCGGTAGGTGAGCAGCAGCAGGATGATCACCACGCTGACGGTGGCGGCCAGCAGGGTGCCGTCGATGCCCGCGAAGGCCTCGGCCTGGTCGGCGCCGATCCCGGCGGGCCCGGTGACGTGGGTGGTCATGCCCTGGCTGTTGTCGGCGGCGGTGGCACGCAGGCTGTCCACCGCCGGGCGCAGGTCCTGCCAGCCGCCGGTGCCGATGTCGACAGGCACGATGGTCTGCATGGCCCGGCCGTCGGTCGAGAGCACCGGGCCGGTCACCTGCCCCAGTACGTGCGGCGCCGTGGCGAAGGCGGTCGCGTCCCGGGCCGCCTCGGCCTGGTCGGCCGGGGTGATCCCACTGTCGCGGGTGTAGACCACCACGGCCTGGGCGGTGTCCACCGGCTGGAAGGCGCGCTGCTCGTTGAGCACCTGGGTGGACTCGGCGTTGCCGGGCAGCCAGCTGGACGCCTGGTTGTCCTCGGCGTCGGTGAGCTTGCCGGCGAGCGGTCCCGCCACCAGCAGCAGTACCAGCCAGAGTGCCAGCACCACCCACTTGCTGCGGCGTCCGCACGGGAGCGTGGCCAGTCTCCGGGTCGGGCTCATCGCAAACCCCCAGGGGCCTGAGACATCACTCGTTCCAGCCTGCCACCGCCCCGCCGACCCGGCAGTCCGGGACGGTGCCGGCGGGTAGGGCCTACGCCGGCACCGCGGCCCGCTCGCGCAGCTCCTTGAGCACGGCGATGTCGAGCGCGTGCCCGGTGCCGTCGCCGCCGTGCTTGCGGTCCGGCGTCTCGACCACCAACGGGACGCCGGCCGTCTCCGGGTGCTCGAACAGCTCGCGGAACGGCTCCGCGCCGATCCGCCCGGCGCCGATGTTGGCGTGCCGGTCCTTGCGTGCGCCGACCACGTCCTCCGAGTCGTTGGCGTGGATCAGCCGCAGCCGGCCCGGCCCGGCGGCCGTGACCAGCGCGTCCAGCGCCTCCCGGACACCGCCCGGTGCCGCCAGGTCGTGGCCGGCCGCGAAGGCGTGGCAGGTGTCCAGGCAGACCCCGACCTTCGGGTGGCCGTCCAGCACGTCCACGTAGGCGGCGAGGTCCTCCATCCGCGAGCAGAGCGAGCTGCCCTGGCCGGCCGTCGGCTCCAGCAGCAGCCAGGGCGCGTCCTCCCCGAGCGCGTCCAGCTCGTCCAGCAGAGGGCGGACGTCCTCCCGGACCTGAGCCATCGCCTCGGCCCGCCGGGAGCCGCCGCCCGGAGCCGTGCCGACCGCCGAACCGGTGTGCAGCACCACGCCCAGTGCGCCGATCGCGTGGCCGCGCAGCAGCGAGTGGCGCAGCGAGGCGGCCGAGCGCTCGCGGGTCGCCGCGGTGTCCGAGCCGAAGTTGATCAGGTACGGCGCGTGCACGTACGCCGGGATGGCCTGCTCGGCGCAGGCGGCGCGGAACTCCTCGTCCTGCGCCGGGTTGCCCGGGGGAGTGGCCCAGCCGCGCGGATTGGCCACGAACACCTGGACGGCCTCGGCGCCCACCCGTCGCGCGTAGGCCAGCCCCGTTCCGGCCAGCCCGCGGGCGGCCACCGGCACATGGGCCCCGACCGGGTTGCGGACGGCGGTGACCGGCGGAACGGCGGCGGGCGGGAGGGCGGCGGCGGTGTTCATGGGCCCGAGCATGCCACGCGCCCCGGACGCCCCGGCGTGCAGCACCCGTACCCGGCGTGCGTACATCAGCATCGCGCCCGAAGTAATCCTCCTCTGTGCTCGGCGTGATTCGGACCTCGAACGCTGGATCGTGCGGCCGCCGGTGGCGTCACCGTCCGTGACGGATCGGCAACCTGGTGATGGCGATCCTCGCCGCCGCCAACCACGACCCCCGGGTCTTCGTCGAGCCCGAGCGGCTCGACGCCTGCCGGGCCGCCGCGCCGCATCACGATGTCCACCTCGGCTTCGGCCGCGGCGCCCACCGCTGCATCGGCGCCGCGCTGGCGCAGGAGGAGGCCGTCGTTGCCTGATGGTGTGGGGGAGGCGGAGTCTGCTGGTCCGCAGCGGGCGGTCGGTCGGGGTGGCGAGGTGAGTGAACGCAGACCGCACCCAAGCGACTTGACGGGTGAGCAGTGGGCGTTGATCGAGCCGGTGATCACGGTGTGGAAGGACCGGCACGGTTCGGTGAGCGGCCATCAAGATGCAGGCCATGGACTCCGGACATACGGTCGGGTGTAAGGCGCTCAGGTCAGATCTCTGTAGACGGCAATGTCGACAGCCGCTGCAGCCCGCCAGGCACCGTGGCTGCGCCAGGACGCAGGCTCACAGTTCCCTCTTCCTGCCCTGTGGTCAGCGTGCTCAGTCGAAGAGGTCACCGGATGGTCATGGCAGATCTTTCCTTCAACAGCGCACTTTGCCGGATCTCGTGGAGCGACGTCGTTCACGGCACTCAGCATTCGTCGTTTGGCTTGGATGAAGAGGTCGAGCTGCGCTTCGGGCTCAATCTGGACCAGAGCTTCTGGTCGTCGTTCGAGACCTCGCAGTTCTTCGTGCAGTTCTGCGTCTACCGGTTCGGCGCGCTGGTCAAGCGGTTCGACCACGACGGCGACACGCGGCAGCAGCTGCCCGGCGCCCCTGCAACCCAGATATGGCTCGGTCTCGCCCTGGGGCGGGCCGGACAAACAATCTCTGCGGGTTCGGGGCTGGTGCAGTTTCGTCCACAGATTTCCTTCCTGCGACAAAGCGCTGTCGGCAATATGACTGCTGAGTTCGCAGTAGCTCCACACGACCACACATTCATGGTCGATTCGCTCAGCCCTGTCGGCGGTGGCTTCGATGGAGAGTCCCTGGTCGGCGGCGTCGGCATCCCGGAGGGCACCCCGATACCTGAGAAATGACAGCCGGACACCAGGAGGAGACATGAGCCTGACCATGCTGGTGCAGAACATGGACGACTGGTGCGGGACACCCGCGCCCGGCCACCCGCCCCGCCCGCCGTGGCTACGCGACATCCTCACAGCGGTGGTGTTGGCCGAGATCTCGGTCAACATGAGCGGTGCTGACGAGGGCCGCTCCCTGTACCTCGCCGCCGCTCGCCTCTACGAGGCCGCGGCCGAGAAAGTGGCTCTCAATCCGCAGCCGTTGCCCCCGTTGGAGGAGTAGACCTTCTGACAGGACCTCCTGACAGGCACTGCAACGGCACGCCGCTGCAGCAGCCCGAGGACGAATGCCCTTGCCGTCGCCCGCGGGTCCAGTCGGCGGAACCGGTCCGCGATGCAGGTCACGGCCTGGTCGAACATCGCCCGCCAGTGGGCAAGGGCAGGTCTTCGCTGTGACCCGCGGCCATCGCACCATCTTCAGAAGTCCACACGATCTCTGATGATCACGCGGGGGCCACTTTCGCATCGGCCTCTGCCGCCGGCTGGTGCCAGGCATGGGTGCATCCGTCGGCGCAGAACCGCTCCCGACGTCGCTTGTCCGCCACCCCCAGCAGCGCGACCAGCAGCCGAAACGCCTTCACGCGTTCATCCTGTGGCAGATTGATGATCTTTGTCAGCTGCCCGGCCAACTGCCCACGCGTGATCAGCACGGCCGGGGTGTGCGTGGGGCGGATGCCGGCGATCCGTACGCTCTCGGGCCCGTCCTCCACCGTCGCCCGCGCCTGGATGCAGTGTCCGCCCAGATCCCGAAGAACCTCGAACTGCTCCTGGGCGGGCAAGGCTTCGAACCACTCGACGCCCTGCCCGATCGGGCGCAGGCCCTGCGCGAGTTCGTTCAACATGACCGTGCGCTCGTCCATCCGCCAACCTCCGCGATCCGGCTGGGGCCAGCAGTCCCCGAAGGCCATCGAACCAGATCGTGACGTATGACTGGAGTACTGGAGGGTTCCCTTTTACGGCCCCGCTGCGTGCCGGTGAGCACGCACCGCGCGCCCGTCCGCACCCCGCGGCCGGGCGCGTCGCCATGCCCGCAGGTGCGCCGTCCTCACCTCGCCGGCCCTCGCCCGCAGCCGTCCGACCTGCCCCGCGCACCCCCGCCGTCCGCCGGTTGCCGACGCCCCGTCAGTCTCGCAGCCCAGCCCTGGTGGCGGGCCCACCCGTGCGCCCATAGCGTCGATGCGACCGACTCCCACCGGCCGTCATCCTCCGCACACACCGCGTCACCGCGCCGGCGTCCCCGCGAGCGCGCCAGAAAGCAGGTCACCACTCATGCCCACGCGACGGGTCCACCATCTCGCCGCGGCCACCGCTGCCGCCACGACCGCCCTCACCACCGCCCTGACCACCCTCGCCGCCGCGCCCCCGGCCCACGCCGCGGGCGCCCTGCACCTCGTCCAGCCAGGCGAATCGATTCAGCAGGCCGTCGACGCCGCCAGCCCCGGCGACACCGTCCAGTTGCTCCCCGGCACCTACCGCGGCAGCGTCCGGATCACCACCGCCGGCCTCACCCTGCGCGGCGCCGGCCCGCGGAGCGTGATCACCCCCGGCACCGCCGAGGACGGCACCGCCGGCGATGCCGTCTGTGCCACCGCCGGCCACGGCCTCTGCGTCGTCGGCACCGACGACCACCCGCTCGGAGGCATCACCGTCGAGGCCCTCGCCGTCACCGGCTTCCGCAAGAACGGCATCAACGCCAGCGCCACCACCGGCATGACCGTCCGCGCCGCCTACGTCCACGACAACGGCCAGCAGGGCATCAGCCAGGAGAAGTCGACCCGGGCCGTCATCACCGGCAACGAGTCCACCCGCAACGGCCAGTCCGGTGTCTTCCTGGCCAACACGGTGGACAACGAGGGCGGCGCCATCGACACCGACGGCACCCAGGTCAGCGGCAACCGGCTGACCGACAACCGGATCGGTGTCACCGTCCGCCGCCTGCGTGACCTGAACATCGAGGCGAACGAGATCCACGGCAACTGCGGCGGCGTCTTCATCGTCGGTGACGAGGGCGTCCCCCGGGCCGGTGCGCTGAGCGTCGCCCGCAACCGGGTCGTCGCCAACAACAAGTACTGCCCGCCCAACCCGCGGCTCGACTACATCCAGGGCACCGGCATCCTGCTCACCGGCGCCGAGGACACCACGGTGACGGAGAACGAGGTCCGCGACAACGTCGGCGCCTCGCCGATGTCCGGCGGCATCGTGCTCTTCCGCAGCGTGGTCGGCGTGGCCAACGCGCGCAACACCATCTCCGGCAACCGCGCGGTCGGCAACGGCCCGGCCGACCTGGTGGACGCCGACACCGGCACCACCAACTCCTTCACCCGCAACCACTGCGCGGTCTCCACGCCCGCCGGCCACTGCTGAACCGCCGCGCGCCGCACCCGCTCCGCGACTCCCCGGGGGCCCAGGGCGTGTCCGTGAAGTCCCGACCGCCCGGCGACGCCGGGACACGCCCCGGCCCCCACCTCCCCTCTGCAGAAAGACGGCACATGACCACCACGCCCGCCACCACCCCGCCGGCCGCGATGCGCCTGCGGGAGCTCGTCTTCGGCGCCGCCTGCGCCGCCGCCGTCCGCGCGGCCGCCCGGCTCGGCGTCGCCGACGCGCTCGGCGACACCCCGACCACCGTCACCGACCTCGCGGCCGCGCTCGACACCGAGCCCAAGCAGCTGCGCCGCCTGCTGCGCGCGCTCACCTGCTACGGCATCTTCCAGGAGACCGGCGGCGACCGCTTCGAGCACACCGAGATGTCCCGCCTGCTGCGCGAGGACGCCCCGAACAGCCTGCGCTACATCTCCCTCTGGTGCACCGAGCCGTGGACCTGGGAGGCCTGGCCGAAGCTGGACGAGGCGGTCCGCTCCGGCCGCAACGTCTTCCCCGAGCTGTTCGGCAAGGAGTTCTTCGACTACCTGCACAGCGACGCGGGCGACTCCGCGAAGGTCTTCGACAAGGCGATGACCACCTCCAGCCGCCAGTCCGCCGCCGACTTCGCCGCCTACCTGGACCTCACCGGGATCGACTCGGTGGTCGACATCGGCGGCGGCCAGGGACACGTGCTGGCCAGCCTGCTGGAGAAGCACCCGGCGCTGCACGGCACCCTGCTCGACCTGCCCAAGGTGGTCGCCGGCGCCGACCCGCGGCTGCGCGACGGCGGCGCCTACTCCGCCCGGGCCCGCCTGGTGCCCGGCGACTGCCGGGTGGACATCCCGGTCCGCGCCGACCTCTACATCATCAAGAACATCCTGGAGTGGGACGACGAGAGCACCCGTCGCACCCTCGCCAACGTGGTCCGCGCGGCCCGCCCGGGTGCCCGCGTCGTGGTGGTCGAGAACCTGGTCGACGACAGCCCGTCGATGCGCTTCACCACCGCCATGGACCTGATGCTGATGCTCAACGTAGGCGGCGCCAAGCACTCCGAGGAGAGCCTCGTCCGGCTGATGGACGAGGCCGGCCTGGACGTTGCCGAGGTCCGCCCGGTCAACCCGTACCTGCACGCCTTCGAGGCCACCGTGCGCGGCTGACCCCGACCCCGCGTACGACGAGACCGCCCGCACCGGGCTCCCGGTGCGGGCGGTCTCGTCGTACGTCCTGAGGCGGGCTCAGGCCTTGCGCGAAGACTCCAGGTGCGCGAAGACCACCACGTTGTCCAGGTAGTCCTTGCGCTTCTTGTCGTAGGTGCCGCCACAGGTGATCAGCCGCAGCTGGGCGTCCGGCGTCTTCCCGTAGACCTTCTGGTCGGGGAAGGCGCTCTTGGCGAAGGTCTCCACCGAGTCGACCGTGAAGACGGCGACCGTGCCGTCCGCCCGCTGCACCTCGACCTTGTTGCCCGGCAGCAGCAGGCTGAGCAGCAGGAACACCGCCGGGCCCTTGGTGGTGTCCACGTGCCCGGCCACCACGGCGCTGCCGCGCTCGCCGGGGGTGACGCCGTCGCGGTACCAGCCGACCAGGTTCTGGTTGTCCGGCGGTGGCGCGTTGAGCTGCCCGGCCGGGTTCAGGGTCAGCTCGGTGAACGGCGCGTCCACGGCGATCTGCGGGATCCGCAGCCGGGTCGGATTCGACCGTTTCAGCGCGGGCGCGGCCGCCTTGGCCGGTGTCGGGGCGGGCGTCGGGGAGGCGGACGCGGGGCCCGGCGACGCGCTCGCGGTGGCCGCCGGGGGAGCGGCCTGGCCCGGCGCGGGCTCGGCCGAGGGTGCGGCGTCCACCGAGTTGTAGATCAGCAGCAGACCGGCCGCCGCCGCGCCCATACCCGCGCGCAGCAGCCGGGACGTACCAGGGACCAGACCGGTCATCACTCCACTCCTCGGCCTTCACAGCGACTCGGCCTTCACATCGGCACACCGGCAGCGGCGCCCGTGAAGCACGGCCCTGAAGCACCGCCCTGAAGCAGTGCCCCTGAAGCAGTGCCCCGCGCGCCCCCGCCGTGGCCGGCGCACGGAGCGGCGGCCACGGCGGGGAGGCGACGGGACGTGACGGGCGGCGCCTGAGCCGGTGATGCAGGTCAGATCGCGGCGCCGGTGGAGCGACGGCCCTTGCGCAGTGCGATCGCGCCGGCTCCGAGGCCGCCCAGCAGCAGGACGGCGCCGGCGCCGAGGCCGCCGCCGGACAGCGCCAGGCCGCCGCCGCCGGTGTGCACGCCACCGTGCGGGGTCTTCTCGTCGGCCTTGTACTCGTCAGCCTTGTGCTCCTTGCCCGAGGAGGAGGAGTCCTTGTCCTGCTTCTCCTCCCAGGTCTTCTGGCTGTCGGGGCTGGCGGACTTGTCCTGCTTCTCCTGCCAGGTGAGGTTCTTGTCGGAGCCGTCGGCGAAGGCGGCGGGGGCGCCGACGGTCAGGGCGGCGGCGGCGACGACGGCCCCGGCAAGCAGCGTGCGTGCAGAACGCATGATGGTGATCCTTCCGGCGCGACCCGCGACCGCCGACACGTCGTCGGGCAAGGGGACTCGCGGGGTGGTGCGCCTGATCCACCGTCAACCACCCCGGCGGCCGCTGCCACCGGAGCAGGGGGGCGACGGCGGCGGTTGTGCGCCCCTTCGAGTGGACTCCTTGGCGTGTTCACCCGAGTGCCCCGGCGATCCGGGTGAATCCGGTATGAGCCCGGGCCCGCCGCCCCGACGGGCGAAGGGCGGCGTGGATCCGGGTGCGCGCGGGCAGGCTTGGCGCATGGTCGAGATCTCGAAGGACGTCCGGGCGCGGATCGAGGCGGGGCACATCTGGTACGTCGCCACGGTCAGCGTCGACGGGTCGCCGCACGTCAGCCCGATGTGGGTGGGGACGGAAGGCGGCCTGGTGCTGTTCAACACCTCGGTCGGGCGGGTCAAGGAACGCAACCTGCGGCGCGACCCCCGGGTCTGCCTGTCGCACGCGGACGCGGCCGACCCGTACGACCGGGTGCAGATCCGCGGGCGGGTGGTCCGGTTCGTCGAGGGGGAGGAGGCGGACCGGAACATGGACCGGCTGGCCGGGGTCTACCTCGGGGCGGAGCGCTACGAGTGGCGGATCCCCGGCGAGCGGCGGGTGCTGGTGCTGATCGAGCCGACCCGGATCAGTCGGGTGACCGGCGTCGAGACCCTCCCGCCGGGTGCGCCGGGGGCCCGTGGGTAGCCCTGCTCCCCGACAACCACCCCCGGGGAACCGGCTGCGACCTGCCGCGTCTATCTTGATGGTCCACTGACACGAGAGGGAGCGGGCGATGAGCACGGTCGGTCGGAAGGTTGCCGCGGTGGCGGCGACGGGGGTTCTGCTGGGCGTGCTGGCGGCCTGTGGCTCCGGGGGGTCGAAGACCTCCCACGACGAGGCGAAGGGCAGCGCGAGCCCGGCGGCCGGCGCGACCACGGGAGCGGCCACGACCGCGCCCGCGAGCCCCGGGGCGAGCCCGGCCGGCGCCGGGGACCCGGCGGCGTCCGGCGGAGCGACGTCCGCCGCCTCCGGCGCGGCGTCCGGTGCGTCCGGCTCGCCCGCGCCGGGTACGCCGGGTACGCCGACCCAGGGCGGCGGAGCGGGTGCCGCCGGCGGCGGGGCCGCGCAGCCCGCCGGCGCGGACTCCGACACGCTGCTGCTCGACGACAAGCTCCTGCTCCAGCTGATGCCGGACCAGAAGGCGATGACCGGCTGGGAGGAGGAGAAGCGCCGGGTGGACACCGCCGACCACGCCACCACCTGCACCGGCGCCGGCTCGTGCAGCGGCAAGCCGCTCAGCGGGTCGGCCCGCTTCTCCTCCGGCGAGGTGACCGCGCGGTTCGGGATCGACACCCTCCCGAGCAAGGCGGCAGCCAAGGACAAGCTCGCGGAGGCGTACGCGGCGTACGGCGACGCCGGCAAGTACCACACGGTCGAGCTGGCCGCGCTGGGGAGCGAGAGCCGCACCTTCCAGGGTCAGTTGGCCGGCCGGGACGGCGTCGCCATCGTGCTGCGCTCCGGCACGGTGGTCGCGACGGTCACCACCGAGGGCGGCCCGGTCGACCCCGCGGCGACCAGGCGGCTCGCCGCGCTGCTGGTCCAGCGCATCGAGCAGGCCCAGGCGGGCCGGACCCCGGACGCCGTCCTCGGCACGGCCTGACGCACGAGGCCTGCGACACGGCCCGACGCACGCCCCGCCGCACGGTCCGGGCCGGTGTGCGCCCCGCCCCCACACGCCGGTGCCCCGCAGGCCTGCCTGCGGGGCACCGTGCGGTCCGGGGCGCGGCTCAGTTGAGGCCGCCACGCTCCCAGCGGTAGAACTCGCGCGCCATGGCGTCCTTGGGCTCCCGCCAGGTGGCCGGGTCGTACGCCTGGACGTAGGCGGTGAGGGCGTCGCTGACCGCCCGGAACTCCGGGTGGCCGGCGACCTGCGCGACGGCCGGGCCCGGCGGGCGGTCTGCCTCGATCAGGTGCAGGTAGACGTCGCCGAACTGGAACAGGCTGCGGCCGGTGACGCCGATCAGGTGCGGCAGTTCGCCACGGTCGGACTCGGCGAACACGTCGGCGATGCCCGGGGCGGCGTCCGGCTTCATCCGGGCGACGATCAGTGCGCGGTGCATCCGGCTCACACCTCCCCGGCCTGCTTCTCGACCTTCTCGCGGATCAGCTGCATCTGGATGCGCGAGTTGCGGTTGATGTGGTTGACCATGCCGTCGTCGTCGACCGGGGCGGTGGGCTTCATCGCGAAGTCCTGGACCCAGCGCATCCTCGTGCCGGCCGGGACCTCCGCGTACTCCCAGCGGATGTCCATGAACTCGAACGGCCCGGGCTCGACCCGGCGGGCGCTCACCGCGAGCGAGGCCCGGTCGGTGGTGCGCTCGGAAACCCAGCTCCAGATCTGGCCGTTCTCGTCGGGGTGCATGGTGAGCCGGAAGCGCACGCTGTCGCCGTCCCGCTCCAGCACCTCGACGGAGGCGTACTCGCTGAACAGCTGCGGCCAGTTCTCCAGGTCGTTGGTGATCTCCCAGACCAGGTCGAGCGGAGCGGCGATGACGATCTCGTTGTCCGTGTGTCCAGGCATCTCAGGCACCGGCCTTCGCGGTGAACGCGGCGTTCACCAGTTCGAGGAACTCGGTCGGGGTCTTGGCCGACTCCGCACCGTTGGTGACCTTGACGCCGTGGCGGTTCTCCAGTTCGCCGACCACGCCGAGCAGGCCGAGGGAGTCCACGCCGAACTCGTCGAAGCTGACGCCGGGCCGTTCCAGTTCGAGCGGGTCGATCGCGACACCGGCCCGGGCCTGGATCAGCGTGGCCAGTTCGGGGTGGCTGAGGGTGATGCTCACGGGAAGTCCCTTCTAGGTGAGCCAAACAGGGGTTGTCGGTCAGGTCCGGTCGTCGCGCCGGAGCAGCAGCGCGGCGTTGGACCCCATCAGCCCGCGGCTGAGCACCAGCGCGGTGCGCAGCTCGGCCGGGCGGGCGCGGCCGGTCACCAGGGCGAGGTCGTGGCAGACCTCGGTGACGTTGGGGGTGGGCGGCACCACGCCGTCCTCCATGGCGAGCACGGCCGCTGCCGTGTCGAGCAGCGGCGCCCCGCAGTAGGCCCGCCCGGTGCCGGCCTTGGGTGCGGTCACCGGGACGCGTTCGGCGTACGGGCCGAGGGCGTCGGCCAGGGCCAGCGCCTCGGCGCGGTCGGCGGCCGGGACGCCGAGGGCGTCGGCGAAGACCACGTCGACCTCCTCGGGGGCCATCCGGGCCTGGTCGAGCGCGATCCGGATCGCCGCGGCCAGCCCCTCCCGGGACTCCTCCCAACGGGAGGCGCCGGTGAAGGTGGCGCCGTGCCCGGCGAGGTGGGCCCGGACGGTGGCGCCGCGCCGGCGGGCCGTCCGCTCGTCCTCCAGCAGCAGCATCGCGCCGCCCTCGGCGGGGGCGAAGCCGTTGGCAGCCGAGGAGAACGGCAGGTAGGCCCGGTGGGGTTCCTCGACGAGGCTGAGCTCGGCGTATCCGAGCTGGCAGACCATCGAGTACGGCGCCAGCGGTGCCTCGGCGGCGCCGGCCACCACCGCGTCGGTGCCGCGCTCGATGGCGCGGGCCGCGTGTGCGAGGGCGTCCAGGCCGCCGGCCTCGTCGCTGGCGACCACACCGCACGGGCCCTTGTAGCCGCCGCGGATCGAGACCTGGCCGGTGCTGGCCGCGTAGAACCAGGCGATGGACTGGTAGGGGCCGACGAACTGTGGCCCCTGGCCCCATAGTTGCTGCAGCTCGCGCTGGCCGAACTCGCCGCCGCCGGAGCCGGCCGCGGTCACCACGCCCACCGCGTACGGATGTTCGGGGTCGGGGGTGAAGCCGGCGTCCGCCACCGCCAGGTCGGCGGCGGCCATCGCGTAGTGCGTGAAGCGGTCGGTCTGTACCAGGTAGCGGCTGTCGATCACGGACTGCGGGTCGAAGTCCCGTACCTGGCCCGCGATGCGCAGCGGGAGGTCGGCGCAGCCCTCGCGGGATATCCGGTCGAGGACGCTCACGCCCTGCCTGGTGGCCTTCCAGAAGGCGTCGGCACCGACGCCGTTCGGCGCCACCACGCCGAGGCCGGTGATCACCGCCCGGCGGCCTTGTTGACGTGACGTCATGGATCTCACCCCGTTCTGTTGAGCACGACGGCGGACTGGAATCCGCCGAATCCGCTGCCGACCGACAGGATGTGACGGAGCGGCAGCTCGCGCGCGGTGCGCGGCACGTAGTCGAGGTCGCACTCCGGGTCCGGAGTCTCGTAGTTGGCGGTCGGCGGTACCACGCCGTGGGCCAGTGCGAGGGTGCACGCGACCACCTCGATCGCACCGATCGCGCCGAGCGAGTGCCCGACCATCGACTTGATCGAGCTCATCGGCGTCTCGTACGCGTGCCCGCCGAGCGAGCGCTTGACGGCCGCCGTTTCGTGCCGGTCGTTCTGCTTGGTGCCCGAGCCGTGCGCGTTGACGTAGTCGACGTCGGTGCGGTTCACCCGGGCGTGGTCGAGCGCCTCGTCGATCGCCCGGGACATCTCCAGCCCCTCCTGGGTGAGGCCGGTCATGTGGTAGGCGTTGCCGAAGGTGGCGAAGCCGCCGATCTCGCCGTAGATCCGGGCGCCGCGCCGGCGGGCGTGTTCCAGCTCCTCCAGCACCAGCACCGCGCCGCCCTCGCCGAGCACGAAGCCGTCCCGGTGGGCGTCGAAGGGACGGGAGGCGTGTTCCGGGTCGTCGTTGCGTTCGCTGGTGGCCTTGATGGCGTCGAAGCAGGCGACGGTGATCGGCGAGATCGGCGAGTCGGAGGCGCCGGCGATGCAGATGTCGGCGCGCCCCTCCTCGACCGCCTGGAAGGCGTACCCGATCGCGTCCAGCCCGGAGGTGCAGCCGGTGGAGACGGTCTGCACCGGGCCGTGCGCGCCGGTGCGCTCGGCGACCGCGGAGGCCAGCGTGGACGGCGCGAAGGCCCGGTGCAGCTGGGGTTCGGCCTGGCGGTGGTCGACGTCCCAGCGGGCGCCGCCGGCGCTGACCAGGGCGTAGTCGTGCTCCAGCCGGGTGGTGCCGCCGACGGCGGTGCCGAGCGAGACGCCGATCCGCCACGGGTCCTCCGCGGCGAGGTCCAGGCCCGCGTCGGCGACCGCCTCGTCCGCCGCCACCATCGCGAACTGCACGTACCGGTCGGCCCGTCGGACGTCCTCGGGGCTCAGCCCGTGCGCCGCCGGGTCGAAGTCGCACTCGGCGGCGATCCGGGAGCGGAACCCGGTGGGGTCGAAGAGCGTGATGCCCCGGGTCGCCGTCCGGCCGGAGGTGAGCAGCCGCCAGAAGGCACGGACGCCCACGCCGCCGGGGGCGACCACACCGATCCCGGTGACGGCGACGCGCCGTGTCACGAAGCCACCTTGGCGTGTTCCGGCGGGCCGGAGGTGACGGCTCCCTCGGTCTCCTCGGTGTCGACGTGGCCCAGCTCCGGACGCGGGGCGAGCGGGCCGAGGTGGAAGACCATCCGGGCCTCGGTGTCGCCGACGTTGCGGAACCGGTGGCGCATGTCGATGGGGATCATCAGGCCCTGGTTGGGCTTGAGCGCCCGGGTGACCCCGTCGAGGTCCACCTCCAGGTCGCCGCTCACCACGAAGACGAACTCCTCGGAGTACGGGTGGTAGTGCTCGCCGATCCGCTCGCCGGGCTGCACGATGGCCAGACCCATGAAGCCGCTGGTCGCGCCGCAGGTGGTGGGGGTGAGCATGGCGCGCAGGTCGCCGCCGCGCCGGCGGTTCTCCGGTGCCTCGTCGACGTGCACGATCCGTGGGTACTGCGTGGACATGGTTTCTTCCTCCGAGTGTCGGGTCCGGGCTTGGTCCGGCGGTGCTTCAGGTCCGGCGGTGCTTCTTCCGGGGGGTCGGCGTAGTGCCGACGCCCGGTCAGTCCTCCTGCGAGATGCGGTCGGTGACCGGGTTCATCGCGCGGGCCGCGAGGAAGGCGGTGAGCCCGGCGACGGTCCGCAGGTCGCCGTCGGCACCGAGGTCGAGCAGCCGGCCGAGGACGGTGGCCTCGCGTTCGCCGGCGACGCCGAGGGCGGCCGCCGGGTCGGCCTCGGCGGGGACCCTCAGGTCCACCAGGCGGACCACGACGTCCTCCCGGTGGAAGACGAAAGCCGCCGCGACCGGGCCGGTCGGGTCCGCGGTGGCCAGGTTGTCGTGCTCGGCCAGCAGCGCGGCGACGGCTTGTCCGTTGCCGGGCTTCACCGGGTAGAGCACGGCGTGCCGGTGCAGCCGCCCGGAGACGGGGGAGCCCGCGATCGCCTGGTGCTCGGCGGGCAGCGCCGCCTTGGCGAAGAAGGCGCGCGCGGCCTGCGGGTCGCCCAGCTGGCGGGCCTCCTCCAGGTACGGGTTGATCGCCTCCTCGACGGCCCGCACCTCGGGCTGCATGGCGACGTGGCGCAGCGCGTCACCGAGGTTGCCGATCACCTCGACGGCCCGGACCACCCGGTTGCCGTGCATGAACAGCGAGGTGCGGCGCAGCCGGGTGGCCTCGTCGACCTCGGCCTTGGGGGAGGTGTAGCCGGAGAGGATCCGGGCCACCTCCTGCTCGCTGCCGGGCTTGACGGTGAAGGTCAGCGCGTGCCGGGTCACCCCGTCCGGGCCGGGTGCGGCCTGCGGCGGGCCGACGTGCCCGGCCGGCGTGGTGCGCGGCAGGCCGGGCGGCACCTCCGCCGGGGCGCGGGTGCCGGTGACGCCGGCCGCGGAGGTCTCCCGGAGGATGGAGTAGCGCAGCGAGCGGAAGGTGTCGCTGACGCAGCCGTGCATCGGCTTGACCATCTCGCGGTGCGCCGGGCTGTCCACCCACTCCAGGAAGGTCTCCTGGTCCTCCCACTCGCTGGTGATCAGCCACTGCCGGGGGTCGTTGATCGACTGGCAGAGCTGGTCGCTGACATGCCCGGGGACGGACGCCACCTGGTGGCGCAGCTTCTCGTACACGTCGAGGAAGCGCTGCTGGGCGCCGTCCTTGATCTCCAGCATCAGCATCACGCGCAGCCGCGTGTCGGTCTCGGCCTGCTGTTGCGCCTGCGGTTCGGACAGAGTCGTCATGATCCACTTTCTGCTTCTGGGGCGCCCGCGTCCGGCCGCGCGGGGCGGCGTCCGGCCGGAGGGGCCCGGCGGGGGAGGGCGGTGCGGCGGCGGTCGGCCCGGGCGTCGGCGTCAGGCCTGAGGTCGATCGTGCGCGGAGCCCACGGGGTGGCGCGAGATTTGCGGGCCATCCGAGCGAAGGGGAGGCAGAACGACCCCGGGGCGGGGGATGGAGAGACGGGGCCGCCGTGTGTGCGCGCCCCGCCGAGGGCGGCGCCGAGCCCCGCAGCCGGACCGCGAACTCCCGTACAGGCTGGAGTAATTGATGAATCCGAAGGTTGACGACCGGGTGCCGGTCCTGATCGTCGGCGGCTCGCTTGTCGGGCTGTCGGCCTCGCTCTTCCTGGGCCGACTGGGTGTCAGACACCTGCTCGTCGAGAAGCACGCCGACACCTCGCATCACCCGCGTGGCCGAGGCAACAACGTCCGCACGATGGAGCTGTACCGGGTGGCCGGGATCGAGCCGGCGATCCGCGAGGCGGCCTCGGTGCTCGCCGCGAACCACGGCATCCTCCAGACCCCCTCGCTGACCGGCGAGGAGCAGGAGTGGCTGTTCCGGGAGATCGACCCGGGGGGCCGGCTGGCCCGGTTCAGCCCGAGTGCGTGGTGCCTGTGCAGCCAGAACGACCTGGAGCCGGTGCTGCTGCGGTCCGCCCGCGAGCTCGGCGGCGACCTGCGGTTCAGCACCGAGCTGCTCTCCTTCGAGCAGGACGCCGACGGGGTGACGGCGCTGCTGCGCAGCCGGGAGACCGGTGAGGAGCGCACCGTCCGGGCGCAGTACCTGGTCGCGGCGGACGGCCCGCGCAGCCCGGCCCGCGAGCGGCTGGGCATCGGCCAGACCGGCAAGGGCGAGCTGTTCCACAACGTCAGCATCACCTTCCGGGCCAAGCGGCTGGCCGAGGCGGTGGGCGACCGGCACTTCATCGCCTGCTACCTGACCAACCCGGAGGCCGACGGCGCGTTGCTGCCGGTGGACAACCACGAGGAGTGGGTGTTCCACGCGCCCTGGCACCCCGAGCACGGCGAGCCGCTGGAGGCGTTCACCGACGAGCGGTGCGTCCGGCACATCCGGACGGCGGTCGGCGTGCCCCACCTGGAGGTGGAGGTCACCGGGAAGGCGCCCTGGCACGCGGCCGAGCGGGTGGCCGAGCGGTACTCCGGCGGGCGGGTCTTCCTCGCGGGCGACGCCGCGCACGAGATGTCGCCGACCGGTGCGTTCGGCTCCAACACGGGCATCCAGGACGCGCACAACCTGGCCTGGAAACTGGCTGCGGTGCTCGGCGGCTGGGCCGGGCCCGGGCTGCTGGAGACGTACGGGCAGGAGCGCCGTCCGGTCGCCGAGGTGACCAGCGAGCGTGCCTCGGCCCGCTCGGCCGAGCACAGCCACCCCGGGTACGCGGTGGTGCCGGGCGTCGGCCGGCAGGCCGGGGTGCTGGCGGTGGCACTCGGCTACCGCTACCCGGCGGGCGCGGTGGCCGGGGCGGATCCGGCGGGTGCGGTGGTGCCGGAGAAGTTCGAGTCGGCCGGTGAGCCCGGCAGCCGGGCGCCGCACCAGTGGCTGCTGCGGGCGGGCGTGAAGCTCTCCATCCTCGACCTCTACGAGCAGGCGATGGTGCTGCTCACCGGCCCCGAAGGCGCGGCCTGGCACGAGGGCGCCCAGCGGGCGGCCGACCGGCTGGCCGTCCCGCTGGACGCCTACCGGATCGGCACGGGCGCCGAGGACGACCTGGCGCCCGAGCCCGGCGCGGACTTCGCCGAGCTGCACGGGATCCGGCCGGACGGCGCGGTGCTCGTCCGCCCGGACGGCTTCGTCGCCTGGCGCGCGGAGGGCGCGGTGGCGGATCCGGAGGCGGCGGTGACGGCGGCGCTGCGCGCGGTGCTGAAGCTGTAGCCGCCAAGGAAACGGGACGGGCCCGCCGGGGTGAACCAGCGGGCCCGTCCTGTGGTTTGACGGAGGGTCAGTGACCGCCCGCGTCGACCACCTCGATGTCCTCGACGTTCCGCTCGATCACGTCGGCCGGCAGCGCGACCCGGATCGCCCAGAAGTAGATGCCGAGGGCGAAGACCGAGACCACGACCATGTCCCACCACATCGGAATGTGGCCCTGGCCGCCGAAGGTGCCCTGCCAGGAGATCACGCCGAGACCCACCAGGTACACCGGCAGCCACTGGGCCGACCGCCAGTCCAGGCGCGGCGCGTTCGGCAGGCCCTTGCGGATCGCGTAGAGGGCGTAGCCGCCGAGCAGCAGGTAGCCGATCAGGATGGCGAAGCCCAGGCGGTACAGGGTCTCCCAGCCGGACCAGTAGATGATCAGGCTGGCGACCACGAAGGACAGCGGGGCGATGACGGCACCGCCGGGCAGCCGGTAGGACCGCTCCCGGTTCGGCAGGCGGCGGCGCAGCGCGCCGAAGGCGAGCGGGGCGCCGGCGTACATCAGCACGCTCGCGGAGGTGATGAAGCCGACCAGCTCGTGCCAGCTGGGGAACGGCAGGAAGCAGATCACGCCGGTGACGAAGGACATGATCAGGCCGAAGTACGGCACGCCGTTCCGGTCCACCTTCTCGAAGGCCTGCGGCGCGTAGCCGTTCTTGCTCAGGCCGTAGGAGATGCGCGAGGTGGAGGTGGTGTAGATCAGGCCGGCGCCGCCGGGGGAGATGATGGCGTCCACGTAGAGGACGTAGGCCAGCCAGCCGAGGCCGACGGTCATGGCGAGGCCGGCGAACGGGCGGCTGATGCCCTCGAAGTCCAGGCCGGCCCAGCCTCCGGCGAGGCTGGCCGCGGGGATCGCGGCGATGAAGACCACCTGCAGCAGCACGTAGATCAGGGTGCCGATGCTGACCGAGCCGATGACGGCGCGCGGGATGTCGCGCTTGGGGTTGCGGCTCTCACCGGAGATCTGCAGGGCCTGCTCGAAGCCGAGCAGGGCGAAGATGATGCCGCTGGTGCTGATCGCGGTCAGGACACCCTTGATCCCGAACGGCGCGAAGCCGTGGTCGGTGAAGTTGCCGGGGTGGAAGTTGGTGATGGCCAGGACGAAGATCGTGGCCAGCGGCACGGCGATCTTGAACCAGGTGGTGATGCTGTTGGTGCGGGCCAGCACCTTGACGCCGAGGAAGTTGACCGCGACGAAGAGGGCCATGAGGAAGACGGCGACGATGAGACCGCTGGTGGTCAGCGTCTCGTCGGGCCGCTGCAGGCCCTCGGCGAAGGACCAGTGCGTGGCGTAGTTGATCATGGCGAAGACCTCGATCGGCGCCACGGTCGCCGCCTGGAGCCACGAGAACCAGCCGAAGGACATCCCCGCCAGGCCACCGAAGGCGTAGTGCGGGTAGCGGGCGGTGCCACCCGCGACGGGGAAGAGTCCGCCGAGCTCGGCGTGGACGAACGCCAGCAGTGCGATCGCGATGGCGCCGATGCCCCAGGAGATGAGGGCGGCGGGGCCGGCGACCATGGAGGCGTTCTTCGCGCTGAACAGCCAGCCGGAGCCGATGATCGAGCCGACCGAGGCCCACATGAGGCCGATCAGTCCGACTTCGCGGCGCAGCGAGCGGTGAGTGGGGGCGCCGGTGTCGGTGCCCGTGCTCGGCGGGGAGAGCTGGTTGAGGGATGCCATGCGAAATCTCTCTGTGGTGTGGGGGCCCCGGCGATCGGAGCGCGGAGAGTTGCCACACAGTAGGCGTATTCATAGGCCTCTGCACAGATTTCATTACTGAATGTTTACCTACTTGGCCGGACATCCTCGCAGGTAGGGGGCATTCAGTTCATACATGTGTTACAGAACTGATGAGTAGGTTCAGCACTTGAGCGGGAATTGAGCTTCGCCTCAAGATCTGGCAACCTGGACGGCAAATGGGGTTATAGAAATGGCGCCCGCCGCATAGTGATGCCTGGTCCGGCCGGCGGGGCGGCCTGCCCTCCGGGTCGTTCGTCCGCTACGGTATGCGCCACCACCGCGGCACAGCGTCGTGTCCGCGCGCTCTGGACCCCCGCTAAAGGTGCGCGCAGATGAAACTCACCCCCCATGAGCAGGAGCGCCTGCTCATCCACGTGGCCGCCGACGTGGCCCGCTCCAGGCGGGGCCGCGGCCTGCGGCTCAACCACCCTGAGGCGGTCGCACTGATCACCTCGCACGTCCTCGAAGGCGCCCGGGACGGCCGGACCGTCGCCGAGCTGATGGACTCCGGCCGCAAGGTGCTCACCCGGGACGACGTCATGGAGGGCATCCCCGAGATGATCCCGGACGTCCAGGTCGAGGCGACCTTCCCCGATGGCACCAAGCTCGTCACCGTCCACGGACCCATCCAGTGAGCGCCGCCGAGAGCCTGACGCCAGGTCAGATCCTCTACGGAGAAGGCGAGATCGGTCTCAACCTCGGGCTGGACGTGACCCGGCTGACCGTCCTCAACGGCGCCGACCGGCCCGTCCAGGTCGGCTCGCACTACCACTTCGCCGAGAGCAACCCCGGCCTCGAATTCGACCGCGCGGCCGCCCGCGGCCTGCGACTCAACATCCCCGCCGGCACCGCCGTCCGCTTCGAACCGGGCATCCCGGTCGAGATCCAACTGGTCCCGATCACCGGCCGACGTGAGGTCGCCGGCCTGCGCGGCGAGACGGCGGGGGCACTCGATGACTGAGCGCCTCACGGCCGGCCGCCCCGCCCTCCGGCTCACCCGCGAGCGCTACGCCGACCTGTACGGGCCGACCGCCGGCGACCGGATCCGGCTCGGCGACACCAACCTCCTGATCGAGGTCGAGGAGGACCGCAGCCGCGGCGGCGACGAAGCCGTCTTCGGTGGCGGCAAGGTGATCCGCGAGTCCATGGGCCAGGCCCGCACCAGCCGTGCCGAAGGGGCCCCGGACACCGTCATCACCGGCGCCGTGGTGCTCGACCACTGGGGCGTCGTCAAGGCCGACATCGGCATCCGGGACGGCCGGATCACAGCCCTCGGCAAGGCCGGCAACCCCGAGACCATGGACGGCGTCCACCCCCGGCTGGTGATCGGCCCGGAGACCGAGGTGATCGCCGGCAACGGGCGGATCGTCACCGCCGGCGCCGTCGACACCCACGTCCACTTCATCTGCCCGCAGCTGGTGGACGAGGCGCTGGCCTCCGGCGTCACCACCCTGGTCGGCGGCGGCACCGGGCCCGCCGAGGGCACCAAGGCCACCACCATCACCCCGGGCGCCTGGCACCTCGGCCGGCTCTTCGCGGCGATGGACGGACTGCCGGTCAACATCGGCCTCCTCGGCAAGGGCAACACCGTCAACGAGACGTCGATGCACGACCAGCTGCGGGCCGGCGCGCTCGGCTTCAAGATCCACGAGGACTGGGGCGCCACCCCGGCCGTGATCGACTCCTGCCTGCGGGTCTGCGACGAGACCGGCGCCCAGCTCGCCCTCCACACCGACACCCTGAACGAGGCCGGGTTCGTCGGCGACACCCTCGCCGCGATCGCCGGCCGCGGCATCCACGCCTACCACACGGAGGGCGCCGGCGGCGGCCACGCGCCCGACATCATCACCGTGGTGAGCGAGGCCAATGTGCTGCCCAGCTCCACCAACCCGACCAGGCCGCACACCGTCAACACCGTCGCCGAGCACCTCGACATGCTGATGGTCTGCCACCATCTCAGCCCGCACGTGCCCGAGGACCTCGCCTTCGCCGAGTCCCGGATCCGGCCGTCCACCATCGCCGCCGAGGACGTCCTGCACGACCTCGGCGCCATCTCCATCATCAGCTCCGACTCCCAGGCCATGGGCCGGATCGGCGAGGTCGTGCTGCGCACCTGGCAGACCGCCCACGTGATGAAGGCCCGGCGCGGCGCGCTGCCCGGGGACGGCCGCGCCGACAACCACCGGGCCCGCCGCTACGTCGCGAAGTACACCATCAACCCCGCCGTCGCCCAGGGCCTGGACGGTGAGATCGGCTCGGTCGAACCCGGCAAGCTCGCCGACCTGGTGCTCTGGTCACCGGCCTTCTTCGGGGTCAAGCCCGACCTGGTGGTCAAGGGCGGCCAGATCGCCTGGGCGCAGGTGGGCGACGCCAACGCGTCCATCCCCACACCCCAACCGGTGCTGCCCCGGCCGATGTTCGGCGCCACCGGGCGCTCGGCGGCGGCCAACTCGCTCAACTTCACCGCGCAGGCGGCGATCGACGACGGCCTGCCCGCCCGGCTGGCCGAACAGCTCGGCGTGGCCAAGGAGTTCACCGCGATCCGGAACACCCGCGGGGTCACCAAGGAACAGATGGTCAACAACAGCGCCCGCCCCGACGTCCGGGTCGACCCCGACACCTTCACCGTCACCGTCGACGGCGAGGTCATCACTCCCGAACCGGCCACCGAACTGCCGCTCGCCCAGCGGTACTTCCTCTTCTGATGTCCCTCGCTGCCCTGCTGCTGCTCGCCGACGGGCGGTTCCCCGCCGGCGGGCACGCGCACTCCGGCGGCGCCGAGGCGGCGGTCAAGGCCGGGCGGGTGTCCGACAGCGCGACCATGGCGGCCTTCCTCACCGGGCGGCTGCACACCACCGGCCTGGTCGCCGCCGCCCTGGCCGCCGCGGCCGCCGCCGGACAGGACACCGTCGTCCTGGACGCGGCCGCCGAGGCCCGCACGCCCTCGCCGGCCCTGCGCGCCACCAGCCGCCGGCTCGGCCGCCAGCTGCTCCGGGCCGCCCGCGCGGCCTGGCCGCACGACCGACTCGACCGGCTCGCCGCCGAGTTCCCGCGTGGCGCGCACCAGCCGGTGGTGCTCGGCACCGCCGCACTGGCCGCCGGACTCACCCCCGCCCAGGCCGCGTCCGCCGCCGCCTACGAGAGCGTCAACGGGCCGGCCACGGCATGCGTGCGGCTGCTCGGCCTCGACCCGTACGAGGTCGCCGCCGCGCTCGCCCGCCTCGCGCCGCAGCTCGACGCAGTCGCCGGCACGGCCCTCGCCGCGGCGCTGCGCGGCGACCCGGACGCGCTGCCCGCCGCCTCCGCCCCGCTGCTCGACGTCTACGCCGAAGAGCACCACTCCTGGAAGGTCCGTCTCTTTGCATCGTGACCACGTCGACCCCGTCGACGCACCCGTCCGCCACACGTACGCCGCCACCCCCGCCGACGGTCGCCGCCGCGCCCTGCGGATCGGCCTCGGCGGGCCGGTCGGCTCCGGGAAGACCGCCACCGTCGCCGCCCTCTGCCGCCTGCTGCGCGAGGAACTGTCGCTGGCCGTCGTCACCAACGACATCTACACCACCGAGGACGCCGAGTTCCTGATCCGCAACGCCGTCCTGCCGCCCGAGCGGATCACCGCCGTCGAGACCGGCTGCTGCCCGCACACCGCCATCCGCGACGACATCTCCGCCAACCTGGAGGCCGTCGAGGACCTGGAGGACGCTGTCGGCCCGCTCGACCTCGTCCTCGTCGAGTCCGGCGGCGACAACCTCACCGCCACCTTCAGCCGCGGGCTGGTCGACCACCAGATCTTCGTCATCGACGTCTCCGGCGGCGACAAGATCCCGCGCAAGGGCGGCCCCGGTGTCTCCACCTCCGACCTGCTGGTGATCAACAAGACCGACCTGGCTCCGCTGGTCGGCGCCGACCTCGGCGTGATGGCCCGCGACGCCGCCGCCCAGCGCGGCGCGCTGCCCACCGTCTTCTGCTCGCTCACCTCCGCCGAGGGCGTGGCCCCGGTCGCCGCCTGGGTTCGGGAGAAGCTCGCCGCCTGGCACGAGACCGGCCGGCACGAGACCGCCCCGCACGAGACCGTCCCGCACGAGGCCCGGTGACGGCCGCACTCCTCGCACGGGCCCGCATCCTCGCCGAGCCGGACGGGCGGGGCACCACCGCCCTGCCCGTCCTCTCCGGCGCCGGCCCCCTCGCACCCCGCCGCACCCGGGACGACGACGGCGCCGCCCACGTGGTGCTCGTCGGCTCGATGGCCGCACCGCTCGGCGGCGACCGGCTCGCCCTCGCCGTCGAACTCACCGACGGCGCCGCGCTCACCGTCACCAGCGCGGCCGCCACCATCAGCCTGCCCGGGCCAGGGCCCGCGTTCTACGACATCGAGCTGACGGTGGGGGAGGGCGCCCGGCTCGACTGGCGACCCGAGCCCGTCGTCGCCGCGAGCGGCAGCCACCTCGTCCTGCACACCCGGATCACCCTCGCCGCCGGCGCCCGGCTGCGCTACCGCGAGGAGCAGATCCTCGGCCGCCACCACGACTGGGCCCGCGGCGCCGCCCCCGGCCGGCTCACCTCCCGGCTCACCGTCCGCCGCGCCGGCCGCCTCCTGCTCGACCAGCAGACCGACCTCGGCCACGGCGCCCCCGGCTGGGACGGCCCCGCCGTGCTCGGCGGCCACCGCGCCACCGGACAGCGGCTCACCGTCGGCCACCCGCCGCCGACGCCGCCCGGGCCGCCCACCGGCGGCGACGCCGCCCTGCTCACCCTGCCCGACCCGGACGCCGCGCTGCTCACCGCCGCCGCCCCGGACGGGCTCGCACTGCGCAGGCTGCTCGGCTAGTGCTGTGACCGGGAGGGTTCGCCGAGTTCGTGGCCGCGGTGGCCGGATGGGTGGTCGCTTCCATTCCGGAGGGGCGGCGTCAGCGTTGCTGGCGCAGTCGGCGGCCGCGGCGGCGTGGGCGCCCGCATCTTTCGTCGCCCAGCCCCCTCCGTCTTCGCAGGCTCTCGGGGCTGGTCGGTTTACCGGGAGCGTACGAGGGCCTCCAGGACCTCGTGGACGGTCTTCGAGGGGTGGCTGAGGGTAGCTTCCAGCGTGGGGTCGGTGACGTTGAACTCGCCATTGCGTGATGCGGCGAACATCGTCAAGGAGAAGTCCGCAGCTGGCCGCGGTATCCCGCCGGCGACTGCTGCGGAAGTCCACTCGTTGTCGTCCATAACAACTCGGGTGATGGTCCGGTCGGTGATGCGGCTGAGAATTTCGGCAACGTCGGCGAAGTCCAGCGTGTGGGGGGCTGTCAGCGGCGGTGTGATCCCTTCGAGTGCCCCCTCTTCAGTCAGAGCGACGGCCGCGGCTTCTGCCAGGTCCTCGTGGGCCGTCCAGGACACCAGGCCGTCCTGCGGCGCGGCGAGCGTGCCGGTCTCCAGCGCCGCGCCGATGTAGGAGCCCAGGGCGGAGGCGTAGAAGCCGTTGCGAAGGGCGGTGTAGGGGACTCCCTGCTGCTTGAGGTGCTCCTCGGTGGCCGCGTGGACCTTCTGCGGGGGGAAGCATGATGTGGGGGAGGCGGCTTGGTGGCTGGTGTACAGGATGCGTTGGGCGCCTGCTTCCCGTGCTGCGTCGATGGCGGCGGTGTTGGCGGCCAACGCGCCGCCACCCCGGATGGCCGCGGAGACGACCAGGACGCGCTCGGCGCCTTCGAAGGCGTGCCTCAGGCTGTCGGGTTCGGTGAAGTCTCCCGCCCGGACTCGGACGCCGCGCTCGGCGAGGTCGGCGGCTTTGCTCACGTCGCGCACACTGACGCCGATCCTCTCAGCCGGTACCCGCTCCAGCAGGCGGTTGACGATCAGCGCCCCGAGGTGGCCGGTGGCTCCCGTGACGATCAGCACTGGTGGCTCCCATCTGATGATGTTTCCAACGGAACGGAAATCACGGTAACACTGATACTTCCATTGGATGTAACCGCATGCGTTCATCCGGGAGACTGGCCCCATGTACCGGTTGCCTTGGGTAGGTTGTTCGGCCGAGGGTGGAGATATCAGCGATAGCATCGCCGGTCATGCGTGCGCGATATCATCGCCTCCATGGCACAGAACACACAGCGGCGAGACATCACCCGGGACCGCATCGTGAAGGCTGCGGCCGGCCTGCTGTGCGACCAGGGGCCGGCTGCGGTGACCACACGCCGCGTGGCCCACGAGGCCGGGCTGCAGCCCCCTGCTCTCTACCGCTTCTTCCAGGACAAGGACGACCTGCTCGACGCCGCCGCAGAGCATGTCTTCGCCGAACACGTGGCCGGCAAGCAGACCACCGCGCCCTCGGATGACCCTGTAGAAGATCTCCGAGCCGGATGGAACACGCAGATCAGCTTCGGCTTGGCCAACCCGTACGTCTACGGCCTGTTGCTCGATCCGGCCCGCGCACGCGACACCCCGGCACAAGCCAAGGGTGTGCTGATCCTTGCCGAGCGTGTGCACAGAATCGCCGCCGCCGGACGGCTTCGGGTGAGCGAGGAACGCGCCGTCAACCTCATCCGCTCGGCGGGCATCGGAACCGTCCACACCCTGCTGACCCTGCCACCAGGGCAAAGCGACCCGCACCTGGCCGACGCCGCCTTCGATGCGATCGCTCGCGCCATCCTCGTGGACCGGCCCGCTGTCCCCTCCCAGGACCCGGCGGCCGTCGTTGCGGCCTTCCGCACCCTCCTGCCCGAACTGCCCATTCTCAGCAAAGCCGAAGCCGCGCTTCTCGACGAGTGGCTGCAACGCTGATCGGACAGGGCTGTGGCGGAGAACCTGGCCGACCCGGAAGTCCGGACGTTCGCGCTCGTGCCGGACAGGCAGGGGATCGACTGAGCCGCTAGCGGCCGGTCACCAGGTCGGACGGGTCGGTGTTGGCGCCGCAGAGCAGGACGGCGATCCGCTCGCCGTCGGTGTCGGCCGCCGCGGCGAGGGCGGTGGCCGCGGCGTGCTCGACGGCGATCCGGCGCTCGTCCCAAAGGTCCTGCCGGGCCCGGATGATGGCGGTGTCCGGCACCAACACCGAACGCACTCCGTCCTGTTGGGCGGCATGCACGGCAAGTGCGGTTGCCCGGCGGGCGCCCAGGGAGTCCGAGGCCACCGACTCCACCGGGACGTCCACCGGACTCCCAGCCGCCAGCGCCGCGTTCAACGCCCGGCTGCCCGCCGGCTCCACCGCCACCACCCGGACCTTGTGCTCGCGCGCCGCAGCCGCCACCCCGGCGAACAGCCCGCCGCCGCCCACCGACACCACCACCGTGTCCAGGTCCGGGAGTTGGCCTCGGATCTCCTCCAGCACCGTCCCGGCCCCGGCCGCGATCAGCGGGTGGTCGTAGGCGTGCGAGGCCAACGCACCGCTCGCCGCCGCGAACTCCTCGCACGCGGCCAGCGCCTCCGCGTACTCGCCGCCCGCCAGCCGCACCTCGGCGCCGTAGGAGCGCAGCCGCGCCACCTTCACCGCCGGCGCCGTCTCCGGCAGGAACACCGTGGCCCGCACTCCGAGTTCGCGCGCCGCCCAGGCGCAGGCCAGGCCCGCGTTCCCACCCGACGCGATGGTCACCCCGGCGGCGGGCAGGGCGTCCGCCTCGGCGTGCGCGAGCAGGAAGTTCTGCGCGCCGCGCGCCTTGAAGCTCCCGGTGTGCTGCAGGTACTCCAGCGCCAGCCAGACCCGCCCGCCGTCGTCCCCCGGCGCCACCACCACCGGTCGCACCCGCCCCGCGATCCGCTCCCCGGCCGCCTTCACGTCGCTGTACGTCAGGTGGTCCACGCCGCTGCTCTCCTCCGCACCCGGGGGTGGAGGACGACCTCCACCGCGTCACCGCCGACGGTACGTGGTCACGGTGGGCGAGGAGAAGATCTCGACCGGCCGGACGCGGGGGCTTCGCGGACCCGACCGCGTACTGTGGCCCCCATGCGTCTCGTGATCCTTCCGCCGCCCGTCCGCTAGCGGGCGGCGTACTCCACGAATCCCAGCCCGGCGGCACTGCCGTCACCGGGCCGGTGGATGCCGCCCGCGCGACCGGCGGACCTCATCCAGTACCTCATCGTGGAGAACCGACGCATGACCGTTCATGCCGCCGTGCCGTTCCGGCACGGCCTGCTGTCCATCTCGGCTGCCGCCATCGCCTGGGGCGTGGGTGGCGCCGTGGCCGCGCTGCTGCTGCGCACCAGCGGGCTCGGCCCGGTGGCCGTCTGCTGCTGGCGCTTCGGTGTCGCGGCGTTCTGTCTCGCCCTGCTGCCGGGCGCCCGGCGCGGCGCCGCCGCGGGTTCGCGCCGGGCGACCGTACTCACCGGGCTCGGGCTGGCCGTCAGCCAGTGCGCCTACTTCGGCTCGGTGCAGTACGCGGGCCTCGGCCTCGGCACGCTGATCACCATCGGCGCGGGGCCGGTCCTGACCAGCCTGGGTGCCCATCTGCTGCTCGGCGAACGCCTCACCCCCCGGGCGTCGGCAGCCATCGCGCTCGCGCTGGGCGGGCTGGCGTTGCTGGTCGCCGCCCCGGCGGCCGGCCCGCGCCCGGCGCTCGGCGTCGCGCTGGCCGTGCTGGCGGGCGCGGGGCACAGCGGCCTCACCCTCTGGGCCCGCGGTGGCGGTTCGGCGCGGGCGACGACCGGTGCGTTCACCACCGGCCTGCTCTGCCTGCTGCCGCTTGCCGTGTCCGAGGGCGGGGTCCTGCCGGCCCAGGGTGATCCGGCCGTGACGACGGGCGCGCTGCTCTTCCTCGGCACCGTTCCGACCCTGCTCGCCTACCGCTGGTACTTCGCGGGCCTGGCCACCGTCCCGGGGGCGACGGCCTCCGTGCTGGTGCTGCTCGAACCGGCGACGGCCGCTCTGATCGCGACCGCCTTCCTCGGCGAGCCCCTCACTCCGGCCCTCCTGGCCGGCTCCGCCCTGCTGCTGGCCGCGATGGCCGCGCTGACCCGCGAAACCGGCTGAGCGGAGCGGCCCGCGCCCTCGCGGCATTGACGCGGGGGCGCGGGCCGCATCTGGCTAGGGCACCGGGCGGAGCGTGGGCGGCCGCGGGGCGAGGGTGCGGAGGACGAGGTCGATCCGGACGTGGGCGGCGCCCGCCCGCAGCAGGGCGGTGGAGATGGCCCGTAACTCCTCGGGGCCGGTGCAGGCGAGGCGGAGTTCGAGGTCGGCGTCCCCGGCCAGGGCGAGTCCGCTCTGCACGGCGGGGAACTCGGCTGCCAGCCGGTCGAAGTCGAGCGGGACGGGGCCGAAGCCGACCCGGGCGAGGGCGTGCAGGGACCGGGCTTCCTCGGGCTGCGGTGCGGCGGCGCCGGGGAGCAGGTGAAGGGCGCTCACCGGGGCTGGAGTTGGGCCGCCGGGGCGGGGGAGCAGGTACCGGGGACGGGTGGCGCCACCAGGCGCGGGTCCAGCATCAGGGTGTCGACGCCGAGCGGTGCGGCGAGCGCCCGCAGTGCGGGTTCGGCGAGTTCGGTGGACGCCTGGTCCGGGCCGAGCAGGGCGGTCAGGGCCCCGGCGGAGCTGAAGCCGACCGCGCAGCGGCGGCCGTCGCGTAGACGGAACAGGCGAAGGGCGGTGGTGCGTCCGGTGACGGTGACCGGGACGTGCCAGACGACGCGGGCCATGCGGGTGCTCCCGAGTGTGGAGGGGCCTGCCGGAACTGCTTCCTTGACGCTAGGCCGCCCCCGGCCCGCCGGGCGCCGTCCTGACGCGGTGTTGACCGAATGCGGCGCTGCGTTGACGGAGTCCTGACGCTCACCCGGCCATCCTTCCCTAAACATCCCTATCCTTCCCTCTTTCAGGGTTCTATATGGTAGTTTGCAGCTCAATAGAGCAGCTCAAGGAAGGTGGCGCGCGTGCCGCAGTACTACTCGGTGGAACAGGTGGCCGAGCTGCTGGGGCTGCATGTCCGTACCGTGCGCGGCTACGTCCGCGACGGCCGGCTGAAGGCGGCCCGGATCGGCAAGCAGTACCGGATCACCGAAGAGGACTTGGCGGCCTTCACCGGTACCCCGGCGACGCCCGCACCCGCCGTCGAGCCGGAGCTCCATGCCGAGGCCTCGACGATCGTGCAGGTCGACGGCATCGGTACCCGGGAGGCCGCTTGGCTCGCCAACACCGTGATGGCGGCGATTGCCGGCCCCCGCGAGGGCGGCAGGCCGCTCAAGCTCCAGACCGTCCACGACGAGGAGCGCTCGACACTCAAGGTGATCATCCTCGGGGGGCTGGCCGACACCGCCGAGCTGCTCGTCCTCATCAATGCGCTGACCAGGGAGAACCGTCATGTCTGAGCACTACGAGGCCACCGACACCGTCGAGCCCGCCGCGGCGGTGACCACCGGGGCGGAGGCCGTCGAGGTCGCCGGGGCCACCGTGCTGCGCCTGCCCGCCGAGGGCCCGGCGGTCCGCGGCGAGCGGGATGCGATGGACCTGATCGGCGACGCGATGGGCCGCGACGCCGTCTGGGTCGTCCTCCCGGTCGCCCGCCTCGGCGACGACTTCTTCCGGCTGAGCACCCGGATCGCCGGCGACATCGTGCAGAAGTTCGTCAACTACCGGATCGGCCTGGCCATCACCGGCGACATCGCCGGGCACCTGGCCGCCAGCAGCGCCCTGCGCGACTTCGTCTACGAGAGCAACGGCGGCAACCAGCTCTGGTTCGTCGCCGACGACGAGGAGTTCGGCGCCCGGCTCGCCCGGGGCTGACGTTCTTCCGCTTGCCCCGCGCCCGTCCCGGGACCACGGTGGAGCTGACCGCCGCCGACCCGGGCCGGGCGCCGGCGTGTGCTCCGGGGCGGGGGGTGGTGGAGCGGAGGGGCGATCACGAGATATCTTGACATCAAGACGTTGGAGACGTGAAGCGGAGTACCGATGACTGACTCGACCATCATCTATACGCACACCGACGAGGCGCCGGCCCTGGCAACGTATTCGTTCCTGCCTGTGGTCCAGGCCTACGCCTCGACGGCGGGCGTCCAGGTGGAGACTCGCGACATCTCCCTGGCCGGGCGGATCATCGCGAGCTTCCCGGAGCGTCTGGAGGAGGGCCAGCGGATCGAGGACGCCCTCGCCGAGCTGGGCGAGCTCGCCAAGACCCCGGGCGCCAACATCATCAAGCTGCCGAACATCTCGGCTTCCATCCCGCAGCTGAAGGCGGCCATCGCCGAGCTGCAGGCGCAGGGCTACGCGCTGCCGGACTACCCGGACGACCCGCAGACCGACGAGGACAAGGACGTCCGCGCCCGGTACGACAAGGTCAAGGGCAGCGCCGTCAACCCCGTCCTGCGTGAGGGCAACTCGGACCGCCGCGCCCCCGCGTCGGTCAAGAACTACGCCAAGACGCACCCGCACCGCATGGGCGCCTGGACGGCCGACTCCAAGACCAACGTCGCCACCATGGGACAGAACGACTTCCGTTCCACCGAGAAGTCCGCCGTGGTCGCCGCCGACGGCTCGCTCCGCATCGAGCTGGTGGGCGAGGACGGCACCACCACCGTGCTGCGCCCGTCGGTGCCGGTCCTGGCCGGCGAGGTCGTGGACGCCTCGGTGCTGCGCGTCGCCGCGCTGCGCGAGTTCCTGGCCGCGCAGGTCGCCCGTGCCAAGGCCGAGGGCGTGCTGTTCTCGGTGCACCTCAAGGCCACCATGATGAAGGTCTCCGACCCGATCATCTTCGGCCACGTGGTCCGCGCCTTCTTCCCGAAGACCTTCGCCAAGTACGGTGAGGCGCTCGTCGCCGCCGGCCTGAACCCGAACAACGGCCTCGGCGGCATCCTCGCCGGCCTGGACGGCGTGCCGCACCTGGGCGAGGAGATCAAGGCCTCGTTCGAGGCCGAGCTGGCCGAGGGCCCGGCCCTGGCCATGGTCGACTCCGACAAGGGCATCACCAACCTGCACGTGCCGTCCGACGTCATCGTCGACGCCTCGATGCCGGCCATGATCCGCACCTCCGGCCACATGTGGGGCCCGGACGGCAACGAGGCCGACACCCTGGCCGTGCTGCCGGACAGCAGCTACTCCGGCGTGTACCAGGCCGTCCTCGACGACTGCCGCGCCCACGGCGCCCTCGACCCGGCCACCATCGGCTCGGTGCCGAACGTCGGCCTGATGGCGCAGGCGGCCGAGGAGTACGGCAGCCACGACAAGACCTTCGAGATCCCGGCCGCCGGCACCGTCCGCCTGGTCGACACCGAGGGCAACGTGGTGCTGGAGCAGGCCGTCCAGGCCGGCGACATCTTCCGCGCCTGCCAGACCAAGGACCTGCCGATCCGCGACTGGGTCAAGCTGGCCGTCACCCGCGCCCGCGCCACCGGCAGCCCGGCCGTCTTCTGGCTGGACGAGGGCCGCGCGCACGACGCCGTCCTGATCGGGAAGGTCAAGGCGTACCTGCCGGAGCACGACACCGAGGGCCTGCAGATCGAGATCAAGACGCCGGTCGAGGCGACGAAGTTCTCGCTGGAGCGCATCCGCCGCGGTGAGGACACCATCTCCGTCACCGGCAACGTGCTGCGTGACTACCTGACCGACCTCTTCCCGATCCTGGAGCTGGGCACCAGCGCCAAGATGCTGTCGGTCGTCCCGCTGATGAACGGCGGCGGTCTGTTCGAGACCGGCGCCGGCGGCTCCGCCCCGAAGCACGTCCAGCAGCTGGTCAAGGAGAACTACCTGCGCTGGGACAGCCTGGGCGAGTTCTTCGCGCTGGCCGCCAGCTTCGAGCACCTGGCCCAGTCCACCGACAACGCCCGCGCCCAGGTGCTGGCCGACACGCTGGACCGCGCCACCGGCACCTTCCTCAACGAGGACAAGTCGCCGAGCCGCCGCCTCGGCGGCATCGACAACCGTGGCAGCCACTTCTACCTGGCCCTGTACTGGGCCCAGGAGCTGGCCCAGCAGACCGCCGACGCCGCCCTGGCCGAGGCGTTCGCCGGCCTGGCCAAGTCGCTGGCCGAGCAGGAGCAGGCCATCGTCGAGGAGCTCATCGCCGTCCAGGGCTCCCCGGTCGACCTCGGTGGCTACTACCAGCCCGACCCGGCCAAGGCCGCGGCCGCGATGCGCCCGTCGAAGACCTTCAACGACGCGCTGGCCAACCTCGGCTGAACACGGCCCAGTTGAACCGGGAGGCCCCGGGGTCCGATCAGGACCTCGGGGCCTCCCGGCGTCTGCACCCAGGACTGGACGACCAGTCGGCCGGCCACCGCCCCGGCAAGCGGTGCCGGTACGAGCGGGGTCAGTGCTCGCCGCCCGGGCGGGCGTGCCGGGGGAGCAGGAAGGCGACCAGGAAGGCGAGGGCCAGCAGGCCGGCGGTCAGGCCGAAGGTCCAGCCGGCGGCGTGCCGGAAGCCGTCCGAGCCGGCCCAGCCGAAGAACGCGGTGCCGAGCAGCGCGACGCCGATCGAGCCGCCGAGCTGCTGCTGGGCGTTGAGCACGCCGGAGGCCGAGCCGGTCTCGGAGTCCTCGACGCCGGCCAGGGCGATGTCGAAGAACGGTGCCATGATCAGGCCGAGGCCGAAGCCGGTGGCGGCCAGCCCGGGGATCAGCTCCCAGCTGGTCAGGCCGCCCGCCCAGTGGTCGACGGAGGCCCAGAGGCCGAGCGCGCCCGCGGCGGCGACGGCCATGCCCGCATGCAGGACGCGCCGGCCGAACCTGGGGGCGAGGAAGCCGCCGGAGAGGATCGCGCCGACCACGATGCCGAGCGAGAGCGGGATCATGGTGAGGCCGGAGTGCAGCGGGCTCCAGCCGAGGCCGAGCTGCAGGTAGAGGGTGAAGGTCAGCAGCAGGCCGGAGAGCGCGGCGAAGAAGACCAGCCCGGTGGCGAGCGCCGAGGTGAAGGCCCGCTTGGCGAAGAGCGAGGGCTCGATCAGCGGGGTGCCGCCGCGCCGCAGCACCCGGCGCTGGTGGACGGTGAAGAGCCACAGGACCGGCAGCGAGGCGGCCATGGCGAGGTAGGTCCAGAGCGGCCAGCCCAGCTCGCGTCCCTGCACCAGCGGGAAGACCAGCAGTAGGACGGCGGCGCTGAGTACCAGCACGCCGACCGGGTCGAGCCGGCCGGCGCCGGCGGTGCGGGTGGTGCGGTTGGCGGGCAGGATCCTGACGGCGGCGAGCACCACGAGCAGGCCGAGCGGCAGGTTGATCAGGAAGACCATCCGCCAGCCGGTGCCGAACAGGTCGGCGTCGGTGAGGTAGCCGCCCAGCGTCGGGCCGAGGACGGAGGAGAGTCCGAGGACCGGGCCGAAGAGGCCGAACGCGGCGCCCATCTCCTTCGGCGGGAACATCGCCTTGATCAGGCCGAGCCCCTGCGGGATCAGCAGGGCGGCGAAGACGCCCTGGACGGTGCGGGCGGCGATCAGGGTGCCCGGGCCGGTCGACACGGCGCATAGCACCGAGGCGAGCGTGAAGCCGGCCGCGCCGGCGACGAAGAGGTTCTTGCGGCCGAGGAGGTCGCCGAGCCGGCCGCCGGTGATCAGCAGGACGGCGAAGGCGAGCGTGTAGGAGGCGGAGATCCACTGGATCTGCGCGTCGCTGCCGCCGAAGTCGTGCTGGATGGCGGGGGAGGCGACGCCGACGATCGTGGTGTCGAGGAGGTCCATCACCTCGGCGGCCAGGATCACGGCGAGGGCGGCCCAGCGCAGCCGGTGGCCGGCCGGTTCGGGCTCGGCCGCGGTGGCGGCCGGGGGAGGGGCGGTCTGACTGGTCATGGGTGGGCTCTCCGGATGGTCAGAGCCGGACGAACGACGTTCGTCCGAACGAACACTGTTTTCTTGCGACGAACAGTGTTCTCCCATGGAACGGCGTTCGTGTCAAGTAGTGTGGGACCCGTCGACGACCACGAAGGAGCCCCCCATGACCAGTGCCGCCCCGCGTCCGAGCTGGTCGGCGCACTGGCAGGAGAAGGAGAAGGCGGCCTCCAGGCGCCAGCCGCTGAGCCGCGAACGGATCGTCGAGGCCGCCCTGCGGATCGTCGACACCGAGGGCATGGACGCGCTGAGCATGCGCCGGGTCGGCCAGGAGCTCGGCACCGGCGCCGCAAGCCTCTACGCCCACGTCGGCAACAAGGACGAGCTGGTCGAGCTCGTCCTCGACCTGGCGTACTCCGAGATCACCCTCGAACAGCCGGACCCGGCCGACTGGCAGGAGCAGCTCAAGCGGCTGATGCGCCGCTCGCGGGACGTGCTGCTCGGCCATCGCGACCTCGCCAAGGCCGCCGTGGTCGCCAACGTCCCGGTGACCCCGCACGCCATGGACATCGCCGACACCATGCTGGGCATCCTGCGCGCCGGCGGGCTGGACGAGCAGACCGCCGCGTACGGCGTGGACCTGCTCGGCCTGTACACCACCGCGACCACCTTCGAGGCCTCCACCCGGAGCGTCCATTCCGAGGCCGACGCCGACGCCTACACCGAGCGGGTGCGGGAGTACTTCAGCACGGTCCCGGCCGACCGCTACCCGATGATCACCTCGATGGCCGCCGCGCTCACCCGCAACGTCGGCGACGAGCGCTTCGACTTCGGCCTGGACATCCTGGTCGCCGGCCTCGCCCGGCAGGCCGCCCCCCGCGACTGACCCCGGGAACGACGGAACCCCCACCCGGGCGTCGGGTGGGGGTTCTTCGCGGCAACGGGGTGCTCGGGAGCGCGGGGCTCAGCCGGCGTCGGCCGCCGGCGCCGGGCGCTGGCCGCGCTTGTCCAGCGAGGCCAGGTACGCGTTGTACGCGGCCAGCTCGGCGTCACCGTTGCGGTCCTCGGCGCGGTCCCGGCGGCGGGACACCCGCTGCTCGGAGCGCATCCACTGGTAGACCAGCGCGATCAGCACGATCGCCGTCGGGATCTCGCCGAACGCCCAGGTGATGCCGCCGGCCAGCTTCTGGTCCGCCAGGAGGTCCGTCCCGGGCGGCGAGCCGGCCTCGGTGAAGGTGGTCACCAGCGAGTGGCTGGCCATCATCACCGCCACACCGAAGAAGGCGTGGAACGGCATCCCCATGAACAGCTCGATGATCCGCATCACGTGGCCGGGGCGGTTCGGGCCCGGGTCCACGCCCATGATCGGCCAGAAGAACGCCAGCCCGGCGGCCAGGAAGTGCACCATCATGAAGATGTGCCCGAGGCGGTACTGCATCAGGAAGTCGAACAGCGGGGTGAAGTACACCCCGTAGAGGCTCGCGATGAACAGCGGAATGGTGAACGCCGGGTGCGAGATCACCTTGACGTAGGTGCTGTGCAGCAGCGCCACCAGCAGCTCGCGCGGCCCGCGCGGGCGCCCCTTGCCGGCCGGGCGCAGGGCGCGCAGCGACAGCGTGATCGGCGCGCCGAGCAGCAGCAGGATCGGCGAGAGCATGGAGAGCACCATGTGCTGCATCATGTGTGCGCTGAACAGCACCATGCCGTAGTCGTTCAGCCCGGTGCAGGTGACCAGGATCACCGAGCCGACGCCCGCCACCCAGCCGACGGTCCGGCCGACCGGCCAGCGGTCGCCGCGCCGGTACAGCCGCACCACGCCCGTCCCGTACAGCGCCAGCGCGACCAGGCTGCCGATCAGGAACACCCAGTCGGGGGACCAGGTCATGACGTTGGAGAGGGAGAACGGCCCCAGCTCTGTCATCCCGCCGTGGTGGTGCATTCCTGACATTCCGTCGCCCATGGGCGGGTCCTGCTTTCCCTCGTCGCGGCCCCCAGGTGGGTCCGGTTCGCCCGTTTTGCTTGCGTCTACAGAGTAGGCGGGCCTTACCCCGGGGCTTCCCCCGGCCCCCGGCCCACGCAGGCCGGCCCCGGCCCACACCGGCCGGTGCCCGGCCTCCGGGGCCCCGCGGACCTTCCGGGCGGCCGCGGCTCAGGTGTCCGTCGTCGGGACGAGGGTGTTCTCGTTGGTGCGGCCGGCTCCGAAGTCCGCGATGTTGCGGGCGGTGGCGTCGACGATCTGGCCGACGGCGGTGCTGGTGAAGTAGGCCTGGTGGGAGGCGACCAGGACTTGGGGGAAGGGGTTGATCACGCTGGCTGTACGGTCCTCCGGCGCCGCGCTGCACTTCCTGCACAGGTTCCGGGTGGGCGATGTCGGATGAGTGCGTCATCGACCACCACGCGTGCCCGGGGTGCCGACCACCACCATTGGTCGGCACCCCGGGCGTCGTTGCGTCAGGTCGGGATCAGGGCAGGTGCCAGATCTGGTTGGCGGCCGCGGAGCAGTCCCACAGGATCAGCCGGGTGCCGGCGGGGCCGGCGCCCGAGTCGTCCAGGCACTTGTTGCTCTGCGGGTTCTTGAGGGTGCCGTCGGCCTGAGGCCGCCAGACCTGGTTTCCGGCGCCGCTCACACAGCCGTACAGCTGGATGGGGGTGTTGTTGCCGGGATCGGTGCCGGGGGCGGTCATGCATTTGCCGAGGGTGCGCAGGGTGCCGTCGGTGCCGACGGTCCACTGCTGGTTGGCAGCGGTGCTGCTGCAGCCCCAGACGACGATCGGGTTGCCGTCGGCGGTGCCGGCTCCGGAGTCGTCGACGCACAGGCCGTTGATGCCGGTGATGTGGCCGGTGCCGGTGTTCCGGTCCAGGCCGATCTGGACGGTGCCGAGGTGGCTGGCCGCCGTCGCAGGTGTGCCGGAGAGCCGGCTGAACGTCATGCCGGAGACCGGGGTCGAGACCCGCTGGACCAGGTAGGACTTGCCGGCCGTGGTCGGGAGGGTGAACTGGCCGGCGCTGGTGGGGCTGACGATGACGGTCGACTTGTCGTTGCCGTCGACGACCGACACGCTCTGGCCCGGCCAGGGGTTGCGGATGTTGATGCTGCCGGTGGAGCCGGCGCGGATGCCGACGGTGCCGATCACGCCGCCGTGGACCTGGACGGAGACGGTGCTGCCGCCGTGGATGTACTGGGTGCCGTCGGCGTCCCAGCCCTGCGGCAGGGCCGGGGCGATCCGCAGCAGGCCGTCGTAGTCCTGGACCAGCGCTTCGTTGATCGCGAGCGCGACGTTGGCGGCCTGCTCGATGTAGGGCTCGGTCCCGCCGGGCCTGGCCCACAGGTCGGCCAGGCCGGTGGGGTACGTCTGGTACTTCTGGGTGAGCGCGGTCAGGTCGGCCGCGACCCGGGCGGGCAGGCCGAGGCGGGCGGCGTGGACGGCGTCGAAGCTCCAGTCGTTCTGCTGGACGTTGACCCGGCTGTTGTAGGTGCGCTGGGCCACGGGCAGCAGCGGTGAGTTGTCGCCGATCAGGCCGTAGGGCCAGACGGCTTCGAGGTCGTCGTTCTCGGTGTTGTAGACCGTCGCGGTGGGCTGCGAGGACTGACCGAGGACGTCGGTGCCGGAGCCGTCGGCGGAGGCGGTGAGGTTCTGCCGGTGGGTCGCGGCGTCGGTGCGCGGGAAGTCGGGGATCTGCGGGATCGCGGCCTGCAGCTGGGTGACGAGCGAGGCGTCGGCGTTCAGGACCTGGGCGGCGGAGATCGTGGCGGGGAAGAGGGCCTTCATCGCGTCGATCATGTTGACCGGGTCCTGCACGTTCCACTGGTTCTCGTGGACGTTGGCCACCGCGTGCCGCTTGCCGTCGGCGCCGACCGTGGTGAAGGCCAGCAGGAACTGGGCGGCCTGCTGCATCAGCGGGTAGTTCGCCGTCAGGAAGGCCTTGTCACCGGTGGTCAGGTACTGCTGCCAGACCCAGAGTCCGATTTCGGCGCCGGTGGAGACCGTGGCACCGTTCCAGGTGGTCAGGGCCTGGTCGCAGGAGGCGTCGCCGAACGGGTCGCCGTCGTTCTGGAAGCCGTTGCCGTTGAAGCGCATGGTCTCCGGCACGCAGATCCCGGGCCGGTTTCCCATGTAGGTCCTGGTCCAGGCCTGGATGTTGGCCAGGTTGGAGGTGTAGAGGTTGTAGAGGCCGTTGTTGAGCTCGAACGCGCCGGCGCCGATGTTGGCGGCCACCTGTCCGCGGATGTTCCAGAACCAGTAGCCGGCCGGGTACCAGTTCTGGGTGTCCTGGGAGAAGTTGAAGAGGTCGGCGACTCCGGCCTGGGAGCCGGGCAGTGGCCCGCGGGACTCCTCGGCGGTGTAGAAGTAGTACAGGGTGCGCAGCTTCTCCAGGTAGTCGGCGGTGCCGTCCGCCGAGGAGAGCTTCACCAGTCCGAGCTTGCCCCAGTAGTTGTGCCACCAGGCCAGGTGCGGGGCCTGCAGGGTGGCGGAGCTCGCGCTCGCGTCCGAACCCAGCAGCGAGGCGGCGGTGGCGGCGGCGTTGCCGCCGGCCCAGCCCGGGCTGCCGACCAGGATCCGGAAGCTGCCGTCTGGGTTGGGGGTGAAGTTCACCTTCACGGTCTGCGCGTCGGCGACCGTGGCGGTGACGTTGCGCCCGCCGGCGGTGAGCGCGGCCAGCGAACCGAAGGTCCGGCCGGATCCGGTGGTGGCGTTGCTGTCGACCCAGGTCTCGGCCAGCGTCGCGACGCCACCGGAGGCCGTTGCGGCCGGGGTGCGTCCGGACCACAGGTTGACCGTGGCGGACTGGGCGGTGTTCGGGTCGGCGCCGGTCACGTCCACGACCAGCTCGTCCTTGTCGGCGCGGACGTAGATCGTCGCGCTCATCCCACCGCCGGACTCGCGCAGCACGCCGTCGTACGGGTCGACGGTGGCGGTGAAGTCGGCGGCGCTCGTGATCCGTGACAGGCCGGGAATCTGCAGCCAGCCGGGGGACTTGCGGCCGGGCAGGGTGTCGGCGCGGTTCAGCTGGGCGGTGAAGCCGTTGGCGGCCCAGACCGCGGCGCCGAGGGTGCCGTTGCCCAGTGGCATCGACTGGGTCGCCGCGGTGTTCGGACTGCCCAGGACGACGTTCGCCTCGCGGACGAGGCTCGCGGTGTCGACGGAGAACGCGCCGCTGGACCAGGCGGTGGTCGTGGCGGCGGCGGTCGCCGCGGCGGGGGACCAGGCGGCGGCGGTGGTGCCAAGGGCCAGGGCGACTATCGCTCTGGCCACCGGTGCACTTCGCATGGTGCGGCCTTTCGTGGGGTGGGTGGGGGAGTGATTCAGCGGTGGTGCGTAGGTCGGAGTCCCGTCGTCCGGTTCTCGCGGGTGGCTGCCGGCCTGGTTCTGGGGCCCGTCACGGTCAGCCCGTGGCGTGGTTGGCCCAGAGCGACGGGTCGTCGACGTTCTCCTTGGTGACCAGGGGGGCGGGGAGCTGGTCCTCCAGTCCGTTGGGCAGGGAGATGATGGTCGACTGGTGGTCGGTGGGCCCGGGCTGGAAGGTCTTGCCCTCGGCGGCGGCCTTGGCGTAGTACAGGGCGTACTTGGCGTAGAGGTCGGCGGGCTGGGAGACGGTCGCGTCGATGTCGCCCTTGCGGATGGCATCGAGCTCGGCGGGGATGCCGTCGTTGGAGACGATGGCGATGTGGCCGGGCTGGCCGGCGGGCTTGAGCAGGCCCTTCTGCTGGAGCAGGGCGAGGGTGGGCTGCAGGAAGACGCCGCCGGCCTGCAGGTAGATGCCGTTCAGGTCCCGGTTCGCTGCGAGGGTGGACTGGAGCTTGTCGGAGGCGACGTCGGCCTTCCAGTCGGTGGGCAGCGCGATCACCTGGATACCGGGGAAGTTGCGTTTCATGCAGGCGGCGAACCCCTCGGAGCGTTCGTATCCGTTGATGGAGCTCAGTGCGCCCTGGAGCTCGGCCACCTTGCCCTTGCCGCCGAGCTGCTTGCCGAGGAACTCGCAGGCCTTGGTGCCGTACGAGCGGTTGTCGGCGCGGACCACCATGTAGACGCTGCCGTGCTCCGGTTCGGTGTCCACGCTGATCGCGTGGATGTCGGCACGGAACAGCTCGGAGAGTGTCGACTCGGTGGCCATGGTGTTCTGCGGCGCCATGACGATGGACTTGGGATGCCGGGTGGCCAGCGAGTGGACGTTGGCGGTGAACGTCGCCTCGTCGCCGTCCGAACGGGTCGGGGGCAGGACACTCAGCTGCTGGCCGTTGATCTCTTGCTGGAGGTACTTCGCGTACGCCTTCCAGAAGTCGGAGTCGGCACGGGGGATGTCGATGCCGATCTGTGGGCGGGAGTTGCCGGGGGCATCAGTGACCCCGCAAGCGGTGAGGCAGCCGGCGAGCAACACGGCGATGCAGCCCGTGCAGGTGGTCCGGATGGTTCGGCTCTTCATGTGTCAGACCGTCCTGAGCGGTGGGGGTCATGCGCACCGAGGGGGAGGGGAACGGATGTGCGGGACTCGGCACGTCGCCGTCAGGCGATGGAGTCGAGGTCCAGGGAGTCGGTGCCGGCGGCCAGCCAGTCCTCGACGGCTGCGACGTGCACGGTGCTGGCACTCGCGGCCAGGACGGCATCGCGGTTGACCAGGGCCCGCCAGATGGCCTCGTGTTCGCGGTGGGCCTGGTCGCGGGCGGGGGTGTTGTGCGTACCGCGCACGATGCGCAGCCGCTGGGTGTGGGTGGAGAGGATGCCGAGCAGGGTGGACAGCACGGGGTTGCCGACGGCATCGGCAACGGTGCGGTGAAACTCGATGTCCAGGTCGATGAACTCCTCGATGCCGGTGGCCGCGGCGCTCCGGTCGAGGACGGCCCGCAGCGTTCGCAGGTGTTCGTCGGTGAGCAGGCCGGCGGCGAGGGCGGTGGCCTGTGGCTCCAGCAGGCGCCGTACCTGGAGGAGTTGCCGGGCCGTGTGCCCGTGGGAGACGTCGGCGGCGAAGGCCATGGCTTCCAGCAGGAGGTGGGGTTCCAGGCCGGATACGTACGTGCCGTCGCCCTGCCTGGGGACGAGGATCCGCATCGCGGTGAGCGCCCGGACGGCCTCGCGCAGCGAGTTGCGCGACAGCCCGAGCTGGTCGGCGAGATCGGCCTCGTTGGGGAGTCTCGCGCCGGGAGGCAGGGCGCCGGAGACGATCATCTCCTTGATCTTCTCGATGGCCTGGTCGGTCACCGCCATGGGTGTTCGCCTCCTGCGTGAGGGCCTGGAAGTGGTGGTCGGTCGAGGGGCGGGGAAGGGGAGGCCGAAGCGGGGGGGGGGGGGTGGGGGGGGGGGGGGGGGGCGCCTTTTTGGTGCCCCCGGCCCTGGTACCCCCCCCCCCTCTTCTCTCCCCCCGAGAAAAAGGAAGGGGGAGAAGATCGAACGAACG
>NZ_JBVJCO010000005.1:202682-253197 GCF_055588525.1 Kitasatospora sp. NPDC041988
TTTGGGGGGGGGGGGGGGGGGGGGGGGGGGGGGGGGGAGGGGACACCCCCCCCCCCCCCCCCCCCCCCCCCCCCCCCCCCCCCCCCCCCCCCCCCCGCTTCGGCGGCTCTCAGGCCGTGGGACCTCTCACTCCTGCTTCTCGCCCGAGGCGAAGCGGGAGATGATCAGCGCGACGATGATGATCGCGCCGTTGAGGAACTGGTTCCACAGCGGCGGCACGCCCGCGAGGGTCATGACGTTGACCACGAGCTGGAGGGTCAGCACACCGGTCAGGGCGCCGAAGAGGGTGCCGCGGCCGCCGTTGAGGCTGACGCCGCCGATGACGGTGGCGGCGAAGACCTGGAAGATCCAGCCGTTGCCCTGGTCGGCGGAGATGGAGCCGTAGTGGCCGGTGTAGAGGACGCCGGCGAAGGCGGCCAGCAGGCCACCGAGGATCAGCACGATCCAGGTGATCCGGTCGACCCGGATGCCCGCGGCTCGGGCGGCCTCGGAGTTGCCGCCGATCGCGTACAGGGCACGGCCGTGGCGCAGCCAGGCGAGGGCGCAGCCGCCGGCCAGGAAGAGCAGGGCGCAGATCCAGATGGCCGCCGGGACGCCGAGCCAGCTGGTGCTGCCGAGGTAGGTGAAGGAGCCGGGCAGGTTGACGATCGACTGGCCCTGGGAGATCGCGACCTGGAGGCCGCGGAGCAGGGTGAGCGCGCCGAGGGTGACGATGAAGCCGTTGAGGCGCAGCTTGAGGATGAGGAACCCGTTGATCGCCCCGATGAGCGCGCCGACGGCCAGGCACAGCGGGATGGCCGTCCAGGAGGGGAAGAGCCCGAGGCCGTTGAAGCGCGCGCCGTGGTCGGGGAGGACCAGCCAGACGGCGATGACGGGGGCCACGCCGATCGTGGATTCCAGGGACAGGTCCATCCGGCCGACGATCAGGATCAGCGCCTCGGCCAGGACCAGCAGGCTCAGTTCGGTGGCCTGCTGGCCGACGCCCAGGAGGTTGTCGGAGGTGAGGAAGGCGGGTGAGACGGCGAAGCCGATGACGCCCAGGACGAGCAGGACCGGTACGAGCGACAGGTCGCGGTAGCGGGCGAGGTCGAAGCGCCGGCCGGCCGGTACGGCGGGGGCGGTGGCCGCGTGCGCGCGGACCTCAGTGGTGGGAGACATTGCGTTCCTTCGTGTCGGTCGGGCCGGGCATGCCCTCCATGGCTGCGACCAGCTGTTCATCGCTCCAGCCGTGCTCGAACTCGGCGACGACGCGGCCGTGGAACATGGCCACGACGCGGTCGCAGACCCGCAGGTCGTCGAGTTCGTCGGACACGATCAGGGCGCTCCTCCCGGCGTCGGCGACCTCGCGGACGGTGCCGAGCAGGGACTCCTTGGATTTGACGTCGACGCCGTTGGTGGGCCGGATGGCCACCAGGACGTGCGGCTCGGTGGCCAGCGCCCGCGCGATGACCACCTTCTGCTGGTTGCCGCCGGACAGGGCGGACACCGGGGCCGAGGGGCCGGGCGTCTTGATGTCGAGGTCGCCGATCATCCGCTCGGCGAAGGCCCGGGTCCGGGAGGGCAGTACCGTGCCGAACGGCCCGAGCTGGTCGGTGACGGTCAGGGTGGCGTTCTCGGCGACGCTGCGCTGCGGGATGAGGCCCTGGATGTGCCGGTCCTCGGGCACGAACCCGATGCCGGCCGCGAGAGCGGCGGGAACCCGACCGGTGCGCACCGGTCGGCCCGCGACGCTGATCGTGCCGGCCTGCGGGCGGTGCAGGCCGGCGACGGTCTCGCCGAGCCGGACGTTGCCGCTGGCGGCCGCTCCGGCCAGGCCCACGACCTCGCCGGCCCGCGCGGTCAGGGAGACGTCCTGGTAGGCACCGGCCAGGCTCAGGCCCGAGACGTCCAGCAGCGGGGCACCGTCGGGGCGCGTCCGGCCGGTCACCGACCAGGCGGGTTCGCTTCCCCGGGAGCTCTCGCCGGTCATCGCCTCCACCAGGGCCTGCTGGTCGAGTTCGGCGACCGGTGCGGTGATGATGTGCCGGGCGTCGCGGTAGACCGTGACGGTGCTGCAGAGGTCGTAGACCTCCTGCAGGTGATGGGAGATGAACAGGAAGGCGACGCCCTGTTCCTGCAGTGAGCGCAGCTTGTCGAAGAGCCGTTCGATGCCGCGCGCGTCGAGCTTGGCGGTGGGCTCGTCCAGGATGATGAAGCGGGCCCCGAAGGACAGCGCCCGCGCGATCTCGACGAACTGGCGCTGCTCGACACTCAGCTCCTCGGCGCGCGCGGTCGGGTCGACGTCCACGCCGTACTCGGCGAGCAGCTCGGTGGCGCGGCCGCGCAGCTGCTTCCAGCTGATCGGGCGCAGGACGCCTTTGCCCGGCCTGTCCAGGCTGTGTCTGTTCAAGAACAGGTTCTCGGCGACGGTCAGCGCGGGGATGATGGTGGAGCGCTGGTAGACGCAGGCGACCCGGGAGCGCCAGGCGTCGGTGTCACCGGGGGCCGGGGCCTGCTCGCCGTCGAAGCGAAGGGTGCCCGTGTCCGGGTTCTGCAGGCCGGTGAGGATCGACACGAGCGTGGACTTGCCCGCGCCGTTGCGGCCCACCAGGGCGTGCGACTCGCCGGGCGCGACCGAGATGCGGGCGTCGCTGAGGGCGACGGTGGCGCCGAAGCGCTTGCTGATCCCGTCGGCCTCGACGACGGGGCCCCGGACGGGGCTGGGGTCCGCCATGGCGGGGATGTCCTTTCCGCAGGATCCGTGAGCGGCGGCCTCGGAGGGGGAGTCCGTGCCGCCGCTGACGAGGGGTCAGTGGGGTTACTTGCCGACGCCGTTGCCCCAGAGGGACTTGTCGTCGACGTTCTCCTTGGTGACCAGGGGGGCGGGGAGCTGGTCCTCCAGGCCGTTGGGCAGCTGGATGATGGTCGACTGGTGGTCGGTCGCGCCGGGCTGGAAGGTCTTGCCCTCGGCGGCGGCCTGTGCGTAGTACAGGGCGTACTTGGCGTAGAGGTCGGCGGGCTGGGAGATGGTCGCGTCGATGTCGCCCTTGCGGATCGCGTCGAACTCCTGCGGGATGCCGTCGTTGGAGACGATGGCGATGTGGCCGGGCTGGCCGGTGGGCTTGAGCAGGCCCTTCTGCTGGAGCAGGGCGAGGGTGGGCTGCAGGAAGACGCCGCCGGCCTGCATGTAGACGCCGCCCAGGTCCGGGTTGGCGGCCAGAGTGGACTGGAGCTTGGCGGAGGCGACGTCGCCCTTCCAGTCGGTGGCCAGCTCGATCACCTGGATGTCGGGGAACTTCTCCTTCATGCAGGCGGCGAAGGCCTCCGAGCGGTCGCGGCCGTTGACGGAGCTCAGCGCGCCCTGGAGTTCGGCGACCTTGCCCTTGCCGCCGAGCTGCTGGCCGAGGAACTCACAGGCCTTGGTGCCGTACGCCTTGTTGTCGGCGCGGACCACCATGTAGACGTTGCCCTTGTCGGGGCGGGTGTCGACGCTGATCACGGGGATCTTCTTGGCGGACAGCTGGTCGAGGGTGGAGGCGATCGCGCCGGTGTCCTGCGGGGCCATGACGACGGCCTTGGCGCCGGTGTTCTGGAAGACCTGGACGTTGGCGACCAGCTTGGTGACGTCGTTCTGCGAGTTGCTGACCGGCAGGGTGTTGAGGCCCTGGGCGGTGGCGTCCTGCTTGACGTACTGCGCGTAGGAGTTCCAGAAGTCGGAGTCCGCACGCGGGAGGTCGATGCCGAGCGCCGGCTTGCCGCCGGCGGCGGAGTCCGTCGCGCTGCCGCGGTTGCAGGCCGTGGCGAACCCCGCCAGGACGACCACGGCGGCGGCCGTGGCCGCGATTCTGGAGGAGCGAGGCTTCATGGTGCTGATCTCCTTGGCTGGGATGTCCGGGCTCCCCTGTGGGGGTGGGGAGGCGGTGTGGTGGGAGGCCGATAGGCCCGTCCCGGTGGGGCGAAGCGGGTGTGGGAGCCGGCCCCCTTCCAGCCCTCACCAGGAGGGCGGCCGGTTCCTGGTCGCGGCGGTCCGTGCAGACGGCGCCGGCTCGCGCTTCCCACAGTCATCGGATGGCTTGCGGGTCACGAGGACCATACGAGCCTGACATCTGCCTGACAAGAGGAAACCTCGGATGATTCTCAACCGTAACGTCCAGGTTTCCGCACCGTGTCACGGGTGAAGTGCCAGTTCCGCTCTGAGCTGCATATTTGACGGATGGTTGGAGGGCGTACGAGCCGGGCTGACCGGCAAACATCGGAGGACTTCTTGCGGTGATGTGACGGGGGCTCGTATGGTCAGGGCGTCACGAATACATCCGATGTGTTGGCCGGTGAAGACTCCGGCTCGCAGACCTATGACGGGAGTCAGGGCATGAAGCTACTGCGGATCGGACCGGCGGGAGAAGAGGTTCCGGCAGCTCTCGGCGACGACGGCCGGGCCTTCGCGCTCACGGGCCTGACCAGTGACATCGACGGGGCGTTCCTCGCCTCGGACGGGATCGACCGCGTCCGCGCCGCCCTGGCCGCCGGAGAGCTCCCCCCGATCGACCCGGCCGGCCTGCGGATCGGCGCCCCCGTCGCGCGGCCGGGCAAGGTGGTCTGCATCGGCCTCAACTACCGCGACCACGCAGAGGAGACCGGCGCTGCCGTCCCCGCCCGGCCGGTGGTCTTCATGAAGGACCCGTCCACCGTGGTCGGCCCCCACGACCGGGTGCTGATCCCGCGCGGCTCGGCCAAGACCGACTGGGAGGTCGAACTCGCGGTCGTGATCGGCCGCGAGGCCCGCTATCTCGACTCGCCCCAGCAGGCCCTCGCCCATGTCGCGGGTTACGCGATCAGCAACGACGTGTCCGAGCGGGAGTTCCAGCTCGAATACTCCGCCCAGTGGGACCTCGGAAAGTCCTGCGAGACCTTCAACCCGCTCGGCCCCTGGCTGGTCACCCCGGACGAGGCCGGCGATGTGCGGGCCCTCGGCCTTCATCTGGCCGTCAACGACGAGACCCGCCAGGACGGCAACACCAAGAACATGATCTTCGACGTCCCGTACCTGGTCTGGTACCTCAGCCAGTACATGGTGCTGCGCCCCGGAGACGTCATCAACACCGGCACCCCGGCCGGCGTGGCCCTGGGCCTGCCCGGCACCCCCTACCTGCGCGCCGGCGACGCCGTCGAGCTGACCATCGACGGCCTCGGCACCCAGCGCCAGACCTTCGCCAACGCGTGAAAGGCACCACGTTGTCCGCAACCACACCGCGGATCACCGCCGTCGACACCTACGACATCCGCTTCCCCACCTCGCGGGAGCTGGACGGGTCCGACGCGATGAATCCCGACCCCGACTACTCCGCCGCCTACGTCATCCTGCGCACCTCCGACGGCGAGCCCGAGGGCCACGGGTTCACCTTCACCATCGGCCGCGGCAACGACGTCCAGGTCGCCGCCATCGACGCGCTGCGCCCGCACGTCGTCGGACGGTCCGTCGCCGAGCTGTGCGCCGACCCCGGCTCCCTCTCCCGCGACCTGATCGGCGACAGCCAGCTGCGCTGGCTCGGCCCCGAGAAGGGCGTGATGCACATGGCCGTCGGAGCCGTCCTCAACGCCGTCTGGGACCTCGCCGCCAAGCGTGAGGGCAAGCCGCTGTGGCAGCTGCTCGCCGACGCCGACCCCGAGTGGCTGGTGTCCCAGGTCGACTTCCGCTACATCGCCGACGCGCTGACGCCCGACGAGGCCCTCGAACTGCTGCGCAAGGGCAGACAGGGCGCCGCCGACCGTTCCCGGCACCTGCGGCAGGTCGGCTACCCCGCCTACACCACCTCGCCCGGCTGGCTCGGCTACAGCGACGAGAAGCTCACCCGCCTCGCCGAGCAGGCGGTGGCCGACGGCTTCACCCAGATCAAGCTGAAGGTCGGCGCCGACCTGGAGGACGACATCCGCCGCTGCCGCGCCGCCCGCGAGGCCGTCGGCCCGGGCATCCGGATGGCGATCGACGCCAACCAGCGCTGGAACGTCGCCGAGGCGATCGAGTGGACGACTGCGCTCGCCGAGTTCGACCCCTACTGGATCGAGGAGCCCACCAGTCCCGACGACGTCCTCGGCCACGCCGCCATCCGGCGCGGTGTCCACCCGATCAAGGTCGCCACCGGCGAGCACGTGCAGAACCGGATCGTCTTCAAGCAGCTGCTCCAGGCCGGCGCCATCGACGTCCTCCAGCTGGACTCGGCCCGGGTGGCCGGCGTCAACGAGAACCTCGCCATCCTGCTGCTAGCCGCCAGGTTCGATGTCCCGGTCTGCCCGCACGCCGGCGGCGTGGGCCTGTGCGAACTCGTCCAGCACCTGTCGATGTTCGACTACGTCGCGCTCGCCGGCACCACCGAGGACCGGGTGATCGAGTTCGTCGACCACCTGCACCAGCACTTCCTCGACCCGGTGGTCATCGACAACGGCCACTACCGGGCACCCACCGCGCCCGGGTTCTCCGCCGAGATGGACCAGGCCGCCATCGACACCTACCGCTACCCCGACGGCGCCTTCTGGGCAGCCGACCTGGCCGGCGGAGACAAGGAGGAGCTTTCATGAGGACAGACCTCGACGGGCTCACCGCCCTGGTCACCGGCGGCGCCTCCGGCATCGGCCTGGCCGCCGCCCGACTGCTCGGCGAACGCGGTGCGGACGTCGCCGTCCTCGACCTCGACCCGAGCGGTGTCCGCACCCCGCTGCGCGGCTTCACCGCCGACGTCGCCGACGACCACTCCGTACGCGCGGCCGTCCAGGCGGCGGCCGTGGCACTCGGCGGGATCGACATCCTGGTCAACAACGCCGGCATCGGCGCCGCCGGAACCGTGGAGGACAACCCGGACGAGCAGTGGCACCGCGTCCTGGACGTCAACGTGCTCGGCATCGTCCGCACCACCCGCGCCGCCCTGCCGTACCTGCGCCGCTCCGCCTCCGCCTCGGTGGTCAACACCTGCTCGATCGCCGCCACCGCCGGACTGCCGCAGCGCGCGCTGTACTCGGCGAGCAAGGGCGCCGTCCTCTCGCTCACCCTGGCCATGGCCGCCGACCACGTCCGCGAGGGCATCCGGGTCAACTGCGTCAACCCGGGCACCGTCGACACCCCGTGGGTCGCACGGCTGCTCGACGCCGCCGACGACCCGGCCGCCGAGCGCGCCGCACTGAACGCCCGCCAGCCCACCGGCCGGCTGGTCACCGCCGAGGAGGTCGCCGCCGCCATCGCCTACCTCGCCTCCCCGGCCGCCGCGAGTGTCACCGGCACCGCTCTCGCGGTCGACGGCGGTATGGCCGGCCTGCGCCTGCGACCGGAGCCACGCCCGTGAAGCTGCGCCGCAACCCGCTCGGCCGCAGCACGGCCCGGGTCACCGAACTCGCCTTCGGCGCCGCCGGCATCGGCAACCTGTTCACCCCGGTCACCGACGAGCAGGCCGAACAGGCCGTCACCGCCGCCTGGGAGTCCGGCGTACGGTACTTCGACACCGCCCCGCACTACGGCCTGGGCCTGTCCGAGCGGCGACTCGGCGAGGCCCTGCGGGCGTTCCCCCGGGAGCAGTACACGATCTCCACGAAGGTCGGACGCCTGCTGGAGCCGGCCCCCTCCGGCGGCGACGACCTGGCCAACGGCTTCGCCGTGCCCGCCACCCACCACCGCGTCTGGGACTTCAGCGCCCAGGGGGTGCGCCACTCCATCGAGGACAGCCTGAACCGGCTCGGCCTCGACCGGATCGACATCGCCTACCTGCACGACCCCGACGACCACGCCGAACAGGCACTCACCGAGGCCTACCCGGAACTCGAACGCCTGCGCGCCGAAGGCGTCCTGGGAGCGATCGGCGTCGGCATGAACCAGGCCGAGCTGCCCGCCCGGTTCATCCGCGAGACCGACCTCGACGTCGTCCTGCTGGCCGGCCGCTACAGCCTCCTCGACCAACGGGGCCTTGCGGAACTGCTGCCACTGGCCCACCGGCGCGGCGTCGGCGTCGTGATCGGCGGCGTCTTCAACTCCGGCCTGCTCGCCGACCCGCGGCCCGGCGCCACCTTCGACTACACCGCGGCCCCGGCGGACCTGCTCGCCAGGGCGACCGACCTCAAGGCCGTCTGCGAGCGGCACGGCGTACCGCTGCGCGCCGCCGCCCTGCGGTTCCCGTTCGGGCACCCGGCGGTGGCGAGCGTGCTGGTCGGCACCCGCAGCGCCGGCGAGGTCCGGGACGCCGCCGCCATGCTCCAGCACCCCGTTCCGGCGGCGCTCTGGGCAGAGTTCAAGGAACGCGGTCTGCTGCCCGCGGACGTCCCGACCCCCGAGGAGGTGAGCTGATGCGCATCGCCCTGTTCATCACCTGCTTCAACGACACGATGTTTCCCGACACCGGCCGCGCGGTGGTGACGGTTCTGGAGCGGCTCGGCCACCGCGTCGAGTTCCCCCGGGAACAGACCTGCTGCGGCCAGATGCACTTCAACACCGGCTACCGCCCCGACGCCCTCCCGCTGGTGACCCGCTTCGCCAGGACCTTCGCCGACTACGACGCCGTGGTCACCCCGTCCGCCTCCTGCGCCGGGATGGTCCGCGACAACCACCCCCTGCTCGCCCGGGAGTACGGACATCCTGACCTCCAGCGGCAGGTCACCGAACTGGTGCCCCGTGTTCACGAGTTCACCGAGTTCCTGACCGACGTCCTCGGCGTCACGGACGTCGGTGCCCGCTTCCCGCACCGCGTCGCCTACCACCCCACCTGCCACTCCCTGCGCGGCCTGCGCCTCGGCGACCGCCCGGACCGCCTGCTGCGCGCCGTCCGGGACATCGACTTGGTCGACCTCCCCGCGGCCGACTCCTGCTGCGGCTTCGGCGGCACCTTCGCCGTCAAGAACGCCGACACCTCCGCCGCGATGCTCGCCGACAAGAACGCCGCCGTCCTGGACAGCGGAGCCGAGGTCCTGTGCGCCGCCGACAACTCCTGCCTGATGCACATCGGCGGCGGACTGTCCCGCCACGGCTCGGCCGTGCGGACCATGCACCTGGCCGAGATCCTCGCCGCCACCGAAGGAACCGCACGATGAGCAACCCCGGCAGCCGTGGCGTCGTCTGGCTCGGCGCCCCGTCCTTCCCCGACGCCGCCCGCGAGGCGCTCGGCAACACCCAGCTGCGCGCCAACCTGAAACGCGCCACCACCACCATCCGCGACAAGCGGCTCGCGGTCGCCTCCGAACTGGACGACTGGGAACAACTGCGCGACGCCGCCGCCGCGATCAAGAACCGCACCTCACGCCACCTCGACCACTACCTCGTCCAGTTGGAGGCCGCCGTCACCGCCGCGGGCGGCACCGTGCACTGGGCCTCGGACGCCGCCGAGGCCAACCGCATCGTCACCGAACTCGTGAAGGCCACCGGCGAACGCGAGGTCGTGAAGATCAAGTCCATGGCGACCCAGGAGATCGGCCTCAACGAAGCCCTCGCCGAATCCGGCATCACCGCCTACGAGACCGACCTCGCCGAACTCATCGTCCAACTCGGCGACGACCGCCCCTCCCACATCCTCGTCCCCGCGATCCACCGCAACCGGACCGAGATCCGTGACCTCTTCGCCGCCGAGATGGGCAACTGGGGTCGACCCGCACCGGACGGCCTCGCCGACGACCCCAAGGCGCTGGCGGAGGCGGCCCGACTGCACCTGAGGGAGAAGTTCCTCACCGCCAAGGTGGCCGTCTCGGGCGCCAACTTCGCCGTCGCCGACACCGGCACGGTCGTCGTCGTGGAGTCCGAGGGCAACGGCCGGATGTGCCTCACCCTGCCCGAAACCCTCATCACCGTCATGGGCATCGAGAAGACCGTCCCCACCTGGTCGGACCTGGAGGTCTTCCTCCAACTGCTGCCCCGCTCCTCCACCGGCGAGCGGATGAACCCCTACACCTCCACCTGGACCGGGCTGGGTCCGACCGGAGTGGCCGACGGCGACGGACCGCAGGAGTTCCACCTGGTACTGCTCGACAACGGCCGCACCGACACCCTCGCCGACGAGGTCGGACGGCAGGTACTCGGCTGCATCCGCTGCTCGGCCTGCCTCAACGTCTGCCCCGTCTTCGAGCGAACCGGCGGCCACGCCTACGGCTCGGTGTACCCCGGACCGATCGGTGCCGTCCTCACCCCGCAGCTGGTCGGGGTGGAGCAGGCCGCCACACTGCCGTTCGCGTCCACGCTCTGCGGGGCCTGCTACGACGCCTGCCCAGTGAAGATCAACATCCCCGAGGTGCTGGCCCACCTGCGCGCCAAGGCCGTCGAGAGCAAGCCGAAGCGGGCGGAGGCACTGGCCATGAAGGCCGCCTCCACCGTCCTCGACTCCCCGCGCCTGCTCTCCGCGGCCCAGAAGGCCGCCGCCATCGGCGGCAGGGTCCTTGCCAGGGACGGGCGGATCGGCTGGCTGCCAGGCCCGTTGCACGGCTGGTCGGACACCCGCGACACCCCCGCACCTCCGGCAGAATCCTTCCGCACCTGGTGGCGCAAGAACAGGGAAGGCGAACGATGAGCAGCCGTGAGGCAGTCCTCGGCCGCATCCGGGCGGCGCTCGCCGACGTCCCCGCCGACGAACGGCCCGACGACGTCCCCGTACCGCGCGCCTACCGCCGCAGCCACACCGAGCCGGGCGAGGACACCGTCGCCCTGTTCGCCGAGCGGGTCGCCGACTACCGCGCGAACGTCACGCGTACCGACCAGGCGGGCCTGCCGGCCGCCATCGCCGCCGCGCTCACCGCGTGCGGGGCAAAGAACCTGGCACTGCCCGGCGGCTTTCCCGTCGAGCTGCTACCGCCCGGCGACTGGCAGTGGCACCGGGAACCGCTGGACGTCCAGGCCCTGAACGCCTTGGACGGCGCCTGCACCCTCGCCGCCGCCGGCATCGCCGTCACCGGGACCGTCGTCCTCGACACCGGCCCGGGCCAGGGCCGCCGCACCCTCACCCTCGTCCCCGACTACCATCTGTGCGTCATCCGCGCCGGACAGATCGCCGCCGACGTCCCCGACGCCCTCGCCCGCCTCGACCCCGCGCTGCCGCTGACCTTCATCTCGGGACCCTCCGCCACCAGCGACATCGAACTCGACCGCGTCGAGGGCGTGCACGGCCCCCGCACCCTGCACGTCATCATCGTCGACCACCCCACCCACCCGGAGCAGCCATGAGTGTCGCCCTGCACACCCGCCTCCGCCCGGACCGGATCGCCGAGTACGAGGCCGCCCACCGGGACGTGCCCGCCGACCTCGTCGCAGCCATCCGGGCCGCCGGCGTCACCTCGTGGAGGATCTGGCGCAGCGGTTGCGACCTGTTCCACCTGCTGGAGTGCGAGGACTACGCCCGGCTCCTCGCCGAACTGGAGCACCTCCCGGTCAACGTCGCCTGGCAGGAGAAGATGGGCGAACTGCTCGACATCAGCCACGACTACTCCGACGCCGGTGCCGGGGCCGGCCTCCCGGTGGTGTGGGAGCTGTGACCGGACGTCAGATCATCGACGCGCACCACCACGTCTGGGACCTCGACACGCGGCCGCAGCCCTGGATCAGCGGCGAGGCCCTCGCTCCGCTGGCCCGCTCCTTCACCGCCGCCGACCTCGCCCCCGAGGCCGCGGAGGCCGGAGTGGCCGCCACGGTCGTCGTGCAGACCGTCTGCGTCCCCGAGGAGACCCCCGAACTGCTGGCGTTGGCCGACGGCAGCGACCTGATCGCCGGCGTCGTCGGCTGGACCGACCTCACCGCCCCCGACGTTGCCGACGCGATCGCCGCCCTGCGCGAACTCCCCGGCGGGGAACGACTGGTGGGCATCAGGCACCAGGTCCAGGAGGAACCTGACCCCGAGTGGCTGCTGCGCTCCGACGTCCAGCGCGGCCTGCTCGCCGTCGCCGAGGCCGGCCTCGCCTACGACCTCGTCGTCAAGCCGCACCAGCTGCCCGCCGCCGCCCTCGCGGCCGCCCGGCTCACCGGCCTGACGTTCGTCCTCGACCACCTCGGCAAGCCCCTGATCGCCGACGGCACGCTCGACCCCTGGGCAGCGGACCTGCGCCGCCTGGCCGCGCTGCCCAACACCGTGGGAAAGCTCTCCGGCCTGGTGACGGAAGCCGCCCCCGGCCGGTGGCGGACGGAGGACCTCACGCCGTACGCCGACACCGCCCTGGAGGCCTTCGGCCCGCAACGGCTCCTCTTCGGCTCCGACTGGCCGGTCTGCACCCTGGAGGCCGGCTACACCGAGGTCACCCGGATCACCCGGCACCTCGTGGACGGGCTCAGCGCGGGGGAGAAGGACGCGGTGTTCCGGCACAACGCCGTCCGCGTGTACGGGCTCGGCGCCCCGCGTCGGCCCGCCGGGACCGTAGCCGCCCCGGGCGAACCGTAGACGCCCCGGGCGGAGTGCGGCCCGCCCGGGGCGGACGGCCCCTGGTGGATCTTGCCTGATGGCCTTGACCTATCGCGGTCAAGGACATCTCCGGGCGGGTGCCATGGAAGCTATGCTGCAACGATCAGGACCAGGGAGGCAACGGCGTGCCAGTCACCGACTCGGCGATCGAGAAGATCAAAGCCATGATCGTCAGTGGTGAGCTGCGCCCCGGTTCGCGACTCCCCAAGGAGGCCGACCTGGCCGAGCGGCTCGGTCTGTCGCGCAACTCCCTGCGTGAGGCGGTGAAGGCCCTCTCACTCATCCGGGTGCTCGACGTACGCCAGGGCGACGGCACGTACGTGACGAGTCTTGAGCCCAACCTGCTGCTGGACGCGCTGGGCTTCGTCGTCGACTTCCACCAGGACGACTCGGTGCTGGAGTTCCTGGAGGTCCGTCGCATTCTGGAGCCCGCCGCCGCAGCCATGGCCGCCCGGGTGATGCCGGACGAGGACATCGCCGCGCTCGGGGAGGTCCTGGAGAGCCTGAGCGACGACGCCACCCTGCAAGAGCTGATCGACAACGACCTCGAGTTCCACCGCAGGATCGCGGCCGGGTCGGGCAACACCGTCCTGTGCTCGCTCGTGGACGGCCTGTCCGGCCCGACCGCCCGGGCGAGGATCTGGCGCGGGCTGACCGAGGAAGGCGCGGTCGACCGTACCCGCCAGCAGCACCACGCCATCCTCGACGCCATCGCCCACCGCCGCCCCGACCTCGCGCACGCCTGGGCGACGGTGCACGTGGCAGGCGTCGAGCAGTGGCTGCGGGACACCCTCGGCGCAGCCGGATCCTCGCTCGGCTGACCCGGGGCAGGTGCTTCACGGGACGCGACCTCCGCACAGGCGGGGGCTGTGGACGAAGCCGCTCGGCACTCTGGCGAAGTCCCGACCCGTGGCATCGGTGGTGATCCGCTTCGCGCTCGAGTCCGACCAGGCCCTTGATACTCGCAGTTCACGCGGCGAGAGCCGACCTGGACGTGCCTGAAGATCCACAAGCAACGAACCTTCTGCCGGCTGGGTGCCGATTTCATGGTGCGTGCGCGCACTACCATCCCGCGAGGGCGGGCGAGCCGTCCCGTCCCTCCGACTTGGCTGACCGGCGCTGCCATGAGTGTGAGGCAGCCGTGCGTGCGCAGCAACTGCGGGTGTTGTCCCGGAAGCGAGCTCCTGCGCCAGGTGGCACAGCAGGTGCACGTCTGTCCCTGGGCGGGGAGCCGCGGAGAACGCGGGCCGCTGGCGCCGGTCGGCGCCCCCACCCGGCTCAGGCGTCCGTCGTCGGGACGAGGGTGTTCTCGTTGGTGCGGCCGGCTCCGAAGTCCGCGATGTTGCGGGCGGTGGCGCCGATGATCTGGCCGACGGCGGTGCGGGTGAAGTAGGCCTGGTGGGAGGTGACCAGGACTTGGGGGAAGGTCATCAGGCGGGCGAGGGTGTCGTCGCTGATGCCCTCGACCGAGCGGTCGTAGAAGAAGACGCCGGTCTCCTCCTCGTAGACGTCCAGGCCGACGCCGGAGAGCCGGCCGGCGCGCAGGGTCTCGACCAGGGCGGCGGTGTCGACGAGGCCGCCGCGGCTGGAGTTGACGAGGATCGCGTCGTCCTTCATGCGGGCCAGTGCGGCGGCGTCGATGAGGTGGTGGGTGGCGGGCAGCAGGGGGACGTGCAGGCTGATCAGGTCGGAGCGGGAGAGGAGCTCGGGCAGTTCGGTGTAGGCCATGCCTAGGTCGACGCAGACGGGGTTGGGGGCGATGTCCCAGCCGAGGAGCTCGGTGCCGAAGCCGTGGGCGATCCGGGCGAAGCACTCGCCGATCTTGCCGGTGCCGATGACGCCGACGGTCATGCCGTGGATGTCGCGGCCGAGCAGCCCGTCGAGGCGGAAGTCGAACTCGCGCGAGCGGTTCGCGGCCCGGGTGAGGCGGCGGTTGACGGCCAGGGCCAGCGCCCAGGCGTGTTCGGCGACGGCGAACGGGCTGTAGTGGGAGACCCGCGCGACGGTGAGGCCGAGCTCGGCGGCGGCGTCCAGGTCGATGTTGTTGAAGCCGGTGGAGCGCTGGGCGATCAGTCTGGTGCCGCCGGCCGCGAGGAGGGTGAGGGTGCCGGCGTCGAGGACGTCGTTGACGCTGCTGCTGACGGCCGGGTAGCCGGCGGCCAGCGGGGCGGTGTCGCGGTTGAGGAAGACGCTCAGGCAGCGCAGCTCGTGCCGGCCCGCGAACGCCTGCTCCAGCAGCGGCCGTTCGTCGGCCTGTACGCCGTACGCGAGGATCTCCATCGGCTGCTTCCTCCCTGTGGTCCGACGGTGGTCGCAGCGGTCCGGCGGTGGTCCGGCGGTGGTCTGTTCCACCGGTCGCGCCCCGCCGGTCCCGCTCCACCGGTCACGCTAGCCCGTGCGCGAGGGCGTCGTGCGGGAACGACACCGGCCCCCGAGCGGGTGCTCGGGGGCCGGTGGCAGAGGGCGGGGGAGGGTCAGAGGACCGTCTCCGCCTCCAGGTAGCGCTCCTGCGGCACGGTCTTCAGCTCGGCGACGGCCTCGCTCAGCGGCACCAGGTTGATGTTGGTGCCCTGCAGCGCGGTGATGTGGCCGAAGGCGCCCTTGTGGACGGCCTCCACGGCGTGCCAGCCGAACCGGGTGGCCAGCACCCGGTCGTACGCGGTCGGGGTGCCGCCGCGCTGGGTGTGGCCGAGGATCACCGGGCGGGCCTCCTTGCCGAGCCGGTGCTCCAGCTCGCGGGAGAGCTGGGTGGCGATGCCGGTGAACCGCTCGTGACCGTAGATGTCCTTGCTGCCCTCTTCCCAGTGCATGGTGCCGGGCTCGGGCTTGGCGCCCTCGGCGCAGACCACGATCGCGAACTTCTTCTGCCGGTCGAAGCGTTCGCGGACGACGGCGGTGAGCTTGTCGATGTGGAACGGGCGCTCCGGGACGACGATCGCGTGGGCGCCGGCGGCCATGCCCGCGTTCAGCGCGATCCAGCCGGTGTGGCGGCCCATGACCTCGACGACCATGACGCGCTGGTGCGACTCGGCGGTCGTCTTCAGCCGGTCCAGGGCCTCGGTGGCGACCGAGACGGCGGTGTCGAAGCCGAAGGTGACGTCGGTGGAGGCGATGTCGTTGTCGATGGTCTTCGGCACGCCGACGATCGGCAGACCCGCGTCGCTCATCAGCTTGGCGGCCTTGAGGGTGCCCTCGCCGCCGATCGGGATGACGGCGTCCAGACCGAGGTCCGCGCAGTACCGCTTGGCGCGCTCGACGCCGTCCCGCAGGTGGCTCGGCTGCACCCGTGAGGAGCCGAGGATGGTGCCGCCCTGGGCGAGGATGCCGCTCACCGAATCCAGGGTCAGGGGGCGGTGGACGCCCTCCAGGAAACCGCGCCAGCCGTCCTCGAACCCGATGATCTCGTCGCCGTGGTCGACCACCCCCCGGTGGACCACGGAACGGATCACCGCGTTCAGGCCGGGGCAGTCACCGCCGCTGGTCAGCACTCCAATACGCATTGCTTTGCAACTCCCGTGCAGAACCGAGGAACGGCCGGACTACAGGCTGGGACGACGAACCGTCACCGTAGCGGCCCCGTTCCACGCCGTGATGGCGGGGAGATGACCGTGGGGTGAAGGACCGGCCGATCCGGACAGAACATCCGAAACCGGCCGTGAGTGTCGAGCATACGGCTCCTGCGTCCGGCCGGGCAGGAGCCGACGCGGGAGCGGCGCCGTCGGCGCCCCCGCGCGGAAGTGCAGCCTGCTGCCGAGGAGGGTGTGCAGCCGGCAACCCCATTGTCGTACGTCCGGGCCCGTCCGTGGACCGGGTGACCGCATCGCGGGCACCCGGTCGGAGCGGACCGGCGCACGACAGCGTGCGTTACGCGGGGCGCGAAGTGGCCGCGATGCGCTCGGCGCGCAGCGCGTCGTACCAGGTGGTGTCGGCCGGCGGCAGGGCGTTGACGTCCAGCGCCAGCTTGATCAGCATGTCCGCCACGGCGGGGTTGCGGGCCATCACGGGCCCGTGCAGGTAGGTGCCGAAGACGGTGTCCCGCCAGGCGCCCTCGGTGCCGTCCCCGGTGCCGTTGCCCCGGCCGGCGGTGACGTTGGCCAGGGGCTGGACGCCCTGGCCGAGGTGGGTGACGCCCTGGTGGTTCTCGAAGCCGGTCAGCTGCGGCAGGCCGAGGCGCGGGTCGACATCGGCCAGCACGTCGCCGACGCAGCGGGCGCCCTCGCCGCGGGTGGTCCAGACGTCGAGCAGGCCGAGGCCCGGCTCGCGCTCGCCGAGGTCGTTGACGAACTCGTGGCCGAGGATCTGGTAGCCGGCGCAGACGGCGAAGATGATCGCGCCGTTCTCGGCGGCCCGGACCAGGCCGCTGTCGTTGCGCAGCCGCTCGGCGGCCAGCCGCTGCGGCCGGTCCTCGCCGCCGCCGATCAGGTAGATGTCCCCGCTGGTGGGCACCGCCTGGTCGGACCGGACGTCGATCCGGGTCACGTTGAGATGGCGCTGGCGGGCCCGGCGCTCCACGACCAGGGCGTTGCCCCGGTCGCCGTAGGTGCTGAGCAGGTCCGGGTAGACCCAGACCACGCGCAGGCTGCTCTCACTCATCCTCGAAGGCCTTCCGTCACGCAAACTCGATGGGGCTGCTGGGGCCTGGCCGGCCGATCCTGTCGTACTGCCGGGCCCCCGGCCGGCATCAGCCGGCCACGACCTTCCGCAGCTGCTGGAAGGCGGTGTAGTTGGCGATCGCCTCGATCCGGCCGGGCGGCGCCATCCGGACGGCCTGCTCCAGCGAGTCCACCACGTGGAACTGCAGCCCGGCGACCTCCAGGCGGACGGCCAGGTCCAGCTTGCGCTGGCCCATCACGAAGACGGGGTGGCCGGCGAGGCGCTCGTAGTCGACGTCCCAGAGCCAGGAGGTGTCGGTGCCGTCGGCGTCGAGCGCGTTGACGGAGAGGATGACCGGCGCGGGCGGGCCGTCGATCAGCGAGAAGGTCTCCAGCCAGCCGGCCGGGTTCTTGGCCAGCAGCAGCCTTATGTCGCGGCCCTGGTACTGGACGACGTCGTAGCGGCCGGCCACGGCCGTCACCGACTGCATCCGCTCCAGCGCGACCTGCGGGGAGACGCCGAAGACGGCGGCCACGGCGGCGGAGCTGGTGGCGTTGGCCAGGTTGGCCCGGCCGGGCAGCTGGAGCCGGATGGGCCAGGCGCCGCGCTGCGGGTCGATCACGTGGGTGCCCTGGAGCGCCCAGTGCGGGTTGGGGCGGCGGAAGCCGCACTCCTGGCAGAACCAGTCGTCGCCGGGGCGCTGCATCACGCCGCCGCAGGCGGGGCAGGACCAGGCGTCTTCCTTCCAGGCCTGCCCGGCGGCCACCCAGACCACCTTCTTGCAGGAGGAGGCGGCCCAGGTCACCAGCGGGTCGTCGGCGTTGGCGATGACCACGGCCTCGGTGTCCTGGAGGCCCTCGCGCCACTTCTCGGCCATCATCCGGGTCTCGGCGGCGCGGTCGAGCTGGTCGCGGGAGAGGTTGAGCAGGGCGATCGCCTTCGGGTGGGTGTCGCGGGCGACCCCGGCCAGGTACTTCTCGTCCACCTCGATGACGCCGAAGCGGGCCTCCGAGCCGCCGGCCAGGGCGGAGGTGATGCCGGCCGGCATGTTGGCGCCCAGGGCGTTGGAGACCACCGGGCCGGCGGCGCGCAGCGCCTCGGCGATCAGCCGGGTGGTCGTGGTCTTGCCGTTGGTGGCGCTGACCAGCACCACGTCCAGGTGGTCGGCGAGAGTGGCGAGCAGATCGGGGTCGAGCTTGAGGGCGATCTTGCCGCCGATCACCGAGCCGCTGCCTCGGCCCGCCTTCTGGGACAGGGCGGCGGCCACCTTGCCGGCCGTGACCGCGATCTTGGCGCGGGCGGGCAGCGAGGCGTCGCGTGCGCCTGTGGGCTCCGATTCGGTGCCTGCCATGCTCAGTGGTTCCTCCTTGCTGCGGCACCGCCCGGGGCCGGATAACGGGCCGTCGGGCGGCGGGGACGGGGCCAGCCTACCGACTCCGCCGCCCGGCTCGACGATCCGGACCCCGCGCCGCCTGCTGCGACGGCCCCGGCGGGCCCGCCGGCGGGCCCCTGACGTGCCGTCAGGAAAGGCGGTGTACGGACGGGCCTTTCGCTGCTGGGGACGCTGTTGTGGCGCCCGGCGGTTCCCGGTGGGCGGGAGCGCGACCGGGCCGGACGGCGGGGTCGCCGTCCGGCCCGGGGTGCGCCGTGAGGATGTGGTGAAGAAACGATCACCTGCCTGGCCGGGTCGGCCAGGGGACGGGCAGCTCCTCGGCCGCCTCGGCCAGGTGCGCCGTGATCACCAGGGTGCCCTCCTCGACCTGGTAGTCCAGCGGGGCGGCCAGCTTGCGCATGGTGGCGATCAGCCCGGTGTTGGAGGACTGCGTCACGGCGTACACCGTCTCCACACCGGCCTCCAGGGCCAGCGCCGACATCCGCCGCATCAGGTCCAGCCCCAGCCCGCGCCGCTGCCAGGCATCCTCGACCAGCACCGCGACCTCGGCGCTGTCGTCGTCCCACATCAGGTGCCCCAGGGCGACGATCCGCCCGTCGGCGGCCTCCACCGTCAGCGTCTGGCCGTGCCGGGCGTCCAGCAGGTGGTCCAGGTAGCGGTCGGCGTCCCGGACCGGGCCGTGGTAGCGCTTGCGCAGGGTGTCGGGGGAGCAGCGGTGGTGCATGGCCAGCGCCGCCGCCTTGTCACCGGCGTCCGCGCGCCGCACGGTCAGGTCGGCCCCGGCGGGCTGGGCCAGCCTGGCCCGGACGTCCGGCACCCGGGGGCCGAGCAGGGTGTCCAACTCCACCAGGGCCTGCGCCCGGGCGAACTCGGTCGGGGTGAACGGCAGGTGCGGGCGGCTGAGCTCGATCAGGTCACCGGACGGCACCGGCAGCCGCATCACATGCCCGTCCACCCCGGCACCGCCGCGCTTGGCCGCACCCGGGTACTGCCGGATGGTGCACTGCCCGAAGAGCTGGCGCAGCGCGATCGGCAGCTCGGCGGCGTCCAGCGCGGTGCGGGTCGCCAGCGCCAGCACATGGGTGGGCACGTCCACCAGGTCGTGCGCGTCGGCCGGGGCGCTCCAGATGTCGTGCCCGCCGGCCGCCGCCACCAGCGCGGCCAGGTCGGCCCGGGTCAGCGTCCGGGGCGCGCGGACGAAGAACTCGTCCACGGTGCCGCTGGGCAGCGGGTGCGACTGCATCGAGACGATGTTGACCTGCCGCTCCGCGAAGGCCAGGCAGACCCGGGCCAGGCTGCCGGGGGAGTCCTGCACGGTGGTGCGCACCCGCCAGAGCGTGGTCTGCTCGAAGTCGTGCAGCGGCCCCTTCAACGGCTCCTTCGCGGCTTCCGGCGCGCCGGGTACGGCCGGGGGTGCGTCCGGGGCCGGCGGCCCGTGCAAGTGGTGGCGGTGCGACCACCAGGTGTGGAAGAGCGCCGTGGCCACCAGGGCGACCGCGGAGGCGGCCAGCACCACCGGGCCGTCCGGGCCGTGCACCACGACCTTGGCCACCAGGTCGGCCGCGGTCACCGAGAGGAAGACCGCGGCGAGCTCCACGGTGTCGCGGCGCCAGCGAGGGGTTCTGGCGCCGCGCCGCTGGGCACGGGAGGGGGTCGGCGTCGGGGTCGAGGTCGGTCCGGTCGTCGTCAGCTGCTCCGTGTGCTCCATGCCATCAATCTGCCGCCCCGGTGTTTCACGATCACGAATCCCCCGTGACCTGTCGGTTAATGTCGGTGACTCACCCGCTCGCCTCCGGGGCGGGTGCCTGCGTCAGAGCAGCTCGCGGGCGGCGGCCTTGACCTCGGTGAGCAGCAGTTCGAGGTCCGCCTCGGTGGTGTCCGCGTTGAGCAGGCAGGCGCGCAGCATCTCGCGGCCGTCGAGCCGGGCGCCGGTGACGAAGACCCGGCCGCGCCGCTGAACCGCCACCGGCAGCTCCCGGTTGACGGCGTCCAGTGCGGCCTCGTCCAGCCCGGGGGCGCGGTGGCGGAACGCCACGATCGAGGTCTGCACCTCGGCCAGCAGCTCCAACTCTCCGTCCTTCTCGACGAGTTCGCCGAGGCGGCGGGCGAGCGCGGTGCACCGGGCGATGTCCCGGGCGAGGCCGTCGCGACCGCGGTGGGCGATGGTGGCCCAGAGCTTGAGGGCGCGGAACGGGCGGGTCTGCTCGGTGCCGTACTCGGAGAACCAGCCGAGCGCGCCGGCCGCCTCGTCGCGCAGGTAGGAGGGTACGAGGCTGAAGGCGGAGCGCAGCTCCTCGGTGTCGCGCACCAGCGCGCAGCCGCAGTCGACCGGTACACCGAGCCACTTGTGCGGGTCGAGGGCGAGCGAGTCGGCCCGCTCCAGCCCGGCGTAGCGGTGCGCGATCGCCGGGTCCAGCACGCCGAAGGCCCCGTAGGCGCCGTCCACGTGCAGCCACAGGCGCTGCTCGGCGCAGAGGTCGGCGAGCGGGTGGAAGGCGTCCACGGCGCCGGTGCCGACGGTGCCGGCGGAGGCGACGACCAGGAAGGGCAGCAGCCCGGCGGCCCGGTCGCGCTCGATGGCGGCGCGCAGATCGGCGGGGTCCAGCCGGCCGTCCGGGCCGGTGGCGACGGTACGCAGGTACCGGCTGCCGAGGCCCAGCAGCTCGGCGGCCTTGCGGACGCAGGAGTGGGTCTCCCCGCTGACGTAGCCGACCAGCGGCGGAAGGCCCGCGAGGCCCTCCTCGCGGATGTCGTGGCCGGCCAGCCGGGCGGCGCGGTTGCGGGCGGCGGCCAGGCAGACGATGGTCGCCATCGAGGTGCCGGAGGTGAGCAGTCCGCCGCCGGCCGGGTGCGGGAAGCCCACCAGCTCGGCGATCCAGCGGACGACGGCCCGTTCCAGGTGGACGTCGGCGTGGTCGCCGCCGGCCGAGCTGGGGTTCATCGCGGAGGCGGCGAGGGTGGCCAGCACCCCGGCTGGGGCGGGGGCGGAGTTGACCCAGCCGAAGAAGCGCGGGTTGCCGTTGCCCATCGGGTACGGCAGGACATCGCGCTCGATGGCGGACAGCAGCTCGGTGAGCGGGCGCCCGTCCTCCGGCAGCGGCGCGTCCAGCAGGGTCTGCCGGGCGGCGTCGTCCATCGGCTGCCAGACCGGGCGGGCGGGCAGCTCGGCGAGGTAGTCGCTGACGAGGTCGGCGGCGGTGTGCGCGGCGGCGCGGAAGTCCTCTGAGGTCACGGGGTGCTCCAGCGGGTGGGGGAGGCCTCGTGGCGCGGCGTCCTCGGCGCACCTGATCGGGCCCGATCCTACGGAAAGGGGCCCGCACCGTGCGGTGCGGGCCCCTTCGGGTGGCGCGGGTGCTCAGTCGAGCGAGGCGGAGAGCCCGCTCGCGGAGCGGCAGTAGCCCTGCATCTCCTTGTCGGTGATCTTGGCGCAGAGCCGGCCGGCCGCACCGCCGTCCGTGTAGTTCACCGTGTAGTAGCTGACCAGGCCCTCGGCACAGGCCTTGCGCTGCCAGCCGTCGGCGGCGGTGGCGCACTGCTGGGCGGCCCAGTCCTCGCGGTCCAGGTTGTACTTCATGGTCCGCGAGCCGACGCCCCGGCTGCAGTCCACGGCCCCGCCGGACGCCTTTCCGCCCAGGCACCACTTCAGCGCGTCGCCGTACACCTCGGGGTGGTTCGGGTAGTCGTGCGAGGAGAGGTAGAAGGTCGGCGCGTAGAAGAAGCAGGCGGACTGGAACAGCGCCGGCTGGTCCTTGCACGGGTACAGCGGGTCCTGGGCGAGCTTGTCGGCGGGCAGGTTCGCCTTCGCCTTCTCGTCCTCCTCGTCCGGCCCGAACAGCTGCATGAAGAGGCCCTCGGAGCAGCGGATCCGGTTCTGGTCGGTGGTGAACTTGTTGCACAGGTCGCGGGCCTTGGCCACGTCCTGCTTGGCGACGAACATCGTGCCGTGGCCGACGCCGTGGATGCAGGGCCCGCTGTTCTTGGGCGCGCAGAGCTTCAGCAGGTCCACCTCGGGCTGGGCGGAGGCGTTCAGCATCTCCTCGACCGCGCCGTGCAGGTACCCGGCCGCGCAGGTCTCGTGCGGGAAGGAGATGACCTTCTGGAAGTCGGCGTTGTACCGCTTGACCGCCTGGTGCCCGAGCTCGTGCGCGATCGGGTGGCAGAACCGGACGGTGTACGGCTGCGCCTTGGAGATCTTGTCCAGGTCGGCCAGCGCGACGCCGGGGTCGGTGGCCTCCATCTCGGCCATCAGCTTGTTCCGCAGCGTCGAACGCGTCCAGACCGCCGGGTCGCCGGTCGGGGTGGCCGTCGCCCCGGCCGTCTGCGCGCCGCCGGCGGGCGGTGCGCCCGAACCCGCCGGGCCGGCCGTCCCGGGGGTGGCCGACGCGGCCGCCAGGGTGGCGGGCGTCCAGTCGGTGACGGCCACCGACCCCAGGCCCAGGACCCCCAGCAGGAGGGCGGTGAGAATCGCGAATGCTCGCGGTTGCATGGCGGAGATCCCCCGGCGGATCGAGACGGACGGTTCGCTCCCCATCCTGACGGCACGGGGCTGCGAAACCGTGTTTTCGGCCGCCATTCGGGAGGTGTCGGCGACGCTATCGCACGTCGTACCCGCTCAACGAAGCGGGATGGCCGGGGGTCACCACCCGGACGGCGCGGCCGCGGACGGGGCCCGCGCCGTGCCGCCCCGGTGGTGACGGCGGTTCAGAGTTCCAGCGAGACCTGGTACTCGGTCAGCCAGGCGTTGAGGTCCAGCGCCAGGTCGACCCCGAGTCGGACGGACTGCGGGTCGGTGTCCGGGGCGAGCGCGTCGCCGAGCGCCCGGCGGTCCAGCAGTCCGAGGACGGGGGCGTCCGGGTCGGTGGCCAGCTCGGCGAGCTCGGCCCGCAGCAGCGCCGGGTAGCGCGGGTCCTGGACGACGGGGTACGGGCTCTTCAGCCGGTCGGCGATCTCGTCCGGCAGCACGTCCCGGACGGCGGCGCGCAGCAGGCTCTTCTCCCGGCCGTCGAAGGACTTCATCGCCCAGGGCGTGTTGAAGACGTACTGGACGAGCCGGTGGTCGCAGAACGGCACCCGGACCTCCAGGCCGTTGGCCATGCTCATCCGGTCCTTGCGGTCCAGCAGGATGCAGACGAAGCGGGTGAGGTTGAGGTACGAGATCTCCCGCATCCGCCGTTCCACCGGGTCGGCGTCCGGCAGGTGCGGGACTTCGGCCAGTGCCTCGCGGTAGCGCGCCCGCCGGTACTCGTGTACGTCGAGCTTGCCGATCAGCCCGCGGTCCAGCAGCTGCTCGCGCGGCCCGGTGCCCGGCCCGCCGAGCTGGGTCACCGCGCCCGCCCACGGGAAGTCGTCGGCGGCGACCAGCCGCGGGTCGTGGAACCAGCGGTAGCCGCCGAACAGCTCGTCCGCGGACTCGCCGGACAGCGCCACGGTGGAGTGCCGGCGCACGCCGCGGAAGAGCAGCAGCAGCGAGCTGTCCATGTCGCCGAAGCCGCCCGGCATGTCCCGGGCGCGCAGGACGGCGGCGCGCTGCGCCGGGTCGGTGAGCTCGGCGCTGTCCAGCTCGATGACGCTGTGGTCGGCGCCGACGTGCCGGGCCAGCAGCCGGGCGTACGGGCCGTCCGGGGTGGACCGGATTTCGTCGGCCCGGAAGTGCTCGCTCTGGCCGGTGAAGTCGACCGCGAAGGAGCGCACCGGGCCGGCGCCGGCGGCGCGCAGGGCCCTGGCGGCCAGGGCGGTGACGGCGCTGGAGTCGAGGCCGCCGGAGAGCAGTGAGCAGAGCGGTACGTCCGCCTCCAGCTGGCGGTGGACGATGTCGTCGAGCAGGGCCCGGACGGTGGCCACCGTGGTGTCGAGGTCGTGGGTGTGCTCGCGGGCCTCCAGCGCCCAGTAGCGGCGGACCGAGATGCCCTCGTGGCGGACCCTGACCACGTGGCCGGGCTGCACCTCGACGATGCCCCGGTAGACCGAGCGGCCGGGGGTCTTGGTGACGGCGAACATCTCGCGCAGCCCGTCGAGGTCGACCACGGGCCGGACGTCGGGGTGGGCGAGCACGGCCTTCACCTCGGAGCCGAAGATCACGCCGTGCGGGGTGGGGCAGTAGTGCAGCGGCTTGACGCCCATCCGGTCCCGGACCAGCAGCAGCTCCTCGCCGCGGGCGTCCCAGATCGCGAAGGCGAACATGCCGTTCAGTCGCTCGGCCAGGCCGTCGCCCCACTCCAGGTAGGCGTGCAGCACCACCTCGGTGTCGCTGCGGGTGCGGAAGCGGTGGCCGGCGGCGGTCAGCTCGGCGCGGAGCTCCCGGTGGTTGTACACCTCCCCGCTGTAGGTGAGGGCGGCCAGCACCCGGCCGTCGTGCTCGACCGTCATGGGCTGGGTGCCGCCCTCGATGTCGATGACGGCGAGGCGGCGGTGGCCGAGCGCGGCGTGCCGCTCCAGGTGGACCCCGTGGGCGTCCGGGCCGCGGCAGAGCTGGGTGGCCGTCATCGCGTCGAGCACTGGACGTTCGGCGGTGAGGTCGCGGTCGAAGGCGACCCATCCGGTGATCCCGCACATCAGCAAGCCTCCGGTCTTCCGATACGCATCTCCGATACGTATGCGGAGAGTCACGCTACGTGGCGATCCGGTGCCGCTACAAGGGTGTGTCGACAAGGTGATGAATCCATGCCGGGCTTGCCAGGGCGTATCGGGCGGGCAACCGGCGGTGTTCCTTGAGCCGAAAGTCTCAAGATCTGCCCGAATTCGGGCAGGATCTTTGATCTCTCCGATCGGTCCGGCCTAGAGTCCTCATTCGTGTCCAGCTCACCCGGCGCCTCGCACCCTCACGAAGACCTGCTCGCCCACCTCACCCGGACCAGCCCGCTCGGGCCCCGCGAGGCGGCGCGGGTGGTGGCCGAGGTCCTGGCGTACTTCTCCGAGACGACCGAGGAGTACGTCCGCCGCCGCCACGGCGAGCTCCAGGCACGCGGCCTTACCAACGAGCGGATCTTCGCCCGGCTCGCCGAGGAACTGCCCGCCCGGCGGGTCGCGGCGCCCGGGCTCTCGGCCCGGCAGCTGCGCCGGATCGTGTACGGCTGAGTGCCGCCCCCCTGTCTCACGAAGGAGTCATCCAGATGTGCGGAATCGTGGCCTACATCGGCCCCAAGGACGCGACCCCCTTCCTGCTGGAGGGCCTGGCCCGGCTGGAGTACCGCGGCTACGACTCGGCCGGCGTGGCCGTCACCGGCCGCACCGGCGGCCTGAAGGTCCGCAAGGTCAAGGGCCGGGTCGCCGACCTCGCCGCCGCCGTGCCGGCCCGGTTCAAGGGCACCACCGGCATCGGCCACACCCGCTGGGCCACCCACGGCGTGCCCAGCGACGCCAACGCCCACCCGCACCTGGACAATGCCGAGCGCATCGCCGTCGTCCACAACGGCATCATCGAGAACGCCGACGAGCTGCGCGCCCGGCTCACCGCCGAGGGCGCCGTCTTCCGCTCCGAGACCGACACCGAGGTGCTCGCCCACCTGATCGCCGCGCACGCTGCCGAGGGCGCCGAGCTGGAGGACGCCGTGCGCGCCGCGCTCGGCAAGGTGGTCGGCACCTACGGCATCGCCGTGGTCGACGCCGACCAGCCCGACCGGATCGTGGTCGCCCGCAACGGCAGCCCGATCGTGCTCGGCATCGGGGAGAAGGAGATGTTCGCCGCCTCCGACGTCTCCGCGCTGGTCCGCTACACCCGCCAGGTCGTCCACCTGGAGGACGGCGAGCTGGCCACCGTCCGGGCCGACGGCTTCCGCACCTTCACCGAGGACGCCCGCACCACCCACCGCCAGCCGTCCACCGTGGACTGGGAGATCGACTCCTACGACACCGGCGGCTACGAGCACTTCCTGCTCAAGGAGATCCACGAGCAGCCCGGCTCCGTCGAGCGCACCCTCAGCGGCCGGCTCGACGAGCGGTTCGCCACCGCCCACCTCGGCGGCCTCAACCTGGACGCCCGCGAGCTGCGCGAGATCCGCCGGGTCAAGATCCTCGGCTGCGGCTCCGCCTACTACGCCGGTGAGATGGGCGCCCAGCTGATCGAGGAGCTGGCCCGCATCCCCGCCCACAGCGAGCCCGCCTCCGAGTTCCGCTACCGCAACCCGGTGATCGAGGCGGACACCCTGTACGTCGCGGTCAGCCAGTCCGGCGAGACCTACGACACCCTGGCCGCCGTCCAGGAGATCAAGCGCAAGGGCGGCCGCGTGCTCGGCGTCGTCAACACCGTCGGCAGCGCCATCGCCCGCGAGTGCGACGGCGGCATCTACCTGCACGCCGGGCCGGAGATCTCGGTCGCCTCCACCAAGGCGTTCACCTCCACGGTCATCGCCTTCGCGCTGCTCGCCCTGCACTTCGGCCGTATCCACGACCTCTCGCCCGCCGACGGCCGCCGCATCGTGGCCGGCCTCAAGGCGCTGCCGGACCAGATCCGGGAGATCCTCGCGCAGAGCGAGGACATCGCCGGACTCGCCGCCGAGTACGCCGAGTCCGAGGGCATGATGTTCATCGGCCGGGTCCGCGGCTTCCCGGTGGCCCGCGAGGGCGCGCAGAAGCTCAAGGAGATCTCCTACGTCCACGCCGAGGCCTACCCCGCCAGCGAGCTGAAGCACGGCCCGCTCGCGCTGATCAGCCCCGAGCTGCCGACCGTCGCCCTGGTACCGGACGACGAGCTGCTGGACAAGAACCTCACCACCCTCGGCGAGATCAAGGCCCGCTCCGGCCGCGTGGTGGCCATCGCCCACCGCCGCCCCGAGGCCAAGCTCGCGGACCACTGCATCCTGGTGCCCAAGAACGAGCCCGAGCTCGACCCGCTGCTCCTCAACATCCCGCTCCAGCTGCTCGCCTACCACGCCGCCGTGGCGCTCAAGCGCGACGTCGACAAGCCGCGCAACCTGGCCAAGAGCGTGACCGTCGAGTAGGTCGTCGTGCCGTCCGTCCGGGCCCGGTCGCCGTGCGGTGGCCGGGCCCGGACGCGCGGAAGCCCGCCGGGCTTCTGGGGCTCGGTGGGCTTCCGGAGTGCTGTGCCGCCGGACGGGCCGGCGGCGTCAGAGCGGATGGGGGAGTGTCACAGCAGGTAGAGCTTGGCAAAGGGCGCAGTGATCCTCTTCTCCTGCGAGCCGAAGTCCACGAGGACCGCGGTCGCCCCGCCCTCGACGGCGACGACCCGGCCGAGGCCGTACTCGTCGTGGGACACCCGATCGTCGACGGCGAAGTGTTTCGGTGGCGGGGGCACCTTGGCTCGGAAGGGACTGGTGGGCAGATGGCGCCTGGGCACGGGTGCGTTCGTCATTGCTGCCAGTATGCGCCCCGGACGGCCCCGAACGCGCCGGGACGGCCTCCCGAATTCCTTTCACCGAATGTTTCGCGCGGGCCTTCAGCCGCGGGTGAAGCTCCCGAGACCCTCCTGGTTCAACTGCTCGACCACCACGGTCGACGCCGTCCCGTCGGCCCCCACCGTGAACGTCACCCCCGACAGCCCGACCGCGTTCTCGCCCTGGGTCCGGAAGCTGAAGGTGTCGCCGCTGTAGTGCTGGAGCGGGAACCGCTTGCTGTCCGGCCCCAGGGTCATCACCAGGCCGCCGTCCCCGGCGCTCACGGTGAGCGGTCCGTAGTGGCCGTTGCCGTACGTGCCGACGTAGGCCGCGTCGGCCTTGGCGGGGGCGGCGCCGGCCGGCGGCTTGGTGTAGTCGGTCGGCGAGACGCCGGTCAGGGCCGCGGCGGGGACCAGCTTGCCGAAGAAGCCGAGCCAGTCGACCGTTTCCCGGCCGTTCTCGGCGAGGTCGAAGAACTCCGAGGCGACGGCCTCCGCGAGGCCGATCGGCTGGCCGTTGGTCAGTACGACGATCCCGAGGTGCTCGGACGGCAGCATGGTGACGACCGTGCCCGCGCCCAGCTCGAAGGCCCCGGAGTGGTTCAGCCGGAGCCGGCCGTGGGTGTCGTAGCCCACGTTCCACCCGAGGCCGTACATGCCGGGGGTGCCCGCGGGCGCCCTCGGCGGGCCGGTGACGCTGTGCGGCAGCCAGGTCTCGTGCAGCCCGTCCGCGTCGACGACCTGTCTGCCGTCGAGCTTGCCGTCGGCCATTTGCAGCCGCATCCACCGGGCGAGGTCGTTCACCGTGGAGCTCGCCCCGCCCGCCGGGGCCTGCGGGTCGGCGTTGTTGGTGGTGCTCGCCTGCCAGCCGCCGCCGGCCTTGACGTGCGGCACCGCCTTGTCCGCCGCGCTGTCGTAGGCGGAGCGGCGCGAGCTGGTGGAGTCCATGCCCAGCGGCTTGTAGAGCACGTCGGCCGCCAGGTCCTCCCAGGCCACGCCCTTGGTCCTGGCCACGGCCACCGCCGCCTCGGTGAGGCCGTAGTTGGTGTACGCGTAGCTGGCCCGGAACGGTGCGAGCGGCTCGTCGCGCAGGTGCTGGAGGATGTAGTCGCGCTGGTAGCCGAGATCCTCCAGGAGGTCCCCGGCGTGGTCGGGCAGGCCGCTGCGGTGCGAGAAGAGGTCGGCGATCGTCACGTGCCCGCTCACCCACGGGTCGGCCAGCGCGAAACCCGGATCGTGGGCCGTGACGGGGTCATCCCACTTCACCGTCTTCTGGCCGACCACCCCGGCGACCACGGTCGAGGAGAGCGGCTTGGAGAGCGAGGCGAGCTGGAACACGGTGTCCGCCCCGACGGTGTCCGGCTTGCCCACCTGGCGGACGCCGAAGCCCTTGGTGTGGACGACCTTGTCCTGGTGGACGACGGCGACGGCGACGCCCGGGACACCCGTCTTGGCCATGGCGTCCCGCACATAGCCGTCGATCCTGGCCACGGCGGACGACACCCGGTCACCGGTCAGCTCGGGGGCCGGCTGGGCGGGCGGCGCGGTGGCCGGTGCGGAGGACGGGCTCTGGGCGGGGGCGGCGGCGGGATCGGTCGCGGCCGCGGAGGTGCACGCGGCCAGCGACGGGCCGGCCAGCAGCAGACCGGCCAGCAGCGGCACGGCGGTACGGGCCCCGGGCCCGGTCCGGACCGGCCGGGGAGCGGTCCGACGGGCTGCGCCGTGACGGTGCATCAAGGTCCTCCCTCGTCCGGACGGCGCGGCCCCGTTCGGCGCGCCGCCGTCTGCGATCACGGCGTGAGTATTGGCCGGGCCCGCAGGCCCCGGCCGCTGCCGCGCGTCGGGGTCCGCGCAATCCACCCGCTCGGTCGAGCCGCCGGAAGCCGCCCCGGAGGCGCCCCGGACACCGCCGTCGACACCGGGGTGGACGCCGGGCGGGGCGCGGGCGGGCCGTGCGAGGAAAAAAACGCCGCTTCGGTGCGGTACCTGCTACAGTCGATGTCAGTTGCAGTTTTGGTTCCCATGAACTTTGTGTGCGCCTGCCGGTTGTGACCGCTGGCGCATTTTTTGTTTTCCCGATTTCTTCTTCGGGTGGGCCTCATCGCGGCGACACGGGCCCCTGCGAGGTGCAGGACCCGCATTTGCCTTTCAAGGAGATTTTTCATGGCTAATGGCACTGTGAAGTGGTTCAACGCGGAGAAGGGCTTCGGCTTCATCGAGCAGGAGGGTGGCGGCCCGGACGTCTTCGCCCACTACTCGAACATCAACGCCCAGGGCTTCCGCGAGCTGCTTGAGGGCCAGAAGGTCGAGTTCGACGTCACGCAGGGCCAGAAGGGCCCGCAGGCGGAGAACATTCGCCCGCTGTAGTTAAAACCGCTGAGCGGCACCCGCCCATTTTCGGGCGGTGACGGCCGAACAGCACGGGCCTGCACCGAGCCATTCGGCCGGTGCAGGCCTTTCGGCGTTTTCCGGCCCCGCCGCGGGCCACTGCCCCCGGCGGGGCCGCTCCGTTAGTCTGGAGGTATGCCGAAACCGGATCCGCTGCTGACCGGCATCACCGCGATGGTGGAGTCGACGGGCAGCAACCAGATGCCGATCACCGTCGTTGTTCCCGGAGCGGTCATCACGGGACGGCTCGCCGCCGAAGCCGTCTGGCGCGAACGGGTCGCGGAGGTCCTTGAAGCCTCCGACCGCCTCAAGCCGTTCGCACCCCTCTTCGCCGACCCGGCCGACGCCCCGGCCCCCGGCACCGCCCCGGTGACCCACCTCCACCTGCATCTGGCGAGGATCCTCCAGGGTGACTTCGGTCTCCCGCACACCGGTGGGATGTACCGGATCGCGATCGAGGACGTCTCCAGCTGGACCCTCGGGGACCTCGGCTACTCGGACCAGTGACCGGCGCCGGGGGCCGGCCCAGGCTCAGCCGGCCTGGTGGACCACCTCGCCGCCGACCACGGTGAGGTCGACCCGGGCGTCCAGGTAGGCCTTCGGGTCCAGGCCGAAGAGGTCCTCGGAGAGCAGGACGAGATCGCCCAGCTTGCCGGGGGTGATCGAGCCCACGCGGTCGTCCAGGAAGTTGGCGTAGGCGCTGCCGAGGGTGTAGCCGCGCAGGGCGGCGGCCAGGGGGACGGTCTCACCGGGCATCCACGCCTCGCCGCCGGCCAGCCCCCGGCGGGTCACGGCGGTGTAGAGACCGACCAGCGGATCCATCTCGGCGACGTTCCAGTCACTGGAGAAGGCCAGCACCGCGCCGGCGTCCTGGAGGCTGCGCATCGGCCAGGCCTTGGACCAGCGCTGCTCGCCGACCGCCTCGGCCCAGTCCTTGCCCGGGCCGGCGATGTCGGGGGAGCAGTGCCGGGGCTGCATGCAGGCGACCACGCCCAGCTCGGCGAAGCGCGGCACGTCGGCCGGGTCCAGGCACTCGACGTGGACCACTTGGTGGCGGGCGTCGCGGGGGCCGTTGACCCGGCGGGCGTGCTCGACCGCGTCCAGCACGGTGCGGATGCCGCGGTCGCCGGTGGCGTGCACGAAGGCCTGGAAGCCGGCCGCGTCGAGGCGGGCCAGCACCTCGGCGAACTCCTCGGCCGGGTAGAAGGTCTCGCCCCGGTGGCTGTGGTGGCCCGCGTAGGGCTCCAGCAGTGCGGCCGTGTGCGGCTCCACCACGTCGTCGATGTAGAGCTTCAGCGGGCGGACCCGGAACCGGTCGCCGTCGTGCCGCCGCGCCGCCGCCGCGAACTCGGCGAGCTCCGCCTCGGTGGTGCCCCGGGGGTGGAACAGTGCGGCGACCAGGCGGGAGCGGAGCCGGCCCTCGGCGATCGCGCGCTCGAACAGGGCCAGGTCGTCCAGGGAGTTCTGTGGTTCGACCACGGTGGTGATGCCGTAGCGGGCGGCCGGGTCGAGGCTGGCGGCGAGCCGGCCGTACTGGCGGTCGGGGTGGGCCCAGGGCACGCCCGCCGCGCGCAGCGCGCGGTGTCCGTCGCGGGAGAGGCCGCGGACCGCGAAGTCGGTGAGGAAGCCGGTCGGTTCGGGTGCCGGCGCGGGCCGGGGCGTGCTCGTCGGGTCAGGCGTCGGGGGGTCCGGTGGCGGCGCGGAAGGCGATGAGGGCGATGTCGTCGCGGGCGTCGGGGACGTCGGCGAGCAGACGGTCGCAGAGGGCGTTGAGCGGCAGGCCGTGCGCCTGCCCCGCGGCGGCGGCCAGCCGGGCCAGCCCGGTGGCCAGGTTCTCGCCGGGGACCTCGATCAGCCCGTCGGTGTAGAGGAGCACGGTGTCGCCGGGGGCGATCGGCGTGCGGTGGGTGTGGCGCGGTTCGGCGGGGGCCACGCAGAGCGGGACGTCGGCCTCGTCGGCGTCGAGGAAGCGCGGCGGGCCGTCGGCCGGGAGCAGCAGCGGAGGCGGGTGGCCGGCATTGGACCAGGCCGCCTGCCAGCCGCCGTCGGTGGTCAGGGCGAGATGGAGGTGGACGGCGGTGGCGAAGACAGCGACGCCGAGTCCGTCGGCTGCGGCGTCCAGCCCGGCGAGGGCGTCGGCCGGGGTGTGCAGGTGGGTGCGGTTGTAGGCGATGGAACGCAGCATGCTGCGCAGCTGGCCCATGGTGGTGGCGGCGGTGAGGTCGTGGCCGGCCACGTCGCCGATGGTCATGGCGAGCGAGCCGTCGGGCAGCACGAAGGCGTCGTACCAGTCGCCGCCGACCTCGGCGGCGCGGTTCCCCGGCTGGTAGCGGGCGGCGAGTTCGGCGCCGGGCACGGTGGGCGGGGCGGTGAGCAGGGCCCGCTGCAGGACGAGCGCCGCGTGCCGGGTGCGCTGGAGCTCCAGGGTCTGGCGCAGCGGCACCTGGGCGCGCTGGAGGACCTCCTGGAGCAGCTCGATGTCGGCGCGGCCGGGCGGCGGGGTGTCGTCGCAGCCGGCCGCCGCGGCGAGGGCGACGGTGGCGCCGTCGAGCACGATGGGCAGCAGGGTGAGGCTGGTGGCGCGGGCCGCGGCCAGCCACCGTGCCGACTCCTCGGGGACCAGGCCGGGCGGGACGTGGCCGGCCGGGAAGGTCAGCAGGGCGGGGGCCCGGTCGGCGACGGCCTGCCTGGCCGAGGGCCCGAGCAGGAAGGTCTGCTGGCGCAGCGGTGGCAGCGGCGGCAGACCGGGCCGGGCGGTGGAGGCGATCCGGGTACCGCGGATCTCGTCGGGCTGGGACGAGTGCTCCCGGCCGGAGAGTACGAACACCGTGCAGGCGTCGGTGAGGTCGGGCACCACCAGGTCGGCGACGGCCGCGAAGGCGTCCTCCGGGCGGGAGGCCTCGGTGACCGCGACAGCCCGGGCGAGCAGGCGTTCGCGCAGCCGGTTGCGCCAGCGGTCCTCGATGTCGGAGGTGGCACCGATCCACTCCACCAGCTGCCCGTCGCGCACGATCGGCACGGCCCGCGAGGCGACGTGGCGGTACTCGCCGGAGGAGGTGCGGACCCGGAAACTGTGCTCGAACATCGTCGGCTCGCCCTCCGCCGCGTCCAGCCAGCGCCGGGCCAGGGCCTCCCGGTCCCGGGGGTGGATGAGCTCGAACCACGCCTCGTCCATGGTCTCCCGCCACGGGTACCCGGTCAGCTCCTCCCAGCCCGGGACCAGCTCGGCCATCGTGCCGTCCGCACGGGTGAGCCAGACCAGCTGGGAGACGGCCGACATCAGCGCCTCGTAGCGCTGGAGCGCGTACAGGCGGTCCAGCGAGAGCCGCTCGGCGCGCTGGGCGGAGTGCACCTCGGCGGTGGTGTCGATCGCGCTGACCAGGACGCCGGGCCCGAAGCGGGAGGAGACCGGCGAGCAGCTGTAGACGAAGTGCCGGTGCCCCTCCGGATCGTCCTCGGCCGTCTCCACGGTACGCGGCGTGGTGACCTGGCGGGCCGTTCCGTCGGCCCGGACCAGGTCGAGGGTCTCGAAGAACCGGTCCACCCCCGGCTCGGTGAACACCTCCCGGATGGGCACCCCCATCGGCCGGGGGCCGAACAGGTCGTGGAAGGCGTCGTTGCGGTAGACCAGGCGGTGCTCCGGCCCCGCGGTGAGGGCGATCGCCACGATGGCCCGGTCGAAGACCTCCGGAGTCAGCTGTGGCTCGGGCACCCGTGTCGTCCCCTTCGGCGGTGCACGGCCGGGGCACGCGCAGCGCCGCGGCCGCTCGGTGATCGACGGCATCGACGGCCGGGGAGGCGAGCAGCGGTGACCGACAGCGGCCGTCACCCGCACGCTACCGGCGGACCGGGCGCCCGCGCGTCGCAGAGCCGCCCCGGCGGCCGACGTGTCGCACACGGAAGGCGTTCGGCACGCCTCGGCGCGGCAGACCGGCGTGCAGCGCCGAGGCGTTCCGCTCCTCCGGCGGCGGGCCGGTCACCGGCCGGTCGTGGTGCGGGCGGCCCCGGCGGCGCGGACGGCCGCCGCGGCCAGGCGGTGGTTCTCCGAGGCGCCGCCGCCCTCACCGAAGGCGAACCGGCGGCGGGTGTAGCTGTAGGCGATGCCGCTGCGCGGGTCGGCGAAGGACTGCGCGCCCACCGCGCCGCTGTGGCCGAAGGCCTCCGGGCCGAGGAACGGGTACCGGGAGCTCTGCGCCTCGAAGCCGAGGCCGAAGTGGTCCCGCTCGCCGGTCACCAGGTCGGTGCCGTGGGTGCGGACGCGACCGAACTCGGCGATCGTCTCCGGGGAGAGCAGCGGCGGCCGGCCGTCCAGCCCGCTCGCCGCCGCCGCGTACAGCGCGGCCAGGCCACGGGCGTTGCCGACGCCGCCGGTGGAGGCCGGGCCGAGCGCGCGCACCGCACGCGTGTTGGCGTACGCGACCAGGTCGGTGGGCGGCGTGGCGTTCAGGTTGAAGGCGATCCCGGTGAGGCTGTCCGGCGCGGGCGCCCCGGCCGCCGCCTCCTGCTCCGCGGTGAGCAGCGCGGGCAGCACCGGCAGGTAGCGCGGCTCCAGCCCGGCCGGAAGGCCGAGGTGGAAGTCGAGCCCGTACGGCGCCCGGATCCGCTCCTCGTACAGCTCCTGGATCGAGCGGCCGGTCCGGCGGCGGACCACCTCGCCGGTCAGCGCGCCGATCACGAACGCGTGGTAGCCGTACCCGGAACCGGGCTCCCAGTACGGCTTCTGCACGGCCAGCCGGGCGGCCAGCCGCCGGTCGTCGGCCAGCTCCTCGACGGTGAAGCCGCCGTCGACGCCGATCAGCCCGGCCCGGTGCTCCAGCACCTGCCGCAGGGTGATCCTGCCCTTGCCCTCGGCCGCGAACTCCGGCCAGTGGCGGGCCACTTCGTCGTCGAGGCCGAGCACGCCCTCCTGCGCCAGCAGCGCCACCACCAGGTGCGCGGCGCCCTTGGCGGAGGAGTAGAGGGCGAACAGTGACTCGCCCGACACCCCCTCGCCGGTCCAGAGGTCCACCACGCGGCGGCCGTCGAGGTGGACGGCCAGCTGGGCGCCGCCGCTGTCCGGCCCGGCGGCCGCGACGGCGGTGAACTCCGCGCGTACCTCCTCGAATCCGGGCGCGACACTCCCGTGGACGGCGGCACTGCTCGACATGGTTCCCCCTCGGTACCGGACCTGCTCAGGCCGCTGGTCACCGGCCTGCCGAGGCGTCAACTTCCGGCCGGCCGAGATCATTCCGGGGAGCGGGGAGCGGGGAGCGGGGAGCGGGGAGCGGGGAGCGGGTCGGTGCGGGGTCACTTCACGGGTGCCGGGTGGTGAGCGAGTTGAGGAGCGCGGCGCCGCGCTCGGCGTCGTCGACGCTGACGGCGAAGTCGGTGCCCTTGCGCGGGCGGACGACCAGGCAGCCGCCGCTACGGAGCATCACCGTGGTGCCCAGACCGCTGAAGCGGTAGCCCCAGCCGCCGACCTGGGCCGGGGTCCGCTGCTCGGCGCGGGCCGACTCGATGGCGTCGAGCGGCCAGCGGCGCACCGGCCAGCCGGCCGGGCCGAAGGCGACCTCCAGGCCCTTCGGCGTCACCAGGGCCTGGACGGAGGAACAGCCGAACATCGTGACGGCGGCGATCGCGAGCGGGAGAGCGACGGCCCACAGTGCGTCGGCCAGGCCGGCGGTGGCGGCGATCGCGGTACCGGCGGCGGCCAGGCCGACCAGGGTGGCGCTCAGCTGGAGCCAGGGGTTGACGGTGCGGGAGAGCCAGGCGAAGCGCTCCCCGGCGGGGATGTCGAGCTGCGGGCCGCCGTCCCGGCCGGGCGTCCCGTCGGCCCCGGCGGGGGACGGGGGCGGGGTGGCGCGGCGGCCGGCGAGCCGGCCGAGCATGCCGGCGAGGGCCGATGCCGCCAGGATGGCGAAGACCTCCGGGCCGACCGAGCCGGCGTCCGTCCAGGCGGCCCGGTCCAGGTTGGCGTGCACGATCGAGGCCTGTGCGCCGGTGAGCAGGACACCCCCGGCGAGCAGCGCCGCGCCGGACCAGGACCGCGCCGCCGGGCCGACCCGCCGCACGGTCAGGGCCAGCCCCAGGACCATGGCCACCCAGATCCCGGCGGGGAAGAGCGGCACCGCCCAGAAGGGCATCGAGCCGTCGGGGCGCCCGCCCGCGCCCCAGTGGGTGGCCACCTCGTCCGGCAGCCGGCCGGCCGCCGCCAGGGGCAGTGCGACCAGGGCGGCCGGCACCCCCGCCGTCCAGGCGGCAGCACTCCACCACGCACCACGTTTCCGGTTCCCCCCGCCGTTCACGGCAGCCTCCTGATCAGTTCGACGAGATCGGTCCTGCTGTAGCCGAGCCGCGCGGCCTCGGCGACCAACGCGGCTGCCTGGACGAGCAGTTCGGCCCGCTGGTCGGCGCCTGCGGCCACCGTCACCCCGCGGCCGCGGCGGAACTCCAGCACACCCTCGTCCCGGAGCGCGCGCAGGCCGCGCAGCACGGTGTTGGCGTTGACGCCCAGCGCCCGGGACAGCTCCCGGGCGGGCGGCAGCCGGTCGCCCGGCGCGCACTCGCCCTCGGCGATGGCGCGCCTGATCGCACCGGCCACCTGCTCGTGCAGGGGGCGGCTGTCGGAGAGATCCAGCTTCAGCAGCATGATGCTATCGACAGTAGCACCATTCAGATGATGGGCGGCTTCTTCCGGAGCAGACGGGGAGGAGCCGGCGGGGTGGCGGCGTCTCGCGGGTCGCGGCGTGTCTCGGCGGGGTGTCCGGACGGACTCCCCACGCCTAGACTGCGGAACTCGCGCGGTATTACCGGCTGGTAGGGGATGGGGAGTTCGTATGGCGCAGGAGCGGGTCCACGCGTTCGGGGACGATGCGCTGGGGGAGCACGACGCGGTGGCGCTGGCGGCGTTGGTGCGGGCCGGGGAGGTCAGTCCGGCGGAGCTCGCCGCGGCCGCGGCGGCGCGGGCGGAGCGGGTCGATGCCGCGTTGGCGCCGGTCGCGTTCGCCGCGTACGGGCAGCCGCGGACGGCGCCGGCCGGTGACGGGGGTGCGCTGTTCGGGGTGCCGAGCTATCTGAAGGACAACGTGGACCTGCGCGGAATGCCGACCGGGCAGGGGAGTTCGGCGTTCCGGGCCAAGCCGGCGCGGCGGACGGCGGGCTTCGCCGAGCAGTTCCTCAGTACGGGGCTGGCCGTACTCGGCAAGACCCGGCTGCCGGAGTTCGGCCTCAACGCCTCGACCGAGTTCGCCGAGGCCCGGCCGGTGCGCAACCCGTGGCGGCCCTCGCACTCGCCGGGGGCGTCCTCGGGCGGGGCGGCGGCGCTGGTCGCGGCGGGCGTCGTCCCGATCGCGCACGCCAACGACGGCGGCGGGTCGATCCGGATCCCGGCGGCCTGTTGCGGGCTGGTCGGGCTGAAGCCGACCAGGGGCCGGATGGTCGCCAACGACCAGGGCCGGCGGCTGCCGATCGACCTGGTCACCGACGGCGTGGTCACCCGTTCCGTCCGGGACACCGCCGCCTTCTTCGCGGCGGCCGAGCGCCACCACCGCAACCCGGCGCTGCCGCCGCTCGGCCTGGTGGAGGGGCCCGGCGACCGGCCGCTGCGGGTCGGGCTGGTGCTGGACTCGCCGGTGGCGGCCACCGACGGGCCGACCCGGAACGCGGTGGAGCGGACGGCGGGGCGGCTGGAGGCGCTGGGGCACAAGGTGACGCCCACCGTGCTGCCGTTCGGCGAGGAGTTCTCCCGGGACTTCACCCTCTACTGGGGCTACATCGCCTTTCTGATCGCCACCACCGGCAAGGTGCTGCTGGACCCGGGCTTCCAGGCCCGCAAGCTGGACGGCCTGACCACGGGTCTGAGGCGCACCTTCCACCGCGAGTTCATGAAGACGCCGGGCGTCCTGCGCCGGCTGCGGCAGGCCGAGGCGGCGTATGCGGGGCTGTTCCGGGACCACGACGTGATCCTCTCGCCGGTGCTCGCGCACATGGCGCCGCCGATCGGGCACCTGAGCCCGAACGTCGCCTTCGAGGAGCTGCTGGACCGGCTGCACCGCTATGTGGCGTTCACGCCGGTGAACAACGTGACGGGCGGCCCGGCGATCTCACTGCCGGCCGAGCCGACGGGCAACGGCCTGCCGGTCGGCGTGCACCTGTCGGCGGCGCACGGCCAGGAGCGGCTGCTGCTGGAGCTGGCCTTCGCACTGGAGGCGGACCGGCCCTGGCAGCGGATCCAGGACCAGGGCGTCTCGTAGGGCGGTTCGGCCGAACCCTCAGCCCGGGCCGGGGGCCGCGATCGCCCGTGCGGCCCGGACCTCCTGGTGCAGCGGGGCCAGCACGCCGTCCCGCTGCTCGTCCGGCTCGTCCGAGCCGTCCGCCTTCACCGGGGCCGCCGGCGACGCCCCCGCGCGCAGGGCGTCCACCAGGTCGCCCAGCTCCCGGACGACGGCCGCGACCTCGGCCGAGGGCGGTGCCGGGACGCCGTGGTCGACCCGGACCCGGGCGGCCGTGGTGGCCTCCACGATCCGCTCGACGGCGATCACCAGCGGCCACCACGCGGCGGCCCGCGCTCCGGTCGGCGGCGGTTCGGTGAGCGCGCGCTGGAACTCCGAGCGGACGGCGGAAAGGTCGCGGTAGAGCCGGCGCCGGTAGCGCAGCCGGACGGCCTGGTCCCGTCCGGGGGTGGCGGGGAAGGCCAGCGTGACGTAGGAGACCGTGTCCGCGACGGCGTCGGCGAGCCGGTCGCCGATCCGGGTGTGCCAGGACTCCGGCCAGAGCAGGTAGCCGGCGATCAGCGAGATCGCGCAGCCGATCAGCGAGTCGTAGAGCCGGGGCAGCACCAGCTGGAACCCCTGATGGTTGATCAGGTCGGAGAGGAGCAGGATGACCGGGGTGATGGCGGCGGTCTGGAACGCGTAGCCCTTGGCCGAGGCGGCGGGGATCAGCATCGCGAGGAGCGCCGTCATCGGCACGTCCCACCACCCGCGGGGCACCTCGGCGAGGACCGGGATCGCGATCAGCAGCCCGGCCGCGGTGCCGAGCGCGCGCAGCACGGCGCGCGAGAAGACGGAGCCGAAGTCGGGCTTCATGACGAAGGTGACGGTCAGCGCCACCCAGTAGGAGCGGGGCACCGGCAGCGTCGAGACCAGCACCTGGGCGAGGCCGATGCACAGGGCCAGCCGCAGGCCGTAGCGCCAGGACGCCCCGGAGAGCAGCGCGGCCCGCGCGGTGCGCCGGGCGCGGACCCGGAACGCGGCGGGGTGGCCGAGGCGGTCGGCCGGGCCGAACGGGTCGGGCGAGGGTTCGTGGGCGACGGCGGCCGCGTAGTGCAGCGCCTGGTCGATGGCGCGTTCCGAGGGGCCGGTCGGCGGCGGCAGGTCGAGCGGGAGCGCGCCGGGCCGGCCCTGTTCGACGGCGGTGGCCAGCTCGCGGACCGCCGCCGGGTACGCCGGTGCCAGCGGGCCGAGCGAGGCCGGCCGCAGCTTGGCCGCCGAACCGGCCTCGACCACCGGCACCAAGGCGTTGAGCTGGGCGATCAGCAGGGCGAGCACCGGGGAGCGGCCGTGCCGGCGGGCGCGGTGGGCGAGCAGCAGGTCGTAGGACTGGTTGAGCGAGTGGGTGACGGCCTGCCGCCGCTCGTCGTGCGCGGACGTGCCCGCCTCCTCCAGGAAGTCGGCGACGGCCCGGTACGTCCCGGCGACCGCCGTCCGCTCCGGCACGCCGCCGCGCAGCGGCCAGGCGAACAGGGTGAGCATCAGCACGACCAGGCCGCCGAGGGTGAGCAGCAACGGCGGCTTCCACCAGGGGGCGGGCATCGGCAGGCCGGCGCCGACCACGGCGTTGAGCAGGAGCAGCAGCCCCGAGGCGGAGGCGACGGCGCCGATCGAGGAGATCATGCCGGAGACCAGCGCGGTCATCGTGAGCACGGCGACGGCCGTCCACCCCTCCCCGTACACCAGCGTCCCGAGGGTGACGCCGAGGGCGCCGAACAGCTGGGGGACGGCGATGTTGAAGAGCCGCATCCGGTACGCGTCGGCGGTGTCGCCGATGACGGCGGAGAGCGCGCCCATCGACACCAGCGCGCCGTAGCCGGGGTTTCCGGCGGCCAGTCCGACCGCGAGCGGCGCGGAGAGCGCGACGGCGGCCCGGGCGACGGCGGCCCACGGGATCGGCGCGGAGTGCGGTCGCAGGCCGGCGGTGAGCCAGCTGGGGGGTACGAGCCGGCCGGCTCGTGAGCTCCGTGCCATACGAGAAACGTACGGCTCCGGGGGCGTCCGGGCCCGGTTGCCCCGGGCGCGCCGGCCGACCTGCTGGGCCGGCCGGGCACCGGCACGCCGTAGGACAGGCCCTGGCGTCCCCGTGCCTCGGAGCGGGCGGCCGGCGGGTCGGAGGCCCGGGCGGCCGGTATCGGCTTCGGGGCTTCGGCGTCGGGCTTGCCTTTTGTATCGAGTGCGCAAATGGCGCAGGCCCCCGCCGTCACCGGCGAGGGCCCCGGAGGGAGGCGGGTCAGCGCAGCGCCGAGGCCTTCGGGTGGCCGTCCGCCCCCTCCTCCGTCCGGTCCGCGCGGCGGGCGGCCGGGAGGTCGCGGGTGCGGCCGACGGGGGAGAACAGCAGGATCAGGGCGGCGAGCGGGACGCCGGCGGTGGCGATCCACATCGCGGGGCGCAGGCCGAGCGTCGTGCCGAGGATGCCGGCGAGCACCGCGCCGAGCGGGATGGTGCCGTAGTTGAGGACGGCGGCGCTGGCGGCGAGGCGGCCGAGCAGCTCGGGCGGGCAGTAGCTCTGCTGGAAGCTCGACTTGAGCACGTTGCCCGCCACCACCCCGGCGGAGACGCTGAGCCCGCCCGTGACGTAGAGCAGCACGCCCGCCCCGTCGGTGGTGAGCGGGATCAGTAGCGCGAGGCCGGGCAGGCCCAGCTCGAAGAGGAGCATCGCGCGGGCGGTGCCGATCCGGGCGGCGATCCGGCGGGCGGCGAACGCCCCGGCGACGCCGCCGCTCGCCGTGGCCGCGATCAGCCCGCCGACGGTGCCGGAGGCGAGTCCGACCTCGCGGATCAGGAAGGCGACCTGGATCGACTGGTACCCCATCAGCGTCAGGTTGGAGGCGGCGCCGAAGAGCGTCAGTGTGCGCAGCCAGCGGTCGCCGGCGACCAGGCGCAGGCCTTCGCCGATCTCGCGTCGCAGCGCCCGTTCCCTGCGGGGGGCGGGGGTCTCGCGGTGGCGGATCCGGCCCAGGCAGACGAGGGAGAGCAGGAAGGTGGCGGCGTTGGCGAACATGCCGTTCACCGCGCCCGCGAACTGGCCGATCAGGCCGCCGGAGCCGAGCCCGGCGATCTGGGCGGCGGACGCGCTGCCGTGCAGCTTGGCGTTGCCCTCGGGCTGGTCGGCGGGGTCGAGCAGGCCGGGCAGGTAGGCGGTGTAGGCGGTCTGGAAGAAGACCGCGGCCGTGCCCGTCAGCAGGGAGACGGTCAGCAGCAGGCCGATGCTCAGGTGGCCGAGCCGGTCGGCCAGCGGGACGGCGGCGAACAGCAGCAGTGAGGCCGCGGCGGTGGCCAGCATGATCGGCCGGCGTGGTAAGCGGTCCACCCAGACGCCGGCTGGCAGGCCGATCAGGAGCCAGGGCGCCCAGGCGGCGGCGTTCAGCAGGCCGATCTCGAAGGTTGACGCGTGCAGATCGGAGACGGCGATCAGCGGCAGTGCCACCCCGGTGACGGAGGCGCCGAACTTCCCGGCGGTCTCACCGCACCAGAGCAGGCGGAAGTCCCGGTGGCGGCGGAGCAGCCCGCCGCGGGCGGCGGGGCTCACTCGGCACCCCGGGCCCGGCGCGGGAAGGACTGGAGCTGCACCACGATCGGTAGCGCGTCAGGGTCGGGCGCGGCGTCCGGGCTGGGGGTGTGGCGGGCGATGACGGCCGCGAACTCATCGTTGAGCTCCCGGAGTTGAGTGGGCGTCAGGCGCAGGTGGCTCCAGTCCGAGACGGTGCCGACGTCGCGCCACTCGTCCTCCCACTCCTGGTCGAGGTAGGAGGTGACCCGGTTGAAGGAGTTCTGCACCACCTGGTGCACGTAGAGCGTGAGCGCGCTGTGGCTGGCGGGGTCGTCGCGGAAGTCCGTGGTGTCGAGCCGATTGGCCACGGGCACCCGGCGCCACCAGCGTTCGCGCTTGGTGCCGCGGCCGGTCTCCTCCTCGATGAAGCCGTGCTCGGCGAGGTGGCGCAGGTGCCAGCTGACGGTGCCGGTGTTCTCGCCGAGCTGCTCGGCGAGCCGGGTCGCGGTGGACGGGCCGTCCAGGTTGAGCAGTTCGAAGATCTGCATCCGCAACGGGTGGGCCAGGCCGCGCAGGCTCGTGGCGTCGAGCCGGCGGTGCGGCGTGGCGGGCGGGGTCGGCTGGTCCGGGTGCTCGATCATGGCGCCATCGTATGTTGCAGAGGATTCTCTGCATAGAGGTATCTGCAGAGAATCCTCTGCAACATGGGCGTGATGCCCTGCGATCATGCCGGGCCGGCTGGGCGGGTCCGGAGGTGCGGCCGGGCCGCACCTCCGGACGGCTGGGCCTCAGGCGGACTTGGCCGTCGCCCGGACGCCGAAGTGGACGTACCGGCTGCCGTCGGCGAGGGCGTAGAACACCACGGGGATCCAGGCGTCCTTCTCGTTGCGGCGGCCGGCGAACACCGTCTTCGCCGGCGTGTGCGAGACCGGGGTCAGGTGCCAGACCAGCGGGTCGAAGGTGCCTGCCAGGCCGTCCGCGCCCTCGTACCTCAGCCGCAGCGTGCCCGGGCCGCCGTCGCCGTCGGCGATGGTCATGAGGAAGCCCTCGCGCTTGTAGCTGCCGAGGAACGGCTCCGTCTCCACGGCCGGGGGTTCGGTGGCCGGCGCGAACCCGGGCATGGCGACCCCGGCGAGTTCGGCGCAGAGCTCGCGGCAGAGCGCCTCGAAGACCTTGGGCGCGGCGCCGCCGCCGTTGGTCAGCAGGGCGATGGCGAGGCCCTTCTCCGGGATGGCGCGCAGGTAGGCGAGCTGGCCGAAGGTGCTGCCGTCGTGGCCGAAGCCGCGCGCGCCGTCCCACTCGAACAGACCCCAGCCCAGGCCCCAGTGGGCGCCGAGGAACCACTGGTCGGGCATCTCGACCTCGCGGGTCAGCATCGCGTCGACCACGGCGGCCGGCAGCGCCCGGGCGCCGTCCGGCGCGGCACCGCCGTCCACGAACGCCCGGGCGAACCGGGCCACGTCGGCGGCGGTCGCGCTGATCCCGCCGTACGGGCCGGCCGAGCGCGGCAGCATGTTCCAGAGCGGGGTGGGGACGGGGCTCTCGCCCGGCTCGCCCATGTGCCCCATGGCGGCGCGGAAGCGCAGCACCTCCTCGGGCAGGGTCATGGTGTGCTCCAGCCCGAGCGGGGCCAGGAGCAGTTCCTTGAGCGCCTCGTCCCAGGTCTGGCCGGTGACCACCTCGACGATCCGGCCGAGGACGTTGTAGGCGGTGCTGGAGTACGACATGGTGACGCCGGGCGGGTTGGTCAGGCCGACCGTCCGCGCGTCCTCGATGTAGCGGGCCAGGCAGTCGTCGCCCCGGCCGGTGTCGTTGACGTAGTCGCCCTCGATGCCGCTGGTGTGGTTGAGCAGCTGGCGCGGCGTGATCGTCCGGGTGGCCCCGGCGTCGGCGACCGCGAAGTCCGGCAGGACGTCCGCGACCGGCGCGTCGAGGTCCAGCTTCCCGGCGTCGGCGAGCAGGACCACCATGGCGGCGGTGTAGCCCTTGCTGACGGAGCCGATCTGGAATACGGAGTCCGGGGTCACCGCGACGCCGGTGCCGGTGTGCAGGACGCCGGCGGCCAGTTCGTGGATCTCGCCGTCGGCGAGCACGGCCAGGGCGGCGCCGGGGATGTGGTGGGCGGCGAGGAGCTCGCCGAGCCGGGCCTGCCAGCGGGCGGTGTCGAACGCCGGGGCGCCGTCGTTCACGCCCAGCGCGCGGTTGACCGTACGGGCCACGTCGCGGTCGGTCCGTTCCAGGATCTCGGCCACCTCCCGGTCGACGAGCTTCGACACTTCCCGGCGCAGGTTTTCCGACATGCTGTCTCCCTCGTGGTCACGGTGGAACGGCGCAGTTGGGGTGGGGCGGGGTCGGGCGGGGGCCTGCCGGCTAGCCGGCGTTGCGGGTCCGCCGGCCGAGCAGCCCGGTCAGCGAGGCGACCGTCGTGCGCGGCGGCTGCCGGAGGTCGCGGTCCGGGTGCAGGACCGTGCGGAACGCGGCCCAGGCGAGTGCGCCGAGGACGAAGCCGTAGCCGGAGACCAGCCCGTGCCCGTTCTCCTGCGCGAACCACATCGCCAGCCCGAGCACCGGCACGCCGAGCGCGAGCAGCCGGTTCTTGCGGACGGCCTTGCCGCGGCTCGCGCCCTCGTCGTCGGAGCCCTGCCCGGCACCCTGGCCGGCGGCCTTGCCGGAGTTCTCGGCGGCGCCGCCGCGCAGCAGCAGGGCCGCGGCCAGCGTCGCGCCCAGGAAGTAGGTGGCGCCGGAGCTGCCGGCGAAGTTGCGGGGGTCGGTGCTGTGGGAGGTCTGGCCCCACAGCTTGTCGATCTGCTCCGGCAGCAGGATGCCCGCGGCGAACAGGGCGAGCGTGAGCGGCGCGCCCCAGAACCAGTCGGCGAAGGCCGCGACGGCGGCGAGGGTGGCGATGTTCCAGGCCGCCCCGCCGAAGCCGCCGTTCTGCATGAAGACCGAGGTGACCACGCGCCACCAGCCGGACTTCGACGGGTCCGCGTCGAGCGCGCCCATCGCCCCCGACCAGCAGAGCTGGAGGGCCACCCCGGCGAGCGCGAGCCCGGTCAGGCCGACGGCCGCCCAGGGGATCCGCCGCCGGCCCAGGGTGCTCTGGCCGACCAGGGCCAGACCGCCGTTGAACATCAGCACCATCAGTGCCGCCGTGGTCACGTTGAACAGCAGGATGTCCATCGTCACCACCCCCCTCCGAGCCGTGTGCGATTTTGCTGATCATGACATTAGCGCGACCCGGGGAATTTTCAAACACTGTTTGAAAGCCGGCGCAGCTCGCTAGACTGCGGCCGTGAAGCTGACTGCAGACCGGATCATCGAGGCGGGGATGGCGGTGTTCGCCCAGACCGGCTACCACGGCTTCTCCGTGCGCCAGGTCGCGGACCGGCTCGACGTGCACGCCGGCAGCCTCTACTACCACGTGCCCAGCAAGGCCGCGCTGCTCCAGCTGATGGCCGACCGGGTGGTCCGCCAGGCGTACGAGGCCGGCACCGCCGCCCTGGCCGGACTGCCCCCGCAGACGAGCTGGCCGGAGCTGGTCACGGCGCAGGCCGTCGCCCTGCGGCAGAGCATCCGGCAGCACCCCGGCGGGGCGATCATGCTCGCCGGCAGCCCGAAGACCCTCAGCCCCGGCGCGCTCTCGCTGATGGAACGGCTGCTCGCCACCCTCGCCGAGGCCGGCGTGCCCCCGGAGCACTGCGGCACCGCCGCCGACACCGTGCTCAGCCACGTCACCGGCTACGTGCTCCAGGAGCAGAGCGAGCCACCCGCGGTGCCGGTCACCACCGAGGACGTCGCCGCGCTCCACCGGAGCTTCCCCCGGACGGTGGCCGCCGCGGCCGCGCACGGGCCGGACGAGAAGTTCACCCGCAGCCTGGACCTGCTCTGCGCCGGCATCGGGACGCTGATCCGGCCGCCGTCTGAGGGAGCGCCGTCCGAAGGAGCGCCGTCCGAAGGACCGGGCGGGAGGAGCTAGGCGGCGCCCCCGGTGACGGCGTGCCGGGCCAGGCTGTCGCGCAGGGAGGTCAGCCGGGCGATCTCGGCGTCCAGCGCGGCCAGGCGGTGCTCGACCACCGGGGCGAAGGTCTCCGGCCCGGCATCGCCGGTGGAGGCGCAGCTGCGCGGCGGGTCCTCAGTGAGCAGGTCGAGCCGGTGGGCCCGGCTGCGGATGTCCTCGACGGTCAGGCCGAGCGCGAGCAGCTCGCGGATCGCCCGCACCCGGGTCACCTCGGCCGGCCCGTACTCGCGCTGGCCGGTGGCCGTGCGGACCGGCGGCGGCAGCAGCCCGCGCTGCTCGTAGAAGCGCAGCGCCCGGGGCGTGGTGCCCGCCGCTGCCGCCGCGTCACCGATCCGCATCCGTCCCCCCGCTGCCGTTCCGGCTACACCTCGACGATCGTGGCACCGAAGGTACGGCCTTCGATCAGCCGGGGCAACGCCTCCGGGGCCCGGTCGAGGCCCGACACGGCCGTCCACGGGAAGGTGATCTCGCCGGCGCGCAGCCACGCGCCGAACCGCTGCCGCCACTCCGCCTCCAGGCCGGGGTGGTCCTGGCCGCGGAACCCGCGCACGGTGACACCCTGGTTGAGCAGCCGGAAGGTGTCGACCACCGCCGGGGAGCTGCCGCCGCGCCGGTCCGGCGCCATCTGCCCGGCCAGCGCCCCGACCAGGGCGAACCGTGCGCCCGGCCGGGCCGCGCCGACGGCGGCGGTCAGCTGCTCCCCGCCGACCGTGTCCAGCAGGACGTCGATGCCGCCCGGCGCGGCCCCGGCCAGCTGCTCGGCGATCGGCCCGGCGCCGCGCACCAGGACCGCGTCGAAGCCGAGCTCGGCCGTCAGCCGCTCCGCCTTGGCGGGCGAGCCGGTGGTGCCGATCACCCGCGAGGCGCCGAGCAGCCGGGCGACCTGCCCGGCGACCGTGCCGACCGCGCCCGCCGCACCGGTGACCAGCACGACGTCACCCGCCCGTACCCCGGCCGAGCGGGTCAGCCCGCCGTACCCGGCCGAGGCGGGGGAGAGCAGTGCCACCGGGTCCGGCAGCGTGTCGTCGACCGGGGCGAACCCGGCCGCGTCGCCCACCGCGTGGTCCCGCCAGCCCTGCATGTGGGTGACCAGGTCGCCCGGGCGCAGCGGGCCGTCCGCCGGCGCGGCCAGCACCTCGCCCAGCGCGGGGCCGAACAGTGCCCCGCCGGGCAGGATCCGCGGCAGCGGGAGGCCCGTCAGCTCGCCGCCGATCAGGGTGCGCAGGCCGGGGAAGACCAGGAAGGCATGGTTGCGGACCAGCACCTGGCCCGGGCCGGGCGCGGCGAGCGGGGCCTCGACGAGCGCGAAGTGCTCCGGGGCGGGCAGTCCGTCCGGGGCGGTGATGAGCCGGACCTCGCGGGCGGTCGTCGGGAGAGGCATCGTGGAACTCCTGGAGGAACACGGGCAGCGGCCGTCCCGCTGCGGGTGCCGGGACGCTAACCCCTGACCCGCGGGTCAGGGGCAAGCCCGCGAGGAGGCGCTGCGGAACGGCGGCTGCGGCGACCGTGCCTGACGGACCGTTCGGCGGACGAGGGGAGCGGTGATCTCCTAGAGTCACCACCGGTACGACCGAATGACCGCACCGACCGCAACGACCACACCGCGTGCACCACGGAGAGGCAGCACCATGAGCGAGCAGCAGGCCCCCGAGCCGTTCGAGCCCGTCACCGAGGACTGGCAGACCGCACTGGCCGTCGTCGCCCACCCCGACGACATGGAGTACGGCGGTGCCGCCGCCGTCGCCCGCTGGACGGCGCAGGGCAAGAAGGTGGTCTACCTGATGGTCACCAGCGGCGAGGCCGGCATCGACTCGCTGAGCCCCGAGGAGTGCGGACCGCTGCGCGAGGCCGAGCAGATCGCCTCCGCCGCCCTGGTCGGCGTCGACACCGTCGAGTTCCTCGGCCACCCCGACGGCGTGCTGGAGTACGGGCTGCCGCTGCGGCGCGACATCGCCCGCGCCGTCCGCCGGCACCGCCCGGACATCGTCATCACCAGCAACTTCCGCGAGACGTACGGCGGGACCTTCCTCAACCAGGCCGACCACATCGCCGTCGGCCGGGCCACCCTGGACGCGGTGCGCGACGCCGGCAACCGCTGGGTGTTCCGCGAGCTGACGGCCGAGGGCCACGAGCCGTGGAACGGCGTGCGCGAGATCTGGGCGGTCGCCTCGCCCGAGTCCCGGCACGCCGTGGACACCACCGACCACTTCGAGCAGGGCGTCGCCTCGCTGGCCGAGCACAAGGCGTACCTGGCCGGGCTGGGCGGCGTGATGAGCGACCCGCGTGAGTTCCTGGAGGGCTTCGGCCGGGGCGCCGGCAGCCGCCTCGGGACGCGCTTCGCCGTTCCGTTCGAGGTGTTCCCGCTGGGCTAGGCCCGCTCGAAGGGGAGGGCCTAGGCCTGCGAGTCCTCGTCCTGCGAGCCCTCGTCCGCCTGCTCGCGCCGTCCGTCGTCCGGTCTGCGGCGGCGGCGCAGCAGGTGGCGGGCGGCGAGGGCGGCGCAGAGGGCGGCGAGGGCGATCAGCAGCCAGAGCTGGTAGCGGATCGCCGTTCGGTAGACCCCGCCGATGTTGGCGCCGGCGAGGTAGCCGAAGGAGGACCAGACGCCGACCCAGAGCGCCGCCCCGAGCAGGTTGAACGGCTGGAACCGTCGCCAGCCCATCTCGGTGGTGCCGGCGATGATGCCGTTGGTCTGGCGCAGTCCGTCGACGAAGCGGGCGACGGTGACGACCTTGCCGCCGTGCCGGGCGAAGAAGCCGTCGGCTCGCTCCATCCGGGCCGGGGTGAGCAGGACGTAGCGGCCCCAGCGGTGGACGAAGGCGCGGCCGCCGGTGCTGCCGATCAGATAGCCGAGGCTGTTGCCGACGACCGCGGCGGTGAAGGCGATCGTCACCACGGCGGCGAAGTCGAGGTGCCCGGCGCCCGCGTAGACGGCGGCGAGCACCAGGATGGTCTGGCCGGGCGCCGGGATGCCGCAGTTGTCGAGCAGGACGAGGAGCGCCACGGCCGGGTAGCCGTACTGGTCGAGCAGGGGTGCGAGCCCGGCGAGCGCGCCGGGCAGTGCGGGGGCGGGTGCGGACACGTGAGTCACCACCCCGCGCCGCGGAAGCGCAGGGTGGTGGCCGCCTGGGTCAGCGGAGCGCCTCGCGGCGTTCGATGTTGCAGTCGGGCCCGGGGTAGATCAGGCCCGTGTGGCCGTCCTCGAAGCGGACCATGTACGGCGGCTCGCCCTCGGCGCCGCGCACCTCGATGATCTCGCCCTTCTGGTCGACCATGCCCACCGACTTGCTGTGGATGTGGAGCTGGTCACCTACCGCTGCGTGCATGGTCTGCTCCTCGGGTAGCGGTGGCCGCGCGGGCGGCCGTTCTGCTTCCACTGTGCTGCGGCGGGGACGGGCTCGCAACGGCGTGACGGCGCTGAGGGACGCCCGGGGGGCCTGGGGTTGCCGTCACGGCCGGGGTCGTCGCGCACCGTGGGCCTCGGTGTGGGCCTCAGCGTGGGCCTCGGTGTGGGCCTCAGCGTGGGCCGGGCGGTTCGGCCAGGTAGCAGCGGACCAGCCGTTTCGACTCGGCGATCAGGACCGGGTCGCCGTCCGGGTCGCCGCGGAAGGCGAGCTTGAGCACGGCGTCCGCCGCCTCCAGGGCCACCCGCAGGCGCAGCGTGAGCGTCGCCGGATCGACCGTGCCGAACAGTTCGCCGCCGAGTGCCTGGAGGCGCAGGGCGACAGCCGTGTTGTTGTCCAGTTCGGCGTCGATCAGGTGCCGGTCGTCCCGGACCCCGGCGGGCACGGCGGCGCCGGCCAGCCCGAAGTCCACCTGGCCGAAGCCGGGCACGGTCCGCTTCATGGTCACGAACTCGTCCACGGCGAGGTCGGTGAACCCGGCCGGGCCGTCCGGGGCCTCGCTGCTCAGCCGCCGGTCCAGCCGCTGGAGGTAGTGGTCGAGGTTGCGGCCGGCCAGTGCGGCCAGCAGGTCCTCCTTGCCGGCGAAGAACTGGTACAGCGTGCCGATCGGCACCTGGGCGCGGTGCGCGACCTCCTTGGTGGTGAGCGCGGTGGCCCCGGCCTCGTCGAGCAGCCCGGCGCAGGCGTCCAGGATCCGGCCGTACCGCTCCTGGCTGCGCTGCTGCACCGGCCGCCGGCGGCCCGGGGCGCGCTGCCCGGCGGCGTGGTGACTCCTCGTGTCCGGGCTCATGGGGCCACTGTGCCGCATCCGGCGTTCCCGCGGCCAATCACGAACATGAGCGCTACTCATGTTCGCCCCGGAGCGGGCCGCTCGCGGCCGCGAGCGGCCCGCCGGTGACCATCCGTCAGGCGGCCTGCTGCCAGCTGACCGGCGAGAAGTAGGCCGGGCGGCGCTCCAGGCGCTGCCAGGTGGCGATCGGCTCGACTGGCGCGGCCGCGGCCTGCTGGGCGGCGGCGGCGCGGGCCGTCAGCACGGCGGTGAGGGCCGCGAGCTCCTCGTCGGAGAGCGAGCCGCGGACGACGCGAATGAAGGGTTCGGCGGAAACGGCCATGGTCCGGTTTCTCCCGGGCGGATGCGTGGTGGGTGGTCGGTGGCGCCGGAACTGAAGGCCGCTGGACGGCGCTGCTACATCGGCGGGTTGCCGTGCTTGCGGCTGGGCAGGTCGGCGTGCTTGGTGCGGAGCATGGCGAGCGAGGAGGCGAGGACCTGCC
>NZ_JBVJCO010000006.1:0-28725 GCF_055588525.1 Kitasatospora sp. NPDC041988
GCAACCGCACGTCCAGGACCGCGACCTGCGGCCGCAATGCCGGGACACGGGCCAGTGCCTGCGCGCAGGTGCCGGCCTCACCGACGACCTCCATGTCGGGCTCCGCCTCCAAAAGGTCGCGCACCCCCCGCCGGACCACCTCGTGGTCGTCCAGCAGAAACACCCGTACGGGCCGGTCGGGCTCCGTCGCGTCCATCGCCGGCTCCCCGGAGGTTGGCGTCGTCTCCCGAACGATTCTGCGCGCCGGACCGCCGAGCCGCACCAGAGAGCCGGTCGGCCACGCGGTTCCACACCGGCTGGACGGCCCTTCGCTGTGGACCACGTCGTCGTCCCGGGCTGAGCCCCCGTGCCGCCCCGTTCGGTCGGCGAGGGTCAGCCGGCGGCATGAGGCGTGGTGTCGTCGAAGTCCCAGCCGAGCCGGTCGGTGAGCCCGGTGAGCCCATCGACGCGGGCGACCTGCAGGCAGATCGCGGCGGCGTCACTACGGGTGCGAGTGCGGCCGTTCAGCACGACGTGACCACGCTCGCAGGTGACCCGGACCGAGGCGGGGGCAATGCCGGAGCCGGGGGTGAGCACGATGGCGAGTGCTTCGGTCCGGACGGCCTCGTCGTCGTGGCGCAGGGCGTCCAGCAGGTCGTGCGGTGAGACCAGGCCGACCAGTCGGCCGTCGCCGTCGACCACCGGCAGGTGGTGCAGGGATTCGCGGCGTAGCAGGGCGACCGTCTCGGTGACGCTCTGCTCGTCGGTCACGGTGATCGCGGGCGCGGTCATGAGGTCCTGTGCGTGGAGTTCGCCCCGGACGGCTCGCCCTGTGTGTTCGTCGGCGTAGGCGGCGAGCAGGTCGGAGGCGGCGACGACGCCCGCGACCGTGCCGTCGGCCGTGACGACGGGCAGGATGCCGCGCCGGGAGGCGGTGATGGCGGCGACCACGGTGGCGAAGTCGGTGCCGGGGGTGACGGCGATGCCGGGGCGGCTCATGCAGGCGCGCACCCGGGTGCGGCCGGACGTCGGTGAGGCGTCCGGGTGGGCGATGGTCTCGACGGGGGTGCCGTCGAGGATGCTGTGGTTCATCGTGCTCACGCCTCTTGGGCGGCGGCCGGTCGGCGCAGTCGTCGCAGGTAAGGGCCGAACGAGGGCCGGGGTTCCAGCCTGACCCGGGCGTCGACGCAGACGGCGCCGCCGGGGCGGGCGATGAGGGGGTTGAGGTCCGCCTCGACGAGTTGGGGAAGGTCGGCGGCGATCCGGGAGAGTCTGGCGAGCACATCGCGGACCGCCGCGAGGTCGACCGGGGGCGTGCCCTGGTGGCCCAACAGCAAGGGCGCGCCGCGGAGTTCGGTGATCATGGTGGTGAGGTCGTGCTCGGTGAGCGGAGCGAGGCGGGCGGCTCGGTCGGCGAGGACGTCGGCGGCGGTGCCGCCCATGCCGAGGACGACGAGCGGGCCGAAGACCCGGTCCTGGACCACACCGGCGAGCAGTTCGACACCGGGTGCGGCCGTCGGCTGCACGACTGCGCCGCTCAGCTGCTCGCCGAAGCGTTCGCCGAACTCGCGGAAGACGTCCCTGACCTGGGCATCCGTGGCCAGCCCGGTGTGCACCGCGCCGGCGGCGCTCTTGTGGACCTGGCCGGGCCAGTACGCCTTCAACACGACCTCTCCCCTGTGCCCGAGCCCGCGCAGGCCCTCGGCGGCGGCCACGGCGGTCAGGACAACTCCAGCGTCCGCCCGTCCTCCCTCCTCGGGAAGGGCCGACCGGCCCACCATCCGGCCGCACACGGGCGGACCGTCCGGCACCCTGCACCTCCCCGTCGGCCCTCGCCGTCGAGCCCGTACTCGCCGACCATGGAACTGTGCCGGCCGGCCGGCGCCGATGCGGCGCTCCCCGGCAGGCCGGGCCTTGGAAGGAGAAGTTCATGCCCATGACAGAATCGGGCGGGGAGCCGTCGAAGGCCCGTCCATCCGGATCCCACGATGCCGAGGAAGGCTCGGCCGGTCCCGGTGACATCGGGCGCCGGATCGCCCTGCGCCGGCGGCAGCTCGGGCTCAGCCGCGCCGAGACGGCCGCGAAAGCCGGCATGGCGGAAGGGTTTCTGGAGTATCTGGAGTCGTCGCCGGCCACCGTCGAGACCGGGCCGCTGATCAGACTGGCCGACGCCCTCGGGACCTCCGCCTCTCAGTTGCTCGGTGGCGGACTCGACCTGCCGTCCGGATCAGCGGCGGCCGCCGCCCACCCGGTCCTGACGGAGCTGTCGGCGGCACAGTGCTGGGGCAAGCTGGCACCAGGTGGTGTCGGACGGGTCGCGCTGAGCACCGCCGAGGGGCCGGTCGTGCTGCCCGTCAACTACCGCGTCCTCGACGGCACGCTGCTCTTCCGCACCACCGGCGGAAGCACCCTCGCCGCCACCCTGGGCACCCGGATCGCCTTCGAGGTCGACCGGATCGACGAGGCGTCACGCACCGGCTGGAGCGTCCTGGCCGTCGGTGAGGCCACCGCATTCGACGAACCGGAGGCCATCGAGCACCTCGTGCGGCGAGGGTCCCCCGATCCATGGGCCGGCGAGCGCGACGTATGGGTGCGGATCAGGCCCAGCTCCGTCACCGGCCGGGCCATCCACACGGCAGAGGAGGAAGCCGCCGACGACGCCGGATGAGCGACCCACGACTCGGTGCGCAAACTGGAAGCACGCCGACAGCACGGAGGCCCGCCGCGTGAAACCGGAGACCGTCACCACGACCACGGCGGCCGCCACCGCGATGCCCGACCCGTGGACCCTGCGCTACGAGGGCTTCACCCCGGCCGAGGAGGGTCTGTGGGAGGTGCTCTGCGCGGTCGGCAACGGCTACGTCGTCAGCCGCGGCGCCGCACCCGAGTCGGCCGCCGACGGGGTCCACTACCCGGGCACCTACCTGGCCGGATGCTACGACCGCGCCTCCTCGACGGTCGCGGGCCGCACCGTCACCAACGAGGACCTGATCAACACCCCGAACTGGCTGCCACTGACCTTCCGCCCGACTGGCGGCGAGTGGTTCACCGGCCCGCCGGTCGAGCAGACCCTGGAGCTGGACCTGCGGCGCGGGCTGCTGACCCGGTGCGCCCTGGTCGTCGATTCCGGGGGGCGGCGGACCCGCCTGGTGCAGCGCCGCCTCGCCAGCCAGGCGCAGCGGCATCTGCTCGCTCTGGAGACCACACTGACCGCGGAGAACTGGTCCGGCCCGATCGAGATCCGCTCCGCCCTCGACGGCACCGTGGCCAACACCGGGGTCGCCCGCTACCGCGGCCTGACCGCCCGCCACCTGGTACCGACCGGCCAGGGCACGGACGAGGACGGGCCGCTCTGGCTGGAGGTCGCCACCGCCGGTTCGCCACTGCACATCGCACTCGCTGCGCGGACCCGCCTGTACCGGGCAGGCGCACCCGTCGACGCCGACCGCAGTGCAGAGTTCGGGGAAGGCTTGGCGGCCCAGACCCTCACCGCGGACATCCGGCCCGGCCACCCGGTGACGGTGGAGAAGACGGTCGCCGTCCACACCTCCCGCGACCCGGCGATCGGGGCGCCCCTCGATGCGTCACGCCTGCTCGCCGCACAGGCCCCCGGCTTCGACCGGTTGCTGGCCGAACACTCATTGCGTTGGGCCGAGTTGTGGCGGCGCTGCCGGATCGAGGCGGACTTCGACGGCGCCGGCCCGCTGCACCTGAACCTCTTCCACCTGCTCCAGACGTACTCGGAGCACTCCGCCGACCTCGACGTCGGCATCCCGGCCCGGGGGCTCCACGGCGAGGCCTACCGCGGCCACGTCTTCTGGGACGAGCTGTTCGTCCTCCAACTGCTCAACCTGCGGTTCCCCGAGCTTGCCCGAGCTGTCCTGCGCTACCGCCACCGCCGCCTGGACGCGGCCCGCCAAGCTGCCCGCGAGGTCGGCCTTCGTGGCGCGATGTACCCGTGGCAGAGCGCGAGCGACGGCCGCGAGGAGTCCCAGCAGCTCCACCTGAACCCGCTCTCGGGCCGCTGGCTGCCCGACCACAGCCACCTCCAGCGACACGTCGGCTCGGCCGTCGCCTACAACATCTGGCAGTACTACCAAGCCACCGGCGACCTGGACTTCCTCGCCGAAGCCGGCGCCGAAACGCTCCTGGAGATCGCCCGGTTCTGGTCCTCGGCCGCCACCTACGATCCCCGGCGGGACCGCTACTCGATCCGCGGGGTACTGGGCCCGGACGAGTACCACGACGCCTACCCGTGGGCGGACGGCCCCGGTCTGGACGACAACGCCTACACCAACGTCCTCGCCTCCTGGGTGCTGGCCCGCGCTCTCGACACCGTCCGCGCCCTGCCCGGCTACCGGCGCGGCGAGCTGCTGGAACGGCTGACTCTCGACGACGCCGAACTCGACCGCTGGCGTGAGGTCGGGCGACGGTTGCACGTCCCCTTCCACGATGGCGTGCTCAGCCAGTTCGACGGCTACGACCGGCTCGCCGAACTCGACTGGACCGCCTACCGGTACCGCTACCCCGACCTGCGCCGCCTCGACCGGATCCTGGAGGCCGAGGGCGACACCGCCAACCGCTACCGGGTCTCCAAGCAGGCGGACGTCCTCATGCTCTGGTACCTGTTCTCCGCCCGTGAGGTCCGCGACCTGCTCCGCCGGCTCGGCTACCCGGCCGGCCACGAGCTGCTGCGCCGGACCACCGCCTACTACCTGCGCCGCACGGTGCACGGCTCGACGCTCAGCTCGGTGGTCCACGCGTGGGTCCTCACCAGCTCCGACCGCCGCGCCTCCTGGCGGCACTTCCGCGACGCCCTGGTCGCCGACCTCCGGGACTCTCAGGGCGGCACCACCGCCGAAGGCGTCCACCTCGGCGCCATGGCCGGCGCCGTCGACCTGCTGCAACGCTGCTACACCGGCCTGGAGATCCGCGAGGACGCCCTCTGGCTGGACCCGCACCTGCCGTCCGCCCTCGGCCGGATCGAGCTGGAGCTGCGCTACCGCGGCCACTGGGGCGTCGTGATCGCCACCGACCGCCGGACGGTCACGGTGAGCCTGCGGGAAGGACCCCAGGAGCCCGTCCAGATCCGGTTCCGCGGCACCCCGACCATCGTCCGACCCGGCGAGGACCGTGCCTTCCCACTCTGAGAGTCGTCCGACGATCCACTCTCAACTCCGCCCGGACCAGAGCGGCTCGACCCGCTCCCACTCCGGCTCCCAGCCCAACTCCGCCCGGAATTGGGGGTTGAGGAACATCGGAACGAAAACCGGCGCTAAGCCTCGATCGCCGCTGGTGGGCGGCTGACGGGTCGTCGGCGTCGGGCGGTGGTGAAGTCGTTTCACAGATAACGCCCTATTATCTGCGGCATCGCTGATCATGACCTGCGGCGACGTCGCCGGGCCGCTGCGCGAAGCGGCCCTGTTATCTGTGACAAGGGGAAGCCGGTGCCCGTCCTGCTGCTGCCGACCGGGAAGGCGTTGACCGTCCGGACGGCCGCCGACGCCTTCCTCGACTCGCTCTCCAACCCGAACACCGTCCGGAACTACGGCATCGCGGTCGGGAAGACCGCCGAGCGGATCGGCGAGGGCCGGCCGCTCGCCTCGGTGGCGGACGACGAGATCGGCGGCACGCTGGAGCTGCTGTGGGGCGACGCGGCGGTGAACACCTGGAACGCCCGCCGCGGCGCGGTGCTGTCCTGGACGAGCTGGTGCGCCGAGCGCGGCTACGACGGGCCGCGGGTGCCGGCCTGGGCGAAGCGGATGCCGCCGCCGGACTCGGACACCCCGGTGCGCTCGAAGATGGCGATCGACCGGCTGATCGCCCGCCGCGACGTCCACCTGCGGGAGAAGACCCTGTGGCGGATGCTCTACGAGACGTGCGCCCGCTCCGAGGAGATCCTGGACGTCAACATCGAGGAGCTGGACCTGGCCGGGCGCCGATGCCCGGTGAAGGCCAAGGGCGCTCAGCCGAAGGTGCGTCGGCGCAGCGCCGAGCGCGCCGACTACGTGCTGGAGACGGTCTTCTGGGACGCGGGCACTGCCCGGCTGCTGCCCCGCCTGCTCAAGGGCCGCACCCGTGGGCCGGTGTTCGTCACCCACCGCCGCCCCGGGCCCGGCAAGGTGCTCTCCGCCCGGGACGTCTGTCCGGACACCGGCCTGGCCCGCCTCTCCTACGGCCAGGCCCGCGCGCTGCTCGACCAGCACACCGCGCACGCCGGGCCGGGCACCGGCTGGGACCTGCACGAGTACCGTCACTCCTCCCTCACCCACCTCGGCGAGCGAGGTGCCTCCGAGCTGATGCTGATGGCGAAGTCCCGGCACAAGAAGGCGGAGAACGTCCGCCGCTACTTCAAGCCCTCGGCGGAGGCCATCGCCGCCGTCACCAGCCTCCTTGCGCCCGGGGATGCCCGACGCTGACGCGGTCCGGGCCGTCCTCACGCCGCACCCACCCTCACTCCAATAGTTCATGGTTTTGTGAATCCACGATTCTCTGTACTGTGGGCGGGTGCTGACTCTCGCTTCCGAGGTCGAGGTCCTGGCGCGGTTCGGCCGCGCGCTCGCCGACCCGATCCGCTGCCGCATCCTGCTCGCCCTGCGCGAGGCCCCGGCCCATCCCGCCGACCTGGCGGAGACGCTCGGCGTCTCCCGCACCCGGCTCTCCAACCACCTGGCCTGCCTGCGCGACTGCGGCCTGGTCGTCGCCGTCCCGGTCGGCCGGCGCACCCGTTACGAGCTCGCCGACCCCCGGCTCGGGCACGCGCTGGAGGATCTGCGCACCACCGTGCTCGCGGTGGCCGCCGAGCGCACCTGCCCGGACACCGCCGAGAAGGGCTGCTGCTGACCATGGCCGTCGACGTCTCGATATCCCTCGGTCCCGCCCCGGAGCGTGGGCCGTCGCCGCAGCGACGCGACGCGCTCGCCCGCCGGATCCGCCTGCTGGTGGCCACCACGATCGCCTACAACGTGATCGAGGCGGTCGTCGCCCTCACCGCCGGCACCGTCGCCTCCTCCACCGCGCTGATCGGCTTCGGCCTGGACTCGATCATCGAGGTGTCCTCCGCCGCGGCGGTGGCCTGGCAGTTCTCCGCGACCGACCACGCGGCGCGCGAGGCCCGCGAGAAGACCACGCTGCGGATGATCGCGGTCTCCTTCTTCGCACTCGCCGCCTACGTCGGCGCCGACTCGGCGCGGGCGCTGGCCGGCACCGGCGAGGCCGAACGCTCGGTTGCGGGCATCGTGCTCGCCGCGCTGTCCCTGGCGGTGATGCCTTTCCTGTCCGCGGCCCAGCGCCGGGCCGGGCGCGAACTCGGCTCCGCCAGCGCGGTCGCCGACTCCAAGCAGACCCTGCTGTGCACCTACCTGTCCGCCGTCCTGCTGGTGGGCCTGGTCCTGAACGCCACCCTCGGCTGGTCCTGGGCCGATCCGATCGCCGCCCTGGTCATCGCCGTGATCGCCGTGAAGGAGGGCCGCGACGCCTGGCAGGGCAAGGGCTGCTGCGCGCCCGCTCCCGGCCTCGCCCCGCCGCCCGGCGGCCCGGGCGTCGACGCCTGCGGCTGCCGGGCGGGCTGCGACTGCTGCTGAGTACCGGTCAGCGCAGTGCCTGGCCGAGGTAGAGGGCGCCCACGCCTACGGCGAGGGCTCCCAGCAGCATCCGCAAGGCGGTCTCGAGCAGGCGGGGCTGGAGGCGGGCGCCGAGGTAGCCGCCGGCCAGCCCGCCGAGCCCGGTGCTCAGCCCGAGCGTCCAGTCCGGCGCGATGTCCCCCTCGGCGACCAGGGCGAGCAGGGCGTAGGTGCCCGCCCCGGCCAGCGAGGTGACGAAGGTGGAGGCGAGCGCGGCCGGGGCGACGGTGGCCACCGGCAGGCCGCGGCCCACCAGCACCGGGCCCAGGATCGAGCCGCCGCCGATGCCGTAGATCCCGCCGACCGCACCGACCGCCGTCGCCAGCAGCCGGGTGGCGCGGCCGGTCAGCGGGACCGCGGGCCGGGCCCGGGCCGGGCGCAGGGTGCGGGCGCACAGCCAGAGCCCCAGCGGGAGCAGCAGGGCGGCGACCAGGAGCCGGAAGACCCTGGGGCCGGGGACGGCGAAGACCCGCACAGCGGCGCCGATCACCACGCCCGGGACGGTGCCGGTCACCAGCAGGCGGGTGAGCGGTCCGCCCAGGCTCCCGGCCCGGCGGTAGCGCAGCAGCGCACCGGGGGCGGCCACGACGTTGAACAGCAGGTTCGTCGGCGTCACGGCCGGGCTGGGCACGCCTAGCACGCTGACCTGGACCGGCAGCAGGAACACCGCGCCGGACACGCCGACCGGGGCGGTCAGCGTCGAGATCAGCAGCCCGGCCGTGAAGGCGGGCAGCAGGGCGGACCAGGTCGTCACGAGCTCCCCTGTCGGCGTGCGGCCGGGCCAGTATCCGGCCTCGGACCGGCGGCCCTGACGGCGGGGCCGCCCGGTGCGGGGCCGCCGCCGCGCCGGCCGGGCGGCGGATCTAGGCTGACCTGCGGAGAGCTCCGGCGCGGGCCGGGCGGCGAGAAGAGGCGGGACGATGCCGGAGCACGAACACGAGCTGGGCGATGTCCAGCGGGAGCACTGGCAGCACACCTACAGCGGCAACCCGGGCATGTACGGGGAGGAGCCCTCCGAGCCGGCCGTGCACGCCGCCGCCGTCTTCCGGGCCGCCGGGGCGGTCGAGGTGCTGGAGCTGGGCGCCGGTCACGGCCGTGACGCGCTGCACTTCGCCCGCGAGGGCTTCTCCGTGCTGGCCGCCGACTTCAGCCCCGTCGGCCTGGAGCAGCTGCGCGCGGCCGCCGCTGCCCAGGGCACGGCGGAGCGGGTCACCACCGCGGTGCACGACGTGCGCGAGCCGCTCCCGCTGGCCGACGCCAGCGTGGACGCGGTGTTCGCGCACATGCTGCTGTGCATGGCGCTGTCCACCGAGGAGATCCGCGCCTTGGTCGCCGAGGTGCGCCGGGTACTGCGGCCGGGCGGGGTGTTCGTCTACACCGTGCGGCACACCGGTGACGCCCACTACGGGGCGGGCACCGGCCACGACGACGACATCTGGGAGCACGGCGGCTTCGCCGTCCACTTCTTCCCCCGCGACCTGGTCGACTCCCTCGCCGACGGCTGGACCCTGGACGAGGTGCACCCCTTCGAGGAAGGCGGCCTGCCCCGGCGGCTGTGGCGCGTCACCCAGAGCCTGCCGCGGTGAACGCCGCCGAGCCGCCAGCCGCGGACCTGGTGGTCGACGGCACCGGCCTGCTGTGCGTCACCCTGCTGCTGAGACTCCGTGAGCGGATCTCGCAGGAGCCGGCGGGCACGGTGGTGCACATCGTGGCCACCGACCCCGCTGCCCCGCTGGACCTGCCGGCCTGGTGCCACATGGTCGGCCACCACTACCTCGGCCCACTCCCCGGCGAAGCGCCCGTGTACGCGATCCGGCTCGCCGCCACCGCGCGTGCCACCCGCCCCGGCGCCCCGTGGCACCTGGCCGAGCCCGGCCGCTGACCCGGCGGGCCCCCAGGTTTCAGTCCTGGCCGGCCCGGTCCGGGTCGCGCAGCGGCCGCAGGCCGCCGGGCATCTCGGGCAGCAGGAAGCTGTACCGGCCGAGCAGGTTCACGTGGTGCCGCACGAACGGCGAGAGCCGGGCGACGTCCTGCTCGCGGACGTCGAAGCCGTCGGCGCGCAGCTGGGCCAAGGCGGCGTCCATGCAGCGGGTCGTCCAGAGCACGATGGCGTTCGACGCCCAGGCAGCGATCCCGCTCGCGCAGGCGTGGGGCGGCGGCCTGGTCGCCAGCCCGGTGTCGACCTCCGCCTCGGTGACCTTCTTGCGACCCATCAACTCCGGCAGCGACACGAACGCCCGCAGCACCGGCGCCCCCTCCGCCGTCGCATCGAAGTCCACCACTTCCACCAGCAGCTTCAAGAACGGCCGCACCGTGGAGAACCGGGACACCAGCATCCGCCGCCACGCCTCGTCCGCGTCCGAGTCCAGCGGCGGCGCCAGCTCGACCATCGCGGCCACCGCCGCGGCGAGCTCGCCCCGCGGCACGACCGCCTCGATCGCCTCCCACATCGCCGCCAGCGTGGCGACCTTCGGCGCGGTGATCTCCCCGGTGGAGGTGTCCACCTGCTCGGCGGTCTCCTCCAGCACCACCTGGAGCGCGGCGGCGAGCTTCGCGCCGGCCCGCTCGACCTTCGGCAGGGTCTTCAACTTCTCCTTCGCCGTCTCCCGCTCCGCCCGCGCCAGCAGCCGGGTGGCCACCAGCACGTCCAGCAGGTCCAGGGCGTCGTCCACCGCCCGGGTCGTCAGGTGCACCGCGGTGGCCAGCAGCGTCGCCAGGCGCCGCGCGTCGCCGTGCCGACGCAGCAGCGACGCCTTCCCGTCCACGCCATACCGGGACAGCTCCGCCAGCCGGCGCGGCGGCACCCCGGCCACGTCCACCTCGCCCATCCCCAGCCGGGCGATCTCCTGGGCCCGCTCCAGCGCGGCCTTCATCTGCGGCCCCGACACCCGCACCGGCCCGCGCCGCAACCGGTCCAGCTCCGAAACCCGCGCCCCGGCCGGCACCGTCAGCAGCTCGTCCAGCACCGCCCGCTGCCCGGGCGTCAGCAGGCCGTGCAACGTCTCCCACAGCCGCTGGTTCGCCGCCTCCCGCACCCCGGCGACCAGCCGGGTCAGCGTTGTCACCCCGGGCAGCAGCACCCGCCGCTCGCGCAGCCACCCCACCGCCGCGTCGAACAGCGCCTTCGGCCCCTCCCCGGTCGTCCAGGCCCGTGCATCCACCCACGCCCGCAGCTCCGGCTCTGCCTCGGCGAACTCCCGGTACTCCAGCAGCCGCCGCAGCTCGCGCACATGGTCGAGCCGGGTGTTCTCCCGCTCGCCGTACGCCTTCAGCACCGAGGCGTCCTCGATGTCCAGCTGCTCGGCCAGGTAGTCCGCGACCTCCACCGGCATGTCGGTCGGATCGTCCAGGAACACCCCCAGGTAGCGCACCGTCGTCAGCTGGGCTGCGAAGCCCAGCCGGTTGTGCGCCCGCCGCTTCGACTCCACCAGCTCCCGGTCCGCGTCGTCCAGGAAGAAGAACCGCTCCAGCTCCGCGCGGGCCGGCGCCCCTCGGAACGCCGCGTACCCCGCGGCCTGCTCATCCGTCAGAAACTCGACCGGCGCCCCGGACCTCCAGGCAGTTGATCAACACGACCGCCGAAGGTTCAACCACCACGGAAGCGCAGGTCAACGGGCTCCGGAGAGCAGGGAGGGCTTAGCGCCGGTTTTCGTTCCGATGTTCCTCAACCCCCGAATTCGAGCGAACGACGGCGGAGCACGTACGCACCGGCGGCCACTGCGGAGAGGCCGGTCGCCGAGCCGAGGCCGACGACCACGGCATCCGAGGTGATCGCCTGCCGGCTCTTGGCCGGATCGGCGGGCCGGCCGACGTCGTCCACCCGGATCGGCACGGTCGTTCCGGAGGCAGTGCCGTCCGGTACCTCGATCAGACCGCTGACAGAGCCGGCCGGCGGGTGATGCCAGGCCGGATCGATGTCAGGGCCGGCCGTAGCCACCGCCACCGGGGGTCTCGACCACCAGGACATCGCCCGGTTCCACGATGACGAAGTCGCAGCCGGCCAGGTGGTGGACCGAGCCGTCGGCGCGTTCGACCCGGTTGGCGCCGAGGGCGCCGGGCCGGCCCCCCGCGAGGCCGTACGGAGGGACACGGCGGTGGCTGGAGAGGAGGCTGATGGTCATCGGCTCGCGGAACCTGATCCGCCGGACGGCACCGTCGCCGCCATGCCACCTTCCAGGGCCCCCGCTGCCCGCCCGGACGGAGAACTCCTCCAGCAGAACCGGCAGTCGCCACTCCAGTACTTCGGGGTCGGTGAGCCGGGAGTTCGTCATGTGGGTCTGCACCACGGAGGCACCGTGGAAGCCGTCGCCCGCGCCGGAGCCGGAACCGACTGTTTCGTAGTATTGGTGATCCCGGTTGCCGAAGCTGACGTTGTTCATCGTGCCCGAGCCCTCCGCCTGGACGCCGAGCGCCGCGTAGAGAGCGCCCACGATCGCCTGCGAGGTCTCGACATTCCCGGCAACCACGGCGGCCGGGTGGCGCGGGGCCAGCATCGACCCGGGCGGGACGATGATCCGCAGCGGCCGCAGGCAGCCGTCGTTGAGCGGGATGTCCTCGGCCACCAGGGTGCGGAAGACGTACAGCACCGCCGCGGTGACCACCGACGAGGGCGCGTTGAGATTGCTGTCGAGCTGGTCCGCGCTGCCGGTGAAGTCGACGACGGCCGAACGGTCCCGGTGGTCGACGGTGACGCGTACGGCGATCACCGCCCCGGCGTCGGTCTCGTACCGGTGAGCGCCGTTGTCCAGCCGGCCGATCACCCGGCGCACGGCCTCCTCGGCGTTGTCCTGGACGTGCCTCATGTACGCCTGCACCACGTCCAGCCCGAAGTGGCCGATCATCGCGCCGATCTCCTCGACGCCCTTGCGGTTGGCGGCGATCTGGGCCCGGAGGTCGGCCAGGTTGGTTTCCGGGTTGCGCGAGGGGTAGGGCGCCTCGCGCAGCAGCTTCCGGGTCTCCGCCTCCCGCAGCCGCCCGCCCTCGACCAGCAGCCAGTTGTCGAACAGCACGCCCTCCTCCTCGATCCGGTGACTGGCGGCCGGCATCGAGCCGGGTGTGAGCCCACCGATCTCGGCGTGATGCCCGCGGGAGGCGACGTGGAACAGGATCCGCTCTCCGGCCTCGTCGAAGACCGGGGTGACCACGGTGATGTCGGGAAGGTGGGTGCCGCCGTGATAGGGGTCATTGACGGCATAGGTGTCGCCGGGCCTCATCGAGCCGCCGCGCCGCCGGATCACCTCCTGGACGGTGGTGCCCATCGAGCCGAGGTGGACCGGGATGTGCGGGGCGTTGGCGACGAGGCTGCCGTCCGGGTCGAACAGGGCGCAGGAGAAGTCCAGCCGCTCCTTGATGTTGACCGACTGCGCGGTGGACTCCAGCCGCGCTCCCATCTGTTCGGCGATCGACATGAAGAGGTTGTTGAAGACCTCCAGTAGCACCGGGTCCGCCTCGGTGCCGACGGTCTCGGCCGCGGGCGCGGCGACCCGCTCCAGCAGCAGGTGACCCAGTGGGCCGACCTTCATCCGCCAGCCGCCATCGATCACGGTGGTGGCGCCGGACTCGGCCACGATCGCGGGACCGGTCACCGTTCGGCCCGGGGGCAGCAGTTCACGCCGGTACAGGCCGACCTTCCGCCACCTCCCACCGGTGTACATGGCGGCCTCCTCGGGCACGCCGGGCTCTTCGCCGGAAGCCACGCCCAGGATGTCGAGGTCGACCGAACCGGTGAGACCGGTCGCCTCCACCGATATTGCCTCCACAATGACTTGACGGTCCATCAGAAACGAGTACAACGCGCGGTGGGCGGCCTCGAAGGCGGCGGCCATGACCGCCGGCTCGGCCAGGTCGACCGGAATCGCGGTGTCCGTGCCGTCGTAGCGCAGCCGGGCCCGCCGGACCGTCCGGACGCGCTCCGCCGGGACATCCTCGGCCAGCAGCTCGGCCCGGGCGGTCGCGGTGAGCGCCTCGGCCACCGCCCCGATCCTGCCCATCGACGCCTGTTCCAGAGGGAGTTCGACGGACTGCTCGCGCATCACGGTGGTGTCGGCCAGCCCGATGCCGAGCGCGGAGAGCAGTCCGGCCGCCGGCGGTACCAGAACGGTGCGGATGCCCAGGGCGTCGGCGACCGCGCAGGCGTGCTGGCCGCCCGCGCCGCCGAAGGTGGTGAGCGCGTACCGGGTGACGTCGTGCCCCCGCTGGACCGAGATCCGCTTCACGGCGTTGGCGATGTTGTCCACGGCGATCCGTAGGAAGCCCTCAGCGACCTGCTCGGGTGTCCGGTCGTCGCCCGTCCGGCCGGAGATGTCGGCGGCGAGGCCGCGGAACGCCTCCCGGACCGCCTCCCGGTCCAGCGGCAGGTCGCCACCGGGCCCGAAGACCGCTGGAAAGCAGCCAGGTTGGATCCGGCCCAGGATGAGGTTGGCGTCCGTCACCGTCAGCGGTCCACCCGCCCGGTAGGACAGCGGGCCGGGGTCGGCGCCGGCCGAGTCCGGGCCGACCCGGTAGCGGGCGCCGTCGAAGTGCAGCACCGATCCGCCACCCGCGGCGACCGTGTGGATCGCCAGCATCGGCGCCCTCAACCGCACCCCGGCAACCTGGGTGCTGACCACTCGCTCGTAGGCACCCGCGAAGTGCGAGACGTCCGTCGAGGTGCCGCCCATGTCGAAGCCGATCACCCGGTCGTGGCCCGCCAGTTCGGACATCCGGGCCATTCCGACGATACCGCCGGCCGGGCCGGAGAGGATCGCGTCCTTGCCCCGGAAGTGACCGGCCTCGGCCAAGCCCCCGTTGGACTGCATGAACATCAGGCGCACCCCGCGCAGTTCGTCCGCCACCTCGTCGATGTAGCGGCGCAGCACCGGTGTCAGGTAGGCGTCCACGACCGTGGTGTCGCCGCGCGGCACCAGCCGCATCAGCGGGCTGACCTCGCTGGACAGCGACACCTGCGGGAAGCCGATGCGGTGGGCGAGTTCACCGATCACGCGCTCGTGCGCCGGGTGGAGGTGGCTGTGCAGGAGAGCCACCGCGACCGAGCGGATTCCGCGGTCGTACGCCGTCCGCAACCGGGCGCCGAGCGCGTCGAGGTCGGGTGGGCGCAGCACCGTGCCGTCGGCGGTGATCCGCTCGTCCGCCTCGATCACCTCGTCGTACAGCGGCTCCGGGAGGACGATCCGGCGGGCGAAGATGTGCGGGCGGTCCTGGTAGCCGATCCGCAGCGCGTCACCGAAACCGCGGGTGACGACCAGTGCGGTCCGCTCTCCGGTGCGCTCCAGCAAGGCGTTGGTGGCAACCGTGGTACCCATCCGGACGGCCTCGATGCCGACGTCGGTGAGGGGCTGTCCCGGGGCGAGTCCCATGAGATTCCGGATGCCGGCGACGGCAGCGTCACGGTAGCGGCGGCGGTCCACCGAGAGCAGCTTGTGGGTGACCAGGCGACCGTCCGGGCGCCGGCCGACGACATCTGTGAACGTCCCCCCTCGGTCCACCCAGAACTGCCAACCACGACGGGCCACGGCCACCTCCGCACGGAGTCGGGCAACGGCTCTCGTTCGAGTATCCGGGGTGATCAGGAGCCTCGCAAAGGCGGATACTGGGAGGGCACAGGGCTTCTCCGTGACGGACTGCGAGGTCGGCGATGGCGGCCGTGACTCTGGGCGTGCTCCGCGAGCGACATCCGGGCGAGACACGGGTGGCGCTCGTACCGGAAGGCGTGCGTGACGTCAGCAGCCTCGGGCTGAGTGTCCTGGTCGAGGGCGGCGCAGGGGCCATCGCGGGCTTCACCGGCGCTCTGTACCGGGCAGCCGGGGCGCGCGTCGTCCCCACTGCCGAGGCGGCCTCGGCGGACATCGTGGTCGCGGTCCGGCGGCCCACGGTCGACAGACTCGGGCCAATGCGCCGCGGACAGATCCTCATCGGCCTGCTGCGACCGATGCACGCTCCCTTCGTGGTCCGCCGGTGGGCCGACGAGGGGGCGACCCTGATCAGTCTGGACCAGCTGCCGGCCACGGCCGGGCCGGCGAGCAGCTTGGACGCGGCGGCGGGTCAGGCGGAGTTCGCCGGGTCCGGGGCTGTCCGCCTGGCCGCCGACCGGCTCGGCCGGGAACTGGCCGGCGTCCTGGTTCTGGGTGGTGGCCCTGCCACTCGGCGGACGGTCGAAACGGCGCGGCTGCTCGGCGCCGACGTACAGGTCCACGGGGCGGGCGAGCGAGCACCGGCAGCGGTCCTGCCGTCCTTCGACATCGTGATCAGCACGGTCGAGCCCTCTGACAACACCCCGCCGCTGCTGCTGATCGACGACGACGCCCTCCGCAGGCTCCGGCCGGGGTCAGTGGTGGTGGACCTGGCCTGCGGGCCATACGGGCGCACCGTCGCCGGAGCCGAGCCCGGCATCGAGCGGGTGCTCGCCAACGGCGTCACCGTGATCGGCGCCGGCGACCTCGCCGCCCGTGTCCCGGAGGCCGCCTCCGCGGCCTTCTCCCGCTCCGTCACGGCACTGCTGGCCCACCTCGTCCACGGCGGACGACCGGTCGTCGACCTGGCCGAACCCGCCCTGGCCGCGCTGGTCATCGCCCACGCGGGCACCATCCGCCACGCCGGCGTCCGGCGCCGGCTCGCGGCGACGACCGCCGCCGCCGGCCTGCCGTAGGCGCCTGCGGCTACGGCGACTCGGAGAACAGCGCCGCGAACCGGGCCGCCGACAGCGCATGGTGCGCACAGCGCGCGAAGCAGGCCGCCAGCAACACGGCCTCCATCACGTCCGTCGGGTCGGCGGCCGCCCCTTCGCCGATGATCCGTTCGTACAGCAGCCGTTGGCGCTGGGCGGCAGCATTGGGGCCGTCATGGAGGTCGGCGACGGTCGCCACGGAAGGCTCCCGCAGCGCCGCCGCGGCCAGCGTCACCATGCCGAGCGCCAGGTCGGCGAGCCCGCCCAGCGGGGTGCGGAGCTCCTCAGGGAACGGACCCCTGACGCGCCGCGCCGAGGCGATCTCCCCGATCTGCCGGGCCTGATCGGCCAGGTGCCGCAGGTCTCCGCCGATGTGGATCTCGGCCACGACATCCCGGAGGTCCTGCGATGTGCCCTCGACCGCGAGAACGACCGTGACGTCGTCCTCCAGCTCTTCGAACAGCGCCCCCACCGCTCGCTCGGCCGCCTCCAGCTCCCGGCCGACCTCGACGGCCGGCGAGCCGAGCACCGCCTCCGTCACCCGCCGCAGCGCCTCGGCAACCAGGTCCGCCTGGTCGGCCAGCCGCTCGCCGGTGCGCGCGTAGGTATGGGCCATCCTCCGTCTCCCATTCCGAGCTCGGCGACCGGTTTCGCGCCACTCCTACTGGCGCCGCCCGCCGGACACATGGAGGCCCGCCGCTCGGGCATCCTGCGGGGTGCTGTGGTTCCAGCCTGCACCGTCCGGAGCCGGGCGGCGCGTCGGGTCTGCGACCCGTGCACCGTTCCGCGCCGCACCGAGCGGTCAGTGACCGGCTGCGGCTCTTGCGCGGCACTCCGGGCGGTCTCGCCCAGGCGCGGGCCGTGAAGCCGTTCGATACTGACCGCGATGCCCAGGGCCGGGCCCCTGGGCCGCGGTGGCCGAGACGGACGACGGACCGGCCGACGTGGTGGACGAGGCCACCCGCCGTCTCGGCGTCGCCCCGGACTCGCTCCGCGACTGCCACCGGCCCCGACAACGCCCACGAACCGGAGAACAGGCCCTGGAGGCCGCCGGGCGCGGAGCCACCGTGCCGGGGCTCGGCTCCCGAGGGCTGAGCACGCTGCAAGGCTTCCTGGCCGGCTCGGTGAGCCAGGAGGTCCTGGGACGCCGCCGGTCGGCAGCGAGTACATGGCCTTCGCCGCGATGGGCGGCATGGAGAATGAGCTGTCCGCCGCCGAGAACACGCAGCTGACGGACACGCTGGCCCCCTGGCAGACCCGCTACCCACAGGTCGACGTAAGGTCCGACCTGGTACGGGGCAACGCTGCCGACGTCGTGGTGGACGCCTCGGCAACGGCCGGCCTGATCGTACTCGGCCGGTGCAGCCGCCGGCTGCCGCTCGGCCCCCACCTCGGACCGGTGGTCCACGCCGCGATCCACCACGTCCGCTGTCCAGTCGCGATCGTCCCCGCCACTGAGTGCGAGCACCCCGAGAGCCGGTGACCGAGGTGCCCGCACGACGGGTCTGATGGAGAGCACTCTCGATTCGAAGAGCAGATTCCTCCTCGCCGAAGACTCCTGGCGAGTGCGGCAAGCCGCCACCACCGGCCTGCCGACCAGGTCCGAAGGCCCATCCTCGTATCCTCCCGCCCGCTGCGCCGGGCGGGCCGGCCCACTCGTGCACGGGCGCGGGGCGGGAGGCCGGGGCCGGCCCGTCAGGAAGCGGCCGGCGCCTGCTCGCCGAGCAGCACCGGCAGCGTGCGGTGCAGCTCGGAGATGACCCGGATCGGCAGCGGATAGGCGAAACGGTCGCGCAGGTCCACCACCTCGCCGGGGGCGCTCGCGGCCAGGTCGTCCAGCAGGGCGTCGGTCAGCTCTTCGATGCGCGCCGTCATCGCGGTGACCTGGCGGGGCGTGAAGGCGTTGCTCACCAGTCGGCGCAGCCGCCGGTGGTCGGCGCCGTGCGCGTTGAACATGTTGCGCACGCTCACCCACAGTGCCAGCGGCCAGGTCCGCACCGCCTCGTCGAATGCGGGCCAGTGCAGCAGGCCGTCCTTGGAGACCCGGGGATCCTTGAGCAGTTCCTCCAGCAGCACGGGGTCGGACACCGACCGGGCTCGTTCCGGCGAGCCCGAAGGTCTCGGTGACCGCGCCCGGCCCCGCCACCGCGACGACCCGTGCTCCGCCACCCGGTGGGCGGCGGAGCACGGGTCGTCGGTGCGGCACGGCTAGAAGGTGAGGTTCCAGGCGTCGATCGTGCCGGTGTCGCCGGAGGCGCCGTCCTTCACCCGGAGCTTCCAGGTGCCGTTCGCCGCGCTCGCCGAGGCGTTGACGGTGTAGGTCTTGGCGACGTTGTCGGCGCTGTCGTTGTTCGCGAAGTCCTCCAGGACGTAGAGCGTGCCGTCGGGAGCGACCAGAGAGAGGACGAGGTCACCGCGGTAGGTGTGCTTGATGTCCACGCCGACCTTCAGGGTCGCGGGGGCGTTGCCGGTCACGCCGGTGACGGCGATCGGGCTCTCCACGGTGGCGTTGTCGGTGATCGCCGCGTCGGTCAGGTTCTCGAAGTACTTGCCGGTGGGCGGCGTGGTGGTGCCGCCGACCGCCTTCAGTGCGTCGACCTGGCCCTCGCCGAAGAACGCGTTGTTCGCGGTGGTGCCGGTGCAGCGGCCGTCCGAGGCGGGGCAGGCCAGGTCGTTGGCCTGGGTGGCCAGGCGGGCCCGGATGCCGGCCGGGGTGAGCGTCGGGTCGGCGCTCACGAGCAGCGCGGCCACGCCCGTGACGTGCGGGGAGGCCATCGAAGTGCCGCTCTTGGTACCGTACTTGCCGCCGGGCAGGGTGGAGTAGACGCCGGTGGCGCCGTCACCGCCGGGCGCGGCGACGTCGATGACGCCGGTGCCGAAGTTGGAGTAGGAGGCCTTGCCGCTGCCGCTGCCCGTGGCAGCGACGGTCACCACGCCGGGAAGTTCGGTGGGGATGTCGAGGCAGGCGTTGCTGATGGTCCGGGTGACCGGGGTCGAATCGTTCGGACTCTCCGAGTCGGTCGTCTTGTGGGCCAGGTCGTAGTTCGAGTTGCCCGCCGCCGCGACCTGCAGCGAGCCCTTCCCCTCGGCGTACTCCTGCGCCCGCTTGACGCCCTCGATGATGGCCGCCTGGTCGACGTTGTCCGGGCAGTTGAACTGCCACGGGTCGGTGTAGTAGCTGTTGTTGGTCACCTTGAAGCCGTGGTCACCGGCCCAGACGAAACCGCAGACGGTGTTCTCGGCGTAGAAGAGGGTGCTGGTCGGTTCGGCGATCCGGACCGAAGCGATCTTCACGCCGGGCGCGACGCCGATGACGCCCTTGCCGTTCTTGGCGGCCGCGATGGTGCCGGCGACGTGGGTGCCGTGGGTGTCCACGTCGCGCCAGGCGCCGGTGCGGGCATCGGGCTTGCCGTAGGCGCAGGAGACGGAGTCGGCGGCGTCGAAGTTCGGTGCGAGGTCCTGGTGCTGGTCGTCGACGCCGGTGTCGAGCACGCCGACCTTGACGGTGGGCGAGCCGGTGGTCACGGCCCAGGCCTGGTCGGCCTTGATCTGGGTCATGTCCCAGCGGTTGGACTCGGTGAGCGTGGTGGCGGCCTGGGCCGGGTTGGCGGGCAGCGCGGGGCTGTACGCGTCGGCCGGGACGTCGGAGGTGCGGGTCGCGCCGACCTGCTGGATGCCGGCGACGCCGCGCAGTGCCGCGGCGAACCCGGCGGCGGTCGAGTGGGCGACGGTCACGCCGATCGCGTCGTAACTCGCGAAGACCGTGCCGCCCTTGGCGGTGACGGCGGCTTTGGCGGCGGCGGTGTCGGCGGGCGCGCTGATCACCAGGTAGGAGCGGGTCCCGGCCGCCCAGCCGGCGAGGGCCTGCGGGGCGGTGGCCGGGGCCGCCGCCCGGGCGCCGGCAGCTGCGGCGGGCGCGGCCGACGGGGCTCCGGCGGCGTCGGGGGTCAGGGCCGTCGTGGGGGTGGGGGCGGCTGCGGCCAGCGCGGTGGGCGCGGCCAGCGCGGTGGCCGCGAGCACGGCGAGGGTGGCGGCCGGGCGGCCCAGCCGCCGGGATATCAGGGGCGACACGTGTGTCCTCCGTTCGGCCCGTGCGTGAGGGGATCACACGGGGTTTGAACGCAACATGCCAGAGTGGTGTGCACTTGGGGAAGGCTTTACGCATGACGGCTTGTCACAACCGTGTCAACTTTTGATGTCGCCCCACTCTCCGGGTACGACACAGCGCAGAAAAGGGACGTATCGCCTGTTCGGATGGCCGGCGTCACCACCCCCGACCGGGGCGCCGACAGCAGCCGGCCAACCGGTCGGCGGTCACCATCAGGCCCCCGACGAGGAAGTCGGCCGCGCCGACCGGTGGTGAGGCGCCTCCCGGAAGCCTCACCACCGGCACGACACACCGGCCAGACCGTCAGACCCGTCAGGCCATCGGGTTCTCAAACGCTCAGGTCCTGGTCCTCAGGTCCTCGGGCCGGCTCAGGCCTGCAGGTGCGCCGCGAGCAGCTCCACCACCGCGGCACGCTGGTCGGCCAGGTAGAAGTGACCGCCCGGGAAGACCCGCAGGTCGAAGGCGGCGGTGGTGTGGCGGGCCCAGGCGCCGACCTCCGCAAGCGAGGCGCGCGGGTCCGCGTCCCCGACCAGCGCCGTGATCGGCTGCGAGACGACGGCGTCCGGCCTGCACACGTACGTCTCCACGGCCGTGTAGTCGCTGCGCAGCGAAGGCAGGATGAACTCGCGCAACTCCGGGTCGGTGAGCACCCGTTGGTCGGTGCCGCCGAGCCGGGCCAGCTCGCCGAGCAGCTCGTCGTCGGGCAGCCGGTGGACGGCGGTGTCCCGCGGCAGGGAGGGCGCGCGGCCGCCCGAGACGAACAGGTGCACCGGCCCGGCCGTGCCGCCGTCCGCCTCGAACCGGCGGGCCACCTCGAAGCAGACGGCCGAGCCCATGCTGTGCCCGAAGAAGGTCAGCGGCCGGTCGGCCCAGGGCCGCAGGGCCTCGTGGATGCGGTCCGCCAGGACGTCGACTGAGTCGATCGTCGGCTCGGCGAACCGGTTCTGCCGGCCGGGGTACTGCACGGCGAGCACGTCGGCGTACGGCGACAGGGCCGCGGAGTAGTCGACGAAGTAGCTCGCCGAGCCGCCCGCATGCGGAAAGAGGACGAGCCGTGCGTGTGCCGTGTCGACGGGGCGGAAGCGGCGGAACCAGGGGCTCGCGGTGACGGTGTTGCTGCCGGGCATGCGGGACGACCTCTCTGAATACTGTTCAGCTGTTGCTCTGCTCCCCCAGTGTCCCCAGCAGACCCTCCGGTCCACCAGGGACCCCCCGAACCCCCGCACTCCCCCGAGTCCTCGGCCGGGCACCCTGCTGGCCGTACTGCTCCTCGTACTCGTGAGCTTGATCGTGCTGCCGCGGGTCGGGGCTCGTGGAAGGTCCCGTCGCGGGGCCGCGAAGGAGGTGACCCGGGGGAGCCGCCGCTACCGGTCGAAGCTCACGTCGGCGCGGCCACGGGAGGCGCGGTCGAGGAGGAGGACGGAGGCCGCCTCGGGCGTCGGGGTCGGGGCGGCGCCCTGCGCGTGCCGGGTGAGCGCCGCGAGGAGGCGGTCGAGGCCGCGGCGGTGCTTGGCGAAGGCGCGGCTCGGGGCCCAGCGGCCGCGTTCGCGCTGGCCGGCGAGGGCGGTGGCGGCGCCGACGTCCAGCAGTACGAGGTGGAGTTCGCGGCCCTGGCGGGCGGCTGCACGGGAGAGCCAGCGGCGCATCCAGGCCCGGCTGCCGCAGTCGTGCACCAGCATCGGCCCGCCCCGGCGCACTGAGGCGCGCAGCAGGCGGACGTGCTCCAGCCGGGCCCACGGCCGGTACACCGCGTAGGGCAGGGCTGCCGGCATCACCGCCTCGCAGGCCTCGTGGACGGCCCGGGGGTCGACGGTGGCGGCCGCGCCGGCCTGGGCGGACCAGCGGCGCAGCAGGGTGCTCTTGCCGCTGCCGGGCAGGCCGGAGACGACCACGACGGCGTCCGGCGGGTAGTGGACGGTGAAGGGTGCGCCGGCCTCGCCCCGGAGGTCGATCAGGCCCCGCGGTTCCATCGCTGCCTGCGCCTCCTGCCGTACCACGGTGGGCCCGCCCGGCGTGGTCGGCCTGTTCATGCTGTTCACTCTTCCCCGCTTCTGCCCGACCCGGAACGATAACAACCTCCGCACGCCCGGCGGGCAGCCGGCCCTGTGGTGCGGGCGGCTGCCGGACACCCCCTAAGGTGGGTGCGCTATGTGATGGTCCGTCAGGCGTCGGGCCGGCGTGGAGGAGGCGGGACGGCGTGGCGGGAACGTTGGCGGCGACGGGGTCGGGCCTGGCGACGGGGCCCGGGGTGGCGACGTACACCGGGCTGGTGCTGGCCGGGCTGGCGCGCGATCCGGGGCGGGTGGCGATCCGGTACGGGGAGGCGTCGTGGACGGCGCGGGAGTGCCTGGAGGGCGTCCACCGGCTGGCGCGGGCGCTGGCCGCGACCGGTCTCGGGCGCGGCGACGGGGTGACGGTGCTGGCCGGGAACCGGCCGGAGACGGTGCTGGTGCGGCTTGCGGCCAACCTGATCGGCTGCCGGGTGGCGATGCTGTACACCGACCGCCCGGTGGCGGACCAGGTCGCGATGGCCGAGGACGCGCAGACGGCGGCGTTGGTGTTCGACCCGCGGCGGTACGGCGCGGCGGCGCAGCAGGTCGTCGCGGCGCTGCCGTCGGTGCTGCCGCTGGGGCTCGGCCCGACGCCGCTCGGGGCGGATCTGCTCGCCGAGGCGGCGCCCCTCTCCCCGGCCCCGCTCGCGCCCGGGTACCGGCCGGACGACGTGATGGCGGTGCGGTACACCGGCGGCACGACCGGCCGCCCGAAGGGGGTGTTGCGCCGGTTCGCGCGCCCGCCACGGCCGGAGCTGGTGGCGGCGTCCACCTTCCTGCTCTGTACGGCGCTCTGCCACGGCGGCGGCACCACGGCCGATCTGGCGCTGGCGGCGGGCGGCACGGTGGTGCTGCAGGACGGCTTCGCGGCGGAGGACGTGCTGGCGGCGGTCGAGCGGTACCGGGTGTCGCGGGTGTACCTGCCGCCGCATCTGCTGTACCGGGTGCTCGACCACCCCGCGCTGGCCCGGACGGACACCGGCAGCCTGCGCCGGGTCACGTACACGGGGTGTCCGGCCTCGCCGGAGCGGCTCGCGGAGGCGACGCGCCGGCTGGGGCGGGTCCTGCAGCAGACGTACAGCCTGACGGAGTGCGGGCCGGTCACCCGGCTGACGCCGGACGAGCACCTCGACCCGCGGCTGCTGACCACGGCCGGGCGGCCGTTCCCGGACACCGAGGTCCGGATCCTGGACGAGGACGGCGCGCCGCTGCCGACGGGCCGGACGGGCGAGATCTGCGTCCGGACGCCGACGTCCATGGCGGGCTACTGGCGGAACCCGGAGTTGACGGCGCGGGTCGTGCGGGACGGTTGGCTGCACACGGGTGACCTGGGCAGTCTGGACCGGTCGGGGTATCTGACGGTGGCCGGGCGGCAGGGTGCGATGGCGATCGTGGACGCGCACAACGTCTTCCCCCGTGATGTCGAGGTGCCGCTGCTGGCGCACCCGGCGGTGCGGGAGGCGGTGATGTTCGCGACCACCGGCCGGGACCGGCTGGAGCGGGTGCATGCCGCGGTGACCACAGCGCCCGGGGCCGGGGTGACGGAGCAGCAGTTGCACCGGTGGGTGCGGGAGCGGAGCGGTCCGCTCTGTGATCCGTCGACGATCCTGCTGCTGCCGGGCCTTCCGCTGGGCGAGACCGGGAAGCCGGACCTCGCGGCCCTGCGGGCGCTGGTCCCGGACGCCGGGGCGGCGGGCGCGGAAAGGGCGATCGGCGCGGATGGGGCCGTCGGCGCGGAGAGGGCCGGCGGGACGGCAGGGGCAGGGGCGCGCGGCGAGGGGTGACGCGCGCCGTCAACGCTTCCAGCGCCCGCGTGCACGCCCGCCCGCGCGGCGGGTGACCGCGGGCGCACGGCGGGTGGGCGGCGGAACCGCCCGTGGACGCTCGACCGTGCGGGCCGGTCTGCCGATATCCCCGGCGGCACTCCCTTCGTACCGCCCACGCCCGCGCGGTCCACGCCGGCGCCGTCCAATCGGCACCGCCTCACCCGTCGGCACCGCCCCGCCCGCGCCGTCCCGTCGCGCCGCCCCCTTGGAGGCATCTTCCGTGACCTGGCTCCGCGTCCTGACCGCCCTCGGCATCCTCGCCGTGGCGGCCAGCGCCCTGCTCGTCTTCGCGCTCTGCACCGCCGCCGCCCGGGGGGACCGCGCCGGTCTCGGCGACCGCAGGGATCCCGGCGACGGCGGCATGCCACGGGACACCGTCCGGGAGAACGCCGAGCGCAGCGGACTGATCCGGCGCACCACCGACGAGAGCTGACGGCCGGCGGCGCCTCCCGCCCGGAACGCCGCCCCGGTAGCCCGCAACGGCCCCGCAACGCCCGCCCCGGTAGCCCGTCGACGGCCCCGCAACGCCCGGGCCCGGCGCCTTTCGCCGGCCGCCGGCCGCCGACGGGCCTTGGGCCGGCCGCCCCGCTCAGTGCCCGGTGAGGTCGTCCGGGCGGACGGCGATGTGGTCGGCGCCGAGGTCCACCGCGACCCGGTGCTCCATGCCGAGGGCCTCCAGGAACTTGACCGGCAGCTGCACGCGGCCGGTCCGGTCCAGCATCACGTACTCGCGCTCGTTGATCGACTCCTCGCCGTGCTCGTCGGTGACGGTGCGGCGCAGCACCTCACTGCTGGTCCGCCCGTCCCGGATGGCGACCGTGCGGCGGACCTCGCCCGCGACCATCGGATCGTGGGTGACGATGACGACGGTGGCGCCGAGTTCGCGGTTGACGGTGCGGAACGCCTCGAAGATGCCGGCCCCGGTCTCGGAGTCGAGCTCGCCGGTCGGCTCGTCGGCGAGCAGCACCGGCGGATTGTTGGCCATCGCGACGGCGATGGCCACCCGCTGCTGCTGGCCGCCGGACATCTCGGCGGGGCGCCGGTGGGCGAGGTCGCCGAGGTCCATGGCCTCCAGCAGCTCGGCGACCCGGGCCGCCTGCTGGTTCGCCCGGCCGGCCGATCCGCCCTTGCGGCCGCGCAGTTGCATCGGCAGGGCGATGTTCTGGGCGGCGGTCAGGAAGGGCAGCAGGTTCCGGGCGGTCTGCTGCCAGATGAAACCGACCACCTCCCGGCGGTAGCGCAGGCGCTCGCGGGCGGACATCTCCAGCAGGTCGCGGCCGGCCACCGTGGCGGTGCCGGCGGTCGGCACGTCGAGCCCGGCGAGGATGGTGAGCAGGGTGGACTTGCCGCTGCCGGAGGCTCCGACCAGGGCCACCAGGTCGCCCTGCTGGATGGTCAGCTCCAGCCCCTGGAGCGCCTGCACCTCGACGCCCTCGGCGCTGAAGATGCGCACCAGGCGGTCGCAGACGATCGCGGCGCCCGCGCCGTACGCCTTCGGTGCGGCGGCGGCGAGCGCCTGGTCCCGCAGTTCCTGGAAGGTGGGGGCCTGGCCGACCGCCTCGTTCTGGGGGGCGCTGTTCACCGCTGGTCTCCTGTCTCCGCTGCGCCTGGGCGCGCTCCTGGTCGCGGTTGCCGCGAGCCGTTTCCCGTGCCGCTCGTGCTGCTTGTGCTCTTCGTGCCGTCCGTGCCGCTCGTGCTGTTGCCCGTGCCGCTGCTGGTCCCGTTGCTTGTTCCGTCGAACGGTCGGGCCCGCCGGGACGACCCGGCCACCCGGGCGGTGGTCACCGCTGGTCCCCCACTCGCAGTTCGGTGGCGATCTGGCGCCGGCCGGAGATCAGCGCCTCGGCGAGCAACCCGGCGCAGATCAGGGCGGTCAGGCCGAGCACCTGGATCAGCACCGGTGGCACGGCGGGCTCCAGGCCGGTCCGGACCGGGGTGCCGACCAGGGCGGACAGGTCGATCGCCGGTCCGAGCAGGGCGACCGCGGCGAGCGCGGTCAGTCCGCCGCCCACTGCCGCCACCAGGGTCTGTGGCAGGGTCTCGGCGATGATCAGCGCCAGGCCCTGCCGGGGGCGCAGACCCATGGTGCGCAGCCGGGCGAGCAGGGCCACACGTTCGGGGGCGGCGCGGAGCAGCGTGAGCAGCACGGCGAGCAAGGCGGCCCCGGCGGTGCCGATCACGGCGGCCCAGAACAGCCGGCCGGCCGAGTGCTGGAGCGGGTCGTCGGCGAGCTCGGCGGCAAGGCCGGCGCTGGTGCGCACCATGTAGCCGAACGGCAGGCTGTCGGGGTCGACGCCCGCGCGAGCCTGGCCGGCCGGTGCGGCGCCGGGCGCCCCGGGTGAAGCGGCGGACGCGGCGGCGGAAGCGGGCCCGGAGGCCGGCCCGTTGGCGGTGGCGGACGAAACCGACGTCGGGGACGCGGTCGCGCCGCCGGGCGGCGTAATGCCGCTGAGGGAGCCGACCCCGCTCGGCGGCCCCTGCTCCCGCACCAGCGCCTTCAGCTGCCGCTCGTCCACGTCACCGGTGCCGAACCAGAGGTTGGGCTGCGCGAGTTCGGGGCGACGGGCGGCCGCAGGACCGACCGGCACGATGACGAACCGCCGGGTCGACTCCTCCAGCGCGGGTGTGCCGTCGACGGTGCCGACCTTCGTGGCGAGGAGTTCCCGGCCGTTCAGCAGCCGCAGACGCTGGCTGCCGTCGCCGAGCCCTCTCGCGAGTTCGGCACTGAACAGGGCCGGCACGGGCGTGTCGCCCCCGCCCGCTCCGCCCGCCAGGACGGCCGGGTCGAAGTCCCCACGCCCGACGGATCGGGACAGCTCGGCGTACCCCTGCGGATCGACGGCCAGCACGCTGACCCGGGTGGACCCGGTGGCGGTGCCGAGGAGAAACACCTCGCTCTCCCACCAGACGGCGGTGCCGGTCCTGACGCCGGGCAAGGCGTTCGCGGCCTTGATGAAGCCAGGCGGCAGCGAGACACCGGTCGGTGCGCCGACGACCGCGTCGCCGCCGACCGTCTCCCTGGCCGCGTGCAGCCTGGAGCCGTCCACGGCGTCCAGCATGGTGGCACCGAAGCCGGCCGTGGTGACGGCCAGCATCAGCGCGAGCAGCGGCAGGACGGAGGGGCGCGGCCGGCCGCCGGTGCCCCGGGCGGCGCGGGCCAGGCCGAGGAAGCCGATCAGTCCGGGACCGCGCCCGGTCACCCGGGCCAGCGCGCCCACCAGGACCGGCTGGAGCCGCGCGAGCAGCAGGCCGCCGGTGAGGGCGAGCAGCAGCGGGGCCGCGACCAGCAGCGGGTCCAGGCCGTCCCCGGGCGGGACGACGCCGCGGCGCCGGACTTCCAGCACGGCCGCGACGGTGACGGCCAGGACGACGAGTTCACCGACCAGCCGGCGCCGTCCGCTCCGCCGGCGCGGCGCCGACCAGAGGAGGGCCGCGCGGGCAGGGAAGCTCAGCAGCGCGAGTAGCGTGGTGGCCAGCGCGGCCAGGACTGCGCCCGTCCAGCGTGGAGTCGGCAGCAGTGCGAGGGCTAGCACGGTCGCGGCCACGGCGGCGGGCAGGACGGTCACCGCGCCCTCGCCGAACAGGCGTAGCAGCACGCCACCGCGCGAGCCGCCGCGGGCCTGGAGCAGCCGGAGCTCGCTGCGCCGCCGGTCGAAGGTGAGGGCGGCCGCCAGGCAGAGCACCACCGCGGCGACGCCGGCCAGGCCGGCCGGGCCGATCGCGGCGAGCGGCGCGACGGCGGCGCGGCGGTCGGCGGCCTGCTGGAACAGCTTCGGCAGCGGCGAGGTGAGCGCGAGGTCCTGCCGGCCGGTGCCGGTCCGCAGCTGCGTGCTGGTGGGACCGGTCACGTACGAGGAGATCTCCTCGGTGGTCTCCGGAAGCCGATCGGCGCGCAGCGCGTCGACGGCGACCGGCAGCCGCCAGAAGTCAGTGGCGCCCTTGCCCCAGGATGCGAGCCGTGACAACGACCCGGCGTCGACCACGCCGGCGGTGCTCCAGTAGACCTTGGGGGTGCCCTCCAGGCAGGCCTTCTCCGGGCAGGGCAGGCCGGCCCAGTACGGGTCGTCCGGATCGTTGGGCGTGTAGAGCCCGACCACCTCGGCCCGCTGGGGCACCTCCGGACGGTCTCCGACGGCGGGCGCCGACCCGGCGTCGAGAACGTCACCGACGTGGATGCGGATGGTGTCGGCGGCGTGCCGGCTGAGCGCGATCGGGATCGGTCCCCCGTCACTGCCGGCGTCGGGCCAGCGGCCGGCCACCAGCGAGGCGTGGTCGGCGATGCCGTGCAGGTAGAGCAGGGCAGCCTTCGGCGGGTCCTCGTCGGCCCAGGCGAGCCCGGGGTTGAGGAGCGGGGGGGGGGGGGTGGGGGGGGGCCCCCCCCCCCCCCCCCCCCCCGGGGAAGCGAAGAGTCGCCTTCGGTGGGGGGGGAGTGTTTGTCCCCCCCAAGGTCCGGGCGTCTCGCGCGGCAGGGGACCTC
>NZ_JBVJCO010000006.1:28735-49123 GCF_055588525.1 Kitasatospora sp. NPDC041988
GGGTGTGGGGGGGGGTGGGGGTGGGGGGGAGGGGGGGGTGTTCTGTGGGGTTTCTTCGTGGGCGGGGGCGATGTGGGTGGGGGGGCGCGCCTGTTTTTCCCCCCCCCCCGCGCCGTACACCGGACCGCTCGGGGCGAAGCCGAAGTTCTCCGTCGGGTGGGAGGTGAGCTTCTCCGCCACCCGGTCGAGGTCGTCCGCGCCGTAGCCGTGCTGCCCGGTGGCGAGCACGCTGTTCCAGATCGGGCCGCGGTCGCGCAGGTACTCGTGCAGTGCGGCGTCCGTGCCCCGGTCGACGGCGCGCGGGAACGCGGCGGCCAGGAACACGGTGCCGAAGGCGAGCGCCGCGGTGAGAAGCGCGGCGAGCGGTGCCGTACGCAACCTGGTCCGCACCCAGGCGGCGGGGCGGTGCTCGGCCTTCGGCCCGGTGCCGGTGGGGCGGGGCGGCGTGCTGGTGCCGGCCGGGGTGGTCACATCTCCTCCACGTGCCGCAGCCGGGCGGCCACGTCTCGACGGCGGCGTCCGGTGAGGAAGGCCGACAACAGGGCAACGGCGGTGATGGTGGCCGCGAGCAGGACGGCCCAGCCGAGCGGCAGGCCGACCAGGACTTCGGGCACCGGCCGGCGGGCGGCCGGGGTGAGCACCACGAGCGGCACCACCAGGTGAACGGTCAGGGCCCCGAGGGCGAGTCCGACGACGCTGCCGAGACCGACCAGGACGCCCTGCTCGGCGGCGACGGTCCGGACCAGCCAGCGCCTGGGCGCGCCGAGGGCCAGCAGCACGGTGAACTCCCCCGCGCGTTCACGGGCGGAGGCGGCCGAGGCGGCGGCGAAGCCGATCGCGGCGAGGACGGTACTGACCAGGGCGATCGCGGCGAGCGCGCTCTGCGGGGCGGCGCTGAGCGGGTCGGCGAGCAGTTCGGCGGCGACCTGGTCGTTCAACAGCAGCTTCTGGCCGCCGGGCTCGGCGCGCAGCCTGGCCGCGGCCGCGGCGGGCACCGGGTCCCCCGGGCCGGTGGCGGGCAGCCACCATTCGCCGGGCGGCGGCAGTTGCCGGCCACCGGCCGCGAGCAGGCGGCCGGCGGTGGGCAGATCGATGACGAGCGCGGTGGCGCCGACCACGGGCAGGGACTCGACCGCGCCGGTGACCTTGACCGGCAGGGTGCCGCCGCCGAAGGGCGCCTGGACGGTGTCACCGACAGCCGCGCCGACCGCGGCCAGGTAGGCGTGGGTGGCGACGCCGGAGAGGCCCTTCGGGGCCGTCGCACCGGCCGGGGCGATGTTGGCCTGCGTAACCATCCCCTGCGGCGCGTACTCCAGCTTGAGTACCTGCTGCTCCCCGGTGCGCGCGGGCACGATCGTGCCGCCGGGCTTGCCTGCCCCGGCGGGAGCGACGGTGCTCCAGTCGAGGCCTGCCGGGACGGGGACGGTGGTCGCCGGTCCGCCGGCGGTGTCGGCGACGCCGATCCGGCGGACGGTCAGCTCGCCCTTGAGCGCGGGAGCGGGCGAGAGGCGGTCCTCCCAGCCGTAGACGACGACCAGGCCGGCCAGGGTGAGCGGCGCGGCGGCGGAGCCGACCGGGGCGCCGGTCAGCGCCGCGAGGTCGACGGTGGCGACGGCGTCGTCGCGGGTCGGGACGCCGGTCAGCGGCGCTCGGAAGGTGCTGCCGAACCGGTCGCGCAGCAGCAGCCACACGTCCGGGTGCTCGTCGGTCGGCTTCGCCGGCGTCACGGTGACATCGACGTCGATCCGCTGGGGCCGGCCGGGCAGCGGCAGGCCGGCCTGTGCCCCGGTGGGCGCGGGCGCGGCGAGCGGCACGAACAGCTCGCGGCGGCTCTGGCCGTCGAGCAGGTCGGAGCGGACCGGGACGCGCTCGGCGAAGGCGGCGGTGTCGAGGGCGAGCAGCTCCCCCGCGGCGCCGTTCGGCAGCGAGGACGCCTGACGGATCACGGGTATCAGCCGGTCGCCGCCGGGCAGGTCCCCGTACCGGCCGGCCTGGCCCATCGGGGCCAGCGGCGAGCCGGAGATCCGCAGGCCGCCGGCGGTCGCGTAGTCGGCCTGGTCTCGCTGGGAGGCGGACCAGGTGGAGTGCTGGCCGAGCGCCAGCACACCGGTGGAGATCGCCAGCACCAGCAGCAGGACGGGGCCGGCGGCCCGGCCGGGGCGGCGGGCCAGCTGCCAGCCGGCCAGCGCGGGCACCAGGCCCCGGCCGCGGGCGGCCATCCGGCCGCCGAGGCGGGCGGCGAACGGGAGCAGCCGCAGCACCAGCAGGGTGCCCGCGCACAGGGCCAGCGTGGGGGCGGCGATCAGCACCGGGTCGAGGCCGAGCCGGCCGGCGGCGTCCGTGGACAGTCCGCCGCTGTACTGCGCCAGTTGGTAGTAGGCGAGGCCGGCGAGGCCGACCACCGCGAGGTCGGCGCCGGAGCGGACCGCGCCGGCGACCAGCGCCTGGCGCTTTCCGGCCCGGCGCATCGCGGCACCGGCGGCGCCACGCAGCACGGCGGGGGCGGTGGTGAGCACGACACAGGCGAGGGCGCAGACGGCCGCGACGGGCCAGAGCGTCCAACGCAGACCGGTGTCCAGCGGTACCCGGGCGAGCGGTCCGTAGCCCGCGAGCAGGTGCAGCAGGAGGGGGGTGAGCAGGGGGGCGAGCAGCGCCGCGGGCAGGGCCAGCAGCAGCGACTCGGCGGCGGTGAACACACCGAGGCGGGCGCCGGAGGCACCACGAGCGGCCAGCAGCGAGTTCTCGCTCTCCTGCCGGGCGCCCATCAGATGGACCACCAGCAGCAGGACCGCGGCGGCCAGGACGGTCAGTTGGAGGGCGCCGATCAGCAGGGTGGACCGGGAGACCAGCGCACTGGAGTCCAATTCGCGCAGGACGTCGGGGAGTTCGGTCCTGACCTGGAGACCGGTGGCCTTCTTGAGCTCGGCACCGAGACCCTCTGCCCGGTCCCGGATCGCGCCGGCCCCGGGGCCGCGGACGCCGGTGAAGTCGGCGCCCAGCAGCCAGCTGCGTCCGTTCTGCGGCACCCGGGCGGTGGTGAAGAGGCTGTCGTCGACCAGCAGCGGGCCATAGGTGGTGAAGCCGCCGACCTGGATCTCGCGGCCGCCGATCGGGTCCAGCGACCAGTACGGGTCGCCGGGCTCGGCGGCGCGGTAGACGCCCGTGACGCGGACGACGAGTGGCGACCCGTCATAGCGGTCCTCCAGCCGGACCTCGGCAGGCAGCATCGCGGCGGTGAGGCCGAGGCGGGCCAGCGAGGTCTGCGGGACGGCGGCCTCCACCGGGCCCTGGCCGGTGACGGCGGCCGCGGCCGGCCAGCCGCCGGAGAGCAGGCTGACGCGGTCGTGGTCGAGCGCGGCGAGCACGGTGAGCTCGGGCGATCTGCCGGAACCCTTGTCCGGCTGCGCGCCGGAGTTGGCGCCCGACTGCGCACCGGGGTTGGCGCCCGACTGCGCACCGGGGTTGGCGCCCGACTGGGCGCCTGCACTGCTGCCCGCAGGAGCGGCTGCCGGGGTGCCGGGTGGCTGGGCGGTGGCCTCCGGGAGACCGTAGGAGCGACTGCGGGCCACGGACTGGGTGCGCACCGGTACGTCGCCGAAGAGCTGTCCGGCGTAGACACCGACCGCCGCATCGTCCTTGGGCCGTTTGTCCAACCCGTGGTCGGCGCTGACCAGCACCGTGGTCCTCGCCCAGGCCGGCCCCTGGAGCGCCTGGCGCAGCCCGGCCTCCCCTACGGTGCGGTTGAACGCCACCAGCGCCGTGAGCACTGCTGTGGTGATCAACACCGTGAGCAGGACCGCGGCGGCCAACGGCAGTCGCCCGCGCAGACGGCGCACGACGAAGCCGAGCATCCCGTTCCTCCCCAGTACATTTCGGCCCCCGCGCAGCTCTCCCCCGTCCGGGCACACCTCTGCCACGGGATGGACGCCTGTCGCTGACCGCTACGTGATCACCGGCGATTGATCACCGGATAGCGGACGATGCTGTCAGATTCGATCCATGAACGGAAGGGACTTGCGCGAATCATGTAAGTAGTGAGCAAATTCTCGACGTTGGCGGTACATCAATAGTTCCTTCCGATGCGAGGGTCCGTCAGCTCAGCAGAAATTCTCGCCATGAACACCTCACAAAGAGCACTTCACCGCCCGGCCGCGCCCGTCGAGGAAGGCTCGAAGAACACCCAGGGGGACGCCGTATGACCCAGCAACCGGCCGGCACCGTCACCGCTCCCATGGTGGCCGTCACCGATCTCCGGCGCAGTTTCGGCACCGGCGAGCGGACCGTGCACGCATTGCGCGGCGTCTCGTTCTCACTCGGCCGCGGCGAACTCACCGCCCTGAAGGGCCGGTCGGGCTCCGGCAAGACCACCCTGCTCAACCTGGTCGGCGGCCTCGACAGCCCGAGCGGCGGAACCATCTCCCTCGACGGCACCGACCTGGCCGGCCTGGACGAGGACGGGCGGCTCGCGCTGCGCCGGGACCGGATCGGCTTCATCTTCCAGTCGTTCGGCCTGATACCCGTGCTCACCGCCGCCGAGAACGTCGGGGTACCGATGCGGCTGCGCAAGGTGCCGGCCGCACAGCGCGAGGAGCGGGCGCGCACCCTGCTCGCCCTGGTCGGGCTCACCGACCACGCCAACCAGCGGCCCGGCGAGCTCTCCGGCGGGCAGCAGCAGCGCGTGGCCATCGCCCGCGCGCTCGCCAACGAGCCGGACCTGATCATCGCGGACGAGCCCACCGGCCAACTGGACTCCGAGACCGGCCGTTCGATCATGCAGCTGTTGCGCGCCGTCGTCCGCAGCGAGGGCGTCACCGCCCTGGTCGCCACCCATGACCAGACCCTGATGGAGCTGGCCGACCGGGTGGTCGAGCTCCGCGACGGCAGGCTGATCGAGGAGGACTGAGCCGGGCCCGGGGCTGGAGTGCCGGAGTAACCGGGACCCGGAGTGCCGGGAGCACGGGAGCACGGAGTGCCGGGTGCCGGGGCGCGGGTCTGTGGTCTCGGGGCGGGCCGCGGGTTGCGCGTCTCGGAGCGTGCCAGGTCTGCCCGATCAGGCACCCGGCTCCGCCCCTACGGACGCGCCGCAGCTACACGTGGGGACACGCCGGCCCGGCCCGGGGAGGCAGCCCCGGGGAGGCGACTCCAGGGAAGTGGCCCCAGGGCGGACGGGTCGACGCCCGGCCGGGCCCGGGCCCGTCAGAGCGCCTTGAGCGCAGCCTCGCACTCACGGCAGCGCCGGGTGCGCTGCGACGGCGGGTACCAGGGATCGCCCGGCCCGGCCGGCTGGTAGGTCTCCCGTTCGAGGTCGCTGGTGTCGATCCCGCAGAACGTCACCGGGCCCGGGTCCTCGGGCACGTCCGGGTCGGGCGGCGCCGCGTGCACCCACCGGACCCGGGCGCCCACATCCACCTCGCCCGCGTCCAGCACCTCCGTGGACGGCTCCAGCTCGACCAGTACGACCACTCCGCTCATACCTCGACCCTGCGCCCCACCGGCACCGGCCGCATCCCGGACCGGCTCCGCCCCCGGCAGGCACCCGACGGAATCGCGGGCAGCGCCGGAGCACACCGGGCACCACCCGAGGGTGCCGTCACTCGGGGTTTGGGCAGCGTGATCGACCGGGCGTGGTGGAACACCTCCTTCTCACCCCTGGTCTTCTTGGTCTTCCTGGTCTTCTTGTTCTTCTGCAAGCGTGCGTAGTTCTGCTTGCATGATCAACCATCCGGGGTCGGCAAATGGTCAGCGAGCGCCCAGGAATTCCGCCGTGCCGAATGCCGTGGGAAGAGGGCGTCCGCCGCCGCGAACACCCCTCGAAGTTCGGCAACGCTCGCCACCTGATCATCACACGGCTCGGCATTGGCAACGCCACTGTGGCGACGTGATCAATGGGGCCGTCACACCCAGCGATGATGTCCACGGCATGTGTCGGGGTGAAGCCGATGAGTGGTTCCAGGTCGGGCTCGTCCGCGTGCTCGGCTTCGAAGGTCTCCGCGTCCGGGATTCCGATCAGCGGACGCCGCGGCGGCTGATTCGACATGTCCACCGGTTTCGACAACAGGGGCACGGGCGTCTGGGGACCTGTCGTCCCGGGTGGAACGGCCCTTGTCATACGGCCGCGTCGACGAGCGCTCGGAGCAGGCGCTGGGGGTCTTCGGCGAGTCGGTTGCAGACGTAGAGCCACCATTCCGTGCCGAAGACGATGTACTCGCGGGTGGGGTGGCCACGTTCGGCCATGGCGTCGAGGCGATCGGGCCCGAGGCCGAGAAGGGTCTCGAACTCCCAGGGGGCGCAGTCGCGGTCTTTCCTGCCGATGTGGTGGTCGATACGGTCGATCAGATCCCAGTCGTGGGTGGCGAAGGAGCACAGGTGTCCCGAGTCGGCCAGCTGTTGTGCGTACTTCAGGTAGGCGGTGGTCAGGGCCGGGGCTTCACGCCGGTGGGCGATGGTCTCGGGTTCGAGGAAGGCGCCCTTGACCAGGCGGATGCGGCCGGGACGGGTGAGCAGCTCCGGAAGATCGTCCGCGGTGCGGTGCAGGCGTGCCTGGACGGTGATGCCGACGTGGTCGAACCGCTCGCACAGCTTGCGGTGCAGGGCCAGCACCGCGTCGGTGCGGTCGGAGCCTTCGGCTGAGATCATCATCTCCCGCCCGGTGGCGGCGGTGGCCCGGGCGATGCGGGAGGCGTTGGCGAGGGCGAGCTCCGTGTCGACGGCGAGGCCGATGTGGGACAGGTCCAGGGAGATCGAGCACCCGGGTGGCAGCAGCCGGGCGGCGGTGAGGAACGTGTCGGTCTCTTCCGTGGCCCGCTGCGGGTCGCGGCAGCTCTCGCCCATGTACTCGACGTTCACGCGATGGCCGGCGGCCAGGACCTGCTGCGCGCGGTCCAGGGCGTCGGGGAGGGTTTCGCCGGCCACGTACCGCCGGGCCACCTTGCGGGCCAGGCGGCCCAGGACCGGGTCGCCGGGGATGCGCTGCTTCAGGTCCTCGTCGAGCGCGAGTGTGCGCAGGACCTGAGCCGCCTGCGGCGAGAGGGCGGTGTCGGGGGCGAGAGTGTGCGTGGTCATCAGGGTGCCTAGCTGCTCATGTGGTGGGGAACGCCTGCGAGCCTTCCAGGACGGGGCACCCGCGGGGAGTGGCAGAAACGACCGATAGGCTGAAATTCCTGCCACCGTCCTGTAAGGAGATCGGGAGCCGATGCTTCGCGATGTCGCCGTCCTGGCCCTCGACGGCGCCCACGCCTTCGAGCTGGGCGTGTTCTGCGAGGTCTTCGGGATCGACCGCGGCGACGACGCGCTCCCGGTCTACGACTTCGCTCTTGTCTCGGCCACCGGCGACAGCGTGCCGACCCGGCACGGCTTCGAGGTGCGGGCCCGCCACGGCCTGGAACGGCTGGCCTCGGCGGACCTCATCTGCATCCCGGCCTACGACCCGCACCTGCCGCAGCCGGACCACCTGGCCGGCGAACTGCGGGCCGCTGTGGAGCGAGGCGCCCGGGTCCTGAGCATCTGCACCGGGGCTTTCCTCCTGGGCGAGGCGGGACTGCTGGACGGGCGACGCTGCACCACCCACTGGCGCTACACCGACGAGCTCGCCCGCCGCCACCCGCGCGCCCGGGTCGAGTCGGACGTGCTCTACGTCGACGAGGACCCGGTCATCACCGGCGCCGGCACCGCCGCCGGCGTCGACACCTGCCTCCATCTCATTCGAAAGGAACACGGCAGCGCCGTCGCCAACGCGATCGCCCGCCGCATGGTCGCACCCCCGCACCGCGACGGCGGCCAGCGCCAGTACCGCGAACGCCCCCTCCCCCGGGACGGAACCGGTTCCCTTGCCCCCGTCCTGGCATGGATCGAGGCCAACCTCGACCAGGACCTGACCGTCGACGCAATGGCCCGCCATGCCCACCTCTCCCCACGGACCTTCGCCCGCCGCTTCCGGCAGGAGACCGGGACCACCCCGCTGCAATGGCTCACCGGACAGCGCGTCCTGCTCGCTCGGCACCACCTGGAGACCACGCACGACCCGGTAACCGCGATCGCCCACCGCACAGGCTTCGGCACCGTCGACAACCTCCGCCACCACTTCGCCCGACGCCTCGGCACGACGCCCCAGGCCTACCGGCGCACGTTCGGACCCCCGCCCACCGGGGGTTCGCCTTGTGGTTGATCACTCCACTCATGGTCGAGCTGCGTGCGCCCGTTCGTTCGGCAGTACACGCGGCTCTGTCCAGCCGCGTTTCGGTGGTCCCTGGAGCATGACCTCGCGAGCTGGCGGACGTACGCTACGCCCGCCTCGTCATCGAGGTCTCCGATCCGCGTACGGCGGTCGCACTCATCGAGCGTGCCACGGCAGTGAACTGACTCCTGAGCGGCGGACGGCCGAGCAGTCGGATCCAGGCCGATTCCGGCCGGTTGGCGGCCACGGGGCGTGAGCGGCTGCAGGTCCGCCCGGGCAGCGGGCGGCAGGGCCCAGCAGGTGAGTGTGCCGTTGCGCTGCCGGTAGCAGGGGCGTTGCCGTCCGCAGGCTGTGCAAGGTGACTTGATGGTCGGGCGTCGGGAGCAGCGGTAGCAGATTCCTCCCCCGTCACCGGCCGGGCCGGTGCGGCGGCTGATCCGAGTGAGGTCACCGCAACTTGAGCAGATGCGGCGGGGTCGGCGGGTGCGCTGGTAGCACGGCCGGCACAGTGGTCCTTCCGGGCCGTTCGTCGTACAGACCGGCCCAGCCCTGCTGTAGGAGCCAGGTACACCGGGCCGGTCCGCCCGCGCGGCTTCACCCAGGGCAGAACGCCGCTCCCTTCCCCTGGCGCCCCGGATCCCTAGGCTGAAGGGGTGAGCACTCATGCGCCGAACGAAGCCCGCATCATCCCCCTGCGCCCGCAGGCCTCGCAGCCCGGTTCCGGTGGAGCCTCGACCCGTGTCCCGCAGCGATCGGAGGGAGCCCCGCGGACACCCGCGCCGAGGGAACCCCTGTGGCGCGACCTCGTCGGCGATGTGCTGCGGCGGGAGCGGCTCGCCCAGGAACGCACGCTGAAGGACGTCGCAGAGGCGGCCCGGATCTCGATGCCGTACCTGTCGGAGCTGGAGCGCGGACGCAAGGAGGCCTCCTCCGAGGTGCTCGCGGCCGCTGCCAGGGCCCTCGGGCTTGGTCTCGCCGATCTGCTCTCGCTCGCCCGGGACGATCTGGCCCGGTACGACCGGAGCCGGGTGGGCCGCAGCCGGGCGGGCCGGGGCCGCATGTCGCCCACGGCGCAGTACGACGGGCTCTGCCGCGCCGCCTGACGAACCGACGGCCGGTACGACGGGGCGCACCACCCCCGCCGTACCGGCCGGCTCACCCGCTCCTCGGCTCGGCCGCGCGGGGTCAGACGAACGCGAGCCGTCGGCTCAGCACCTCGTCGGCGAGCCCGTAGGCGACGGCCTCCTCGGCGGTGAGCACCATGTCCCGGTCCATGTCCGCGCGCAGCGTCGCCACGTCGTGGGGCGTGTGCCGGGACAGGACCTCCTCCACCTGCGAGCGGATGCGGACCATCTCCTTGGCCGCGAGGCTGAGGTCGGAGACCGTCCCCTGCCGGCCACCGCTGGCCGGCTGGCCGAGCAGCACCCGCGCGTGCTGGAGTACGAACCGCCGCCCGGAGTCTCCGCCGGCCAGGAGCACCGCCGCCGTCGACGCCGCCTGACCGACGCAGAACGTGGAGATCGGTGCCTGCACGAACGTCATCGTGTCGTAGATTGCCATCAGCGAAGTGAACGATCCACCGGGCGAGTTGAGATAGATCGAGATCTCGCGCTCCGGGTTCTCCGACTCCAGGTGCAGGAGTTGCGCGATGACCACGTTGGCGACCCCGTCGTCGATTTCGGTGCCGAGGAAGATGATCCGCTCGTTCAACAGCCGGCTGAAGACGTCGTACGACCGCTCGCCCTGCGCGGTCCGCTCGATGACGTAGGGAACCGTGTACGACCCCATGTCACAACCCCATCCGTCGGCGCGACGCGGCCGGGCGGATGTCGGTGAGCGACTCCACCACCTGGTCCACGATCCCGTACTCCCTGGCCTGCTCGGCCGTGAACCAGCGGTCCCGGTCGCCGTCCCGCGCGATCGTCTCCTCGCTCTGCCCGGTGTGCTCGGCGGTGATCCGCTCGATGGCCTTCTTGGTGAACTGGAGGTTCGCCGCCTGGATCTCGATGTCCGCGGTGGTGCCGCCGATGCCCGCCGAGGGCTGGTGCATCATGATCCGCGCGTTCGGCAGTGCGAACCGCTTGCCGGGCGCCCCCACGGTGAGCAGGAACTGGCCCATGCTGGCGGCGAACCCCATCGCCAGCGTCGAGACGTCGTTCGGGATGAGCCGCATGGTGTCGTAGATGGCGAGACCCGCGGTAACCGACCCGCCGGGGCTGTTGATGTACAGGCTGATGCCGGTGCGCGGGTCCTCCGCCGACAACAGCAGCAGCTGGGCGCACACCCGGTTGGCCGACACGTCGTCGACCTGTGTGCCGAGGAGGACGATCCGCTGGCCGAGCAGCTGTGCCGCGAGGTGGTCGTCGAAGCGGCTGGGCGGGGTGTCGCTCTCCTCCGCGCGAGGCTGGAGCGTGGTGAGGGGAGTCATCTGGTCTCCTTGTCGAGGCGATGATGCCGTCGACTCCACTCTCGACCTCGGGAGATCCCCGGATGCGGTTTCTCTGCCCGCCGCATATTCGCCACGGGCAGAGGCGCCGGCCCGGCGATACGAAGCACTACGGAGGCCGAACTGGCCCGCGTCGGGTCGGATCCCCGCCGGCGGGCTTCCGCCGTAGTGCCGTGACGCGCGGCGCGGAGCGGGCGCCGCTGCCGGCCGTGTGCGCCGGGTACTTCATGGTGATCCTGGACGTCACGATCATCAACGTCGCCGTGCCGGCGGTGGGCCGTGTGACCTGGGGGCGTCGCCAACCGGCATCCAGTGGATCACCGACGGCTACACCCTGGCCTTCGCCGGCCTGCTGTTGACCGGGCCGGCTCACCGGCACGGGGCAGCCCGTGGCGGCCGTCGCCGTCTCCCGATCGGTGCTCGGCCTGCTCACCGAGCGGTTCGGTGGGGACATAGCCACCAGCTTCGACCTGATCGTGCGCACCGGGGCGGATCCGCACACCGAGGACGGGGCCTACCTGTACATCGGCGACCCGCAGCTCCTGGGCCTGATCCTCTCCCACCCCACGGCGGGCCGGATCATCGAGTCCTGAGCCCGCCCCGCCGACGACGGCGGGACGGGAGTCGGGCGGGGGGAGGTTCGGGCGGAAGGCGTCAGGCGGGAGGCGTCAGGCGAGGCAGTCGGCGCCGGGCAGGGGCTCCAGGTACTTCCTGTCCAGCAGGGTCTTGACGGTGTAGGCGTCGGTGCCGAGGTCGGACGGCTTCAGCTTCTCGTTCAGGTACTGCTGGATGCCGTTGCCCGGCTGGGCGAACCCGGAGGCGATGCTGCCCTGTTCGACCTTGAACGGCATCTTCACGGTGTAGCAGTGGTAGCTCTCGACCTCCTTGCCGTCCTCGACGACGGGGTTGAGGCTGTCCGGCGGGAGGGCGCGCTCGGGGAAGGAGGTGCCGGGCTTGGAGAGGTAGCGGCCGTAGTAGAGCCCGAAGCGGTCGAGCTTGGTGCCCGCCGTCAGCTCGACGGCCGTCCGGTCGATGGTGCCGTTGACGTCGCGGAAACCGTCCTCGGCCGGGTACTTCCAGTCGAGGCCGTCGCGGTACCAGGAGAGGAACTGCTGGGGCGTCAGGCCGCCGAAGCGGTCGTAGTTCTTGAGCAGCTTGGCGACCGTGGCCGGCAGGGCCTTCGGGCCCAGCTCCTTGAAGCCGCAGTAATACTTCTTCTTGTCCTCGGCGGTCGGCCGGTACTGCTCGCGCGGGCAGTCGGTCGGGTCGGCCTGGACGCTGCCGGCGCTGACCGTGGCGGCGGCGCTCTGGGTGGCGGCGGTGCCGGGCACCAGCAGGGCGGCCGTCAGGGAGAGGGCGGCGAGGTGGCGGGAGCGCATGGGGGTGTGTCCTCCGGGGGTCGGCGTGGAGGGGTGCGGGCCGGCGCCAACGGGGCGCCCGGCGCCGCGGAACGGACCGGTCGGCACCGGAAGTTACACGCCCCCGCCGCATCGATTCGTGGACGAAACGCCTACCTCGGACCCGTTCACCCGATCGGCGGGGGCGCGCCGCGACGCGCACCAATTCCACGAGCGGGAGGAGGTTTTGACCCGAGCGGGGGCCAATGTCGGTGGTAGCCGACCGCAGAAGTTGGACCGGGACCCGAGCTCTGACAGCACCCGAGTGCTTGACCGGCCAGCATCGAGATGGTCCGGGGAGGGGCGCCGGTCATGCCACTGAAAGCTTTTGCGCGTGCTGCCGCCCGGATGGTGAGTGGCGCGGTGACCAACCACGATGAGGCGGAGGCCGTCCGACCATTGACACTGGCTTGGGTCAGCCGGCATCCGGAGGTCGGCGAACGGATCGTCAGAACCGAGGCACTGCACGGCGGCATCACTGCCGAGATGCGGAGGCTGACCATCGGCACGCCGGACGGAGGCACCCGTGACCTCGTGCTGCGGACCTTCGTCGACCCGTGCTGCGTGGAGCGCGCCGAGGACTGGCTGAACCTGTCGAGGCGAGCCGTGGAGGAGCGGCTGGATGCCTACGTCACCGCCCTGTTCGGTCAGTAGCGCAGCGTGCAGGAGGGGCCAGACGCCGGACCTGGTCCAGTCCCGCAGCCGGCGCCAGGTCGTCACTCCGGAACAGCCCACGGTCTGGGCCGGGACGTCGCGCCAGGCGACACCGGTCCGCAGGGCGTACATGATGCCGGCGAGGGCCACCGGTCCGGAACGCGCAGTCGCTTCGGGTAGCGGCGGCGCCGCTCGGGAGTGGGTGGCAGCAGCGGAGCCACCCGCCCCCGGAGGTCGTCCGGAACAAGATCAGCAGGCACCCGGACACCTTGCCGACCAAGATCGCCAAGCGCAAGCCCTTCGGCTTGGCAAGCTAAGTGTTATCGCCACCGAGGCCACCGGTCTCCTCTTGTGTCGGCGCAAGAGGCGCCGACCGGCGGGACAGCAGGTGCGGTGTGAACAATCGCGGCGCCGGTCCCAGCCGCCGGGCGAAACCAGGGAAGTCCATCTCCGCTCATGCAATCCATACGTCGCAAGCAGGGAGTGGCGGTTGTTGTGACCGTCGGGGTGATCGCAGCCGCGCTGAGCGCATGCGGTCCGGAGGCCGACGAGACGGCCGCAGGCAGGGCCGGTGTCGTGGCAGCTACGGCAACGGCGGCCGGCACCGGCAACTCGCCGTCCGCAGCCGTCTCCTCGGCGGCGGTCGCGTCGCCCTCGGCACCCAAGCAGGCCGGCACCACGGCCTCGGCCACCCCGTCCCCGGCTGCGAGCACGGCCACCGCCGGTGCGTCGACCGTGCCGGCCACCAAAGCTCCTTCGAGCCCCACCGCGGCGAAGGCCCCGAGCAAGCCGCCGACCGGCGCCGCACCGAGCCCCGTCACCAAGGCGCCGACCGCCGGCACAGCGCGACCCGACACCACGGCGCCGCCCAGGACCGTACCGAGCCCCGACACCTCGGCATCGGACTACTCGACCGGCAGCGCCGAGGCGCTCTCGCTGCGGCTGATCAACGAGGAACGCGCTCGCAACGGCGTCCCGGCCCTGGTCGTCAAGGCCGACCTGACGGACTTCGCGGTGAAGTGGGCCCAGCACATGCGCGAGACCGGTTTCGCCCACTCGGCGAACGCCTCGGGTGCCGGCCCAAGCCTCACCGGCAGCCGGACGCTGACCGGGGAGTGCATCGTGATGTGGAGCGACGCCTCCCTGACCGGGCAACAGGCCGCCGAGCAGTTCCAGAAGATGTGGACCGAGTCGCCCGGGCACCACGCCGCACAGATCAACCCCAAGTACAAGGAGATCGGTGTCGGCCTCTACCACGACTCCACCGGCTGGTGGGGCGTGCACGAATTCGCCGGCTGAAGCCGCGAACTCCCGGGGCCGAGCCAGGAGCACGGCCCCGGGAGCTCTCGCAGGGGTGTGCAAGCCGGCTCGGACGGCGGCGCGGCCGCCCACCGGCTGTCGTAGACGGTGAACAGGCACGGCCATCTGCTCCGAGGCCCGGACCATGAACACCAGTACCGTCTTGCAGGAGGTGCTGCCGGGTGCCGCCCGGATGCTCGCCGACTATCCATGGAACGTCTCGGACTCGACCTCCACGTGGGCGAAGGCCGGCACGGCCAGCACGAGGGACCGGCCACGACCGCCGTGAGGTGGCGGCCCGGCCGAGCAGGCGGGAGGTGTTCATGGGGAGGCACCCCGAGGGAGATGGCCTCGGGCCGGGGCGAGCCGGGCCGGTCGGGGTGAGGGCGACGTCCATGGTGCGCGATGAACCTGACAGGTCAGCACGGCCACCGAGAACCCGGGACGGCTGGAACCGGCGGCCCGCCTGGCGAGGGGGTCAGTCGGCCGGGTAGGTGCGGCCGATCTTGCCCTTCGGGTCGGCCCAGAAGTAGCCGGAGTGGCCGTGGTCGCCCGAGAGGTAGACCCGGATGGACGGGGACCCGTCGAACATGTCGGGGCCGATGATCAGGTAACGGCTCGTCGGGCCAGGGACGTTGAGGAGGTTGCCGGCTGCCTTCAGGAGGTCGGGCAGGACGTTCCAGTCGTACTGGGCGAGGTCGACCGGCTTGTCCTTGCCCATGGTGCTGCCGGTACGGCGGGTGATCTTGCCGTCCCGGTAGTCGAACCAGTCGTAGCTGCGCCCGTCGGCTGTCGGGACCTGGGCCATGGCGTAGCCGGGGTAGACGGTGAGTTCCTTGACCTTGGTCCCGCCCGTCTGGGCGGTCAGCGCGGCCACGACGGTGCGGACGCCGTCGGGGGTGAGGAGGTCCTTGGCCACCGGGGTGGCGGGCCGGTCCGCCGTGATGGTCGGGACGGCCGCCGGGGTCGACGGGACGGACGAGCCGGAGGACGCGGGCACGGCAGCCGGACCGGCCGAACCCGTGGTGGCCGGGGCCGCGTTGTGGCCGTCGGTGCCGTCGGGGCGCAGGGCCCACACGAGGGATCCGGCGAGCACCACGGCGGCGACCGAGAGGGGCACGGCCAGGCCGGCCCGGCTGCGGGCGGGCGCCGGGGACAGCAGCACCGCGCCGGTGGGCGGGGCGTCGAACGGGCCGGCGGGCGGGGCGTCGAACGGGCCGGCGGGCACGGCGTAGCCCGGGCCGGTGGGGGCGACGAGCCGGTACGTCGCCGGATCCGGGTGCGCCACGCCGTCCACGGGGGCGCCGGGGCGCGGCGTGTCAAGGAAGGTCGGTGCCCAGGCCGGCGCCGGAGCGGCCGGCGTGCCGCTCCGCTCGGCGGCGGCGAGCGCGCGGTCCAGCTGGTCGGCGTCGGGCCGCAGCCTGGGGTCGCGGCCCAGGACGGCCGCCAGGACCGGCCCGAGCGAGCCCGAGCGGGCGGGCGGCGGAAGCGGCTCGTCCAGGACGGCGGCGAGGGTGGCCAGCGTGGTGCCGCGGCGCAGCGGGTGGTGGCCCTCGACCGCGACGTACAGCAGCATGCCGAGCGACCAGAGGTCGGAGGAGGGGTTGCCCTCCTCACCGCGGATCCGCTCCGGGGCGATGTACTCGGGCGAGCCGATCAGCGCACCGGTCGCGGTGAGCGCTGTGGCGTCCTGCACGGCGGCGATGCCGAAGTCGGTGAGGACCGGGGTGCCGTCGGCACGGAGCAGCACGTTGCCCGGCTTGACGTCGCGGTGCAGGATGCCGGCCGCGTGGGCGGCCCGCAGGGCGGCGAGCACGCCGCGGCCGATCCGGGCCGCCTCCGGGACGGTGAGCGAGCCCCGGGCGATCCGGTCGGCGAGGCTGCCGCCGGTGACGAGTTCCATCACCAGCCAGGGGTGCGGGTGCTCGGGCGTGTCGATGATGTGGTGGATCACGGCGACATTGGGGTGCTGGAGGCGGGCGAGTGCCCGGGCCTCCCGCAGGACGCGTTCGCGCAGCTCATGGGCACCCTCGGGGTCGGCTTCGGCCATCGCGGGGTCGGACGGGCGGACCTCCTTGAGCGCGACCTCCCGGTGCAGCGCGTTGTCCCGCGCGCGCCAGACCAGGCCCATGCCCCCACCGCCGAGGCGTGCGAGCAGTTCGAAGCGGCCGTCGATGAGCCGCGCCTGCGACCCCCCAGTGTTCATGGCGCACATCGTAGAGGTCCCCACCGACCATCTCCCCGGGCCACCGGGGCGGACGGCGACGGCCGGGCTTAGGGCCCACCCGTCCGGTGCCCGGCGGGCCCGATGCCCAGCCTGGCGCCGGCCTTGGTCAGCGAGCGCAGGGCCACGAGGAGGAACGCGATGTCGTCCAACAGGACCGGGTCGGGCAAAAGGTCCACGGGACTGACCAGGTAGACGATGGACGCCCAGAACAGCACCTTGTTCGACATCGGGATGCCGGAGGCCACCAGCAGCTTCCTGGCCCGGACCAGCTTGACCACCAGGACGGCCACAACCGCCAGGCTGGCCGCGACGACTCCCGCGGCCACCCACCAGAACACACTGCCGTCCACCTGACCACCTCCCGCTCGAACCGGTGCTTCCCCGGGAGCCTGCCCCGTTCTCGGGTGACCGTGCACACCTCCGGACAGACTCAAGCTTCGCATCCGTGGCCAGGGAACCACGGGTCCGTGCCCGGCCCCACGGCGGCAGGGGGCACGCCACCGGGCCCGGCTGCGGGCCGGTCGCCCGACCGCGTCCCGAACTCGGCGATCTCGGCGATCTCGGCGGTGAGCCGCTCCGCGACGCCGGGGAGCAGCTCGACCGTCCTGGCAGCGTTCAGGACGTCGTCCGGCCGACGGCCGAGCGCCCGCTCGTCCACCCAGGACCCGGGGATCCGGTCGGCCATCTCCTCGTTGCAGCGAACGACCTCCGGCCGGTCCGGTTCGCCGAGCGCCAGCAGGGTGGGCGCGGCGGCGACCGGGTCGGCCTCCGGGGTGCCGCCACCGGCCGCACCCCAGAGGCCCAGCCCCAGCCGGATGCCGTTGACCCGGATGCCTTTGCGGCCCGGACTCCTTGGACAGAGCCTTCGTGAAGTTGACCACCGCCGACTCGGCCGCGGCGGTGCGCGGCGGCGACGGTCGGGTCGGGCAGCGTCGCGTTCACCGAGCCAATGGTGATGACGGTGCCCTGCCCGGCCTCGACCATGCGCGGCAGCACCGCCCGCGTCACGGACACCCTGGTGAACAGGTTGAGCTCGACGGTGTGGCGCCACTGCTCGTCGGTGACGTTCAGGAATCCCCCGTGGCGGGCGGGCGCGGAGCCGGCATTGTTCACCAGGACGTCCGCCCGGGCCCCGGCCGCGGCGGCCGGCTGCTCGGCGCCTCGGGGGCGGGCCGTCCTGACACCCGCCCCCGAGGCCGGTGTCAGTAGACCAGGATGTCCCAGTGGTTGCCCTCGTTGCAGTACAGGTTGCCCGAGGCGGCCTTCCACTGCGGGTAGCCGTCGCCCCGGTAGCCGATGTAGGTGAAGCTGTGCTGGATGTAGCCGTCGATGCAGGAGTTGCGGGAGATGTCGACCTTGTAGCCGTTGTAGTGGCTGTAGGTCCCCGAGGCGTGGCCCACCTCGGTGCCGCCCGTGATGTTGATGGCACAGCCGCTGGACTGCTTGAGGGTGATGATCGTGCTCACCGTGCCGGAGTTGATCTGCTCGAACGACGTGCAGGTGGAGTTGGACCGGGTGGTGCAGCCACCACTGGAACTCCATGTGATGCCGGCGCCCGAGAACTGGGCGGCGGCCGCCGACTGCGACAGCTTGGTCCCACTGGCGCCGGCCGTGGGCGCCGAGACGGCGAGCCCGGCCATGGCCAGGGCGACGACGGTGACTGCGGTGCGGGGCTTCATCTGCTCTCCCGGTGAGGGCGGTGGACCTCGGACTGGGGCGCCCCCGCCCGTACCGACCGGACGCGTCCGGCCCCGACCTGCCGGGTGGGCGGTCGAGCGCCGGGGCGGCGGGGCCGACCGGACAGGGGGTCGTGCGAAGTACCGTGCGGCAGTGCAGTGATACGACGGTGCGACGGTGCCGCAGTACCGTGATACGGCGGTGCGGTGGTGGTACGGCGGTGCCCGGACGCGCGGGAACGGCGACCGGGGACGGACGATCCGCCCGGCCCTGATCGCGTTCGCAGGGTTCCCGGGGCCACCGGTGAGAGGTCCCGCCGACCGGGTCGGTGACGGGGTGACAGACGGGTCCGGGGCCGGGTGGGTCCTGCCGAAGCAGGCAAGGGTGCTGGGGTGGGTTCGGGGGCGTACGAGGGAAAGCGGTGCGGCACCAGGATGGCCCGACGATGTCTATGCGAGTAGACCCCGGCCTGTGAATTTCAGATGGCGGCGATGTATCCGACACGCGGAGATGCCCTGCCGTCCGACCGGGCGGTGGCCGTCCCCACTCCCCCGGCACCCGCGCGAGCAGCGTCGGAATCTCCTGACGGACCGCCAGGACCCCTCTCGGCAACGGACAGTCCCTCCCCCGTCCCCACCACCGGAGCCGTCAACATCGGCGCCCACCAAGGCGCTCCGGTCGTGGCCCCGAGCCTCGTCGACCACTTCAACACCGCCACCACCGGAGCCGCTCCCGCCGGATGGACCACCACCGGGCCGACCGCCACCACCGTGACCGCCGACCCGCCGGCGGCTACGGATCCGCGCTGCTGCTGACCCGGCAGTCCACGGCCGAGGTCACCGCCACTCACCCGTTCGCCACCGCCACCGGGGACCTGCGGGTCGACTCCCGGCTCCGGGCCGGCCAGGGCACGGCGCCCCTGGGACTCCTCCTGCTGGACGCGGCCGGCAACCCGGTCGCGCAGTTCGGTCTCGCCGCCGACGCAACGCCGCCTTCACCGACAACGGCAGCTGGAACGACGCACCCTTCGCCTACCCGACCGGCGTGTGGCTCGGCCTCGCGCTCGTCCTCCACCCCGCGTCCGGAACCTACGACGTTTACGTGGACAACGTGAAGCCGGCCACCGCACGGCTGACCGCCGGGACGGGCCCGGCGGTCAGCCGTGCGGTGGCTGCGGCTGCGGCTGCGGCTGCGGCTGCGGCTGTGCGTCCAACCGGGTGCGGCTCCCGCCGCGTTCGCCGCCGATGATGTCGGCGTACAGGTGAATGTGCTCAGCCCGGTACACGTGAAAGCGCTCGCGCTTCGGGACTGGGCGCGGTGCGCGGGGCAGCTCGGCGTCAGGTCGCCCAGGACAGTCGTATCGCCTCTATCTCGGTGTCGTTCACCAGCGCCTCGATGAGATCCGGCGGCCCGGCGACCTTGGTGGCCCACAGGTCGTAGTCGGTGCACAGGACCCATGAACGGTCCTCGGCCCAGAGATTGGACGGGCTGAAGTCGACCTCGGGATCGTCGTACAGGAGCGCGGCGTCACCGAGACGCCCCGCGCGCACGTGGAGGTTGTCGAAGTCGATGGCCCCGAGCAGCAGCGGGTTGTAGTAGACCAGGCAGGGAGTGTCAGGACCCGCGGGACTGTGCTCGGTGAGGATGGCGATCAGCCGGTTCCAGCTCTCACGGTCCAGGCTCCCCTCGGTGGGCGGATCGATGCCCAGCGGCCAGCTGCCCTCCTTCTTGGCCGAGGGAAAACACCGGAACGAGGGCATGAGCCCGTCGGGCACGACGGGGTCGCCGGTCCGCCGGGCGAGCTCCGCCCAGCGCAGCCGCCGCCACCCCGAGATAATGCCCACGGCCTCAAGGTCGATGCCGCCGACGATATGGGGCTGATCGCTCCCATCCGCCAAACGCGCCTGGTGATACTCGTGGTACGACACCTCGGCCGGTCCCTGTTCGTGCTCGGACATGGCATTGAGCACCCAGACGGCATCGGGCAGCGCAGGCGGCATGAACCCGGTCAGACCATCGCCGCACAGCTCCAGCAACCAGTCGGTCGCACTGGACGGCACGAGCTGCCAAAGGCCTGACAGCGGGTTCGGTTCTTCGGGCATGCGTTCATGATCCCAGGTGTGACACGGAACCCCTACGAGAGGCTGGCCACCATGTCGCCGCTCCCGTCGCGTGGGCACGTTCCCGTGTACCTGGCTGGGCATCGAGAGGTGTACCTCGACAGATGACGTCCTGGTCCAGCCGCTCGGCTGACCCGGTCCGCCGCCCGCGCCACCCGGCACGGGCGGCTCCACCCCTGGGGCAGGGCCCTGCCGATCGTTCGAGTCGTTGATACGACGTTCTTCAACGCCCGCATCCTCGACTGGCTCGACGACACCCTCACCACCACCCCGTGGCGGGCTGGGGGCTCGCTGCCTGCCGGGGGGGGGGGGGGGGGGGGGGGGGGGGGGGGGAAGAGGGGGGGGGGGGGGAGGGGGGGGGGGGGGGGGGGGGGGGGGGGGGGGGGGGGGGGACG
>NZ_JBVJCO010000006.1:49130-200006 GCF_055588525.1 Kitasatospora sp. NPDC041988
CCCCGCCCCGTCCCCTTCCCCCCCCCCCCCCCCCCCCCTCCGCCCCCCCCCCCCCCCCCCCCCCCCCCCCCCCCCCCGCCGGCGTCATGCGAGCCGGGCGGTGAGGTCGGCGAGCAGCTCGGCCTCGGACGGGGTCGGATAGAAGTGGCCGCCCGGGAACCGGCGGTGCTCGAAGCCGCCGGGGACGGTCAGTTCGGACCACGCGCGGACACCGTCCGGCGGGCAGTCGGGGTCGCTCTCCCCCGCGTACGCGGTGATGGGCGCGCGCAGGGGTTTCGGCTGCCGTGGGCGGTACGTCTCGATGAGCCGGTAGTCGGCGCGCAGCGCCGGGAGGGTCAGCTCGCGCAGCTCCGGGTCGTCGTAGGCCTCCGCCCCGGGCCCGCCCAGCTGCCGGACGTCCGCGATCAGTGCCTCGTCGTCGCGGGTGTGCAGGTCGGTGGGCGCGGCGCGGTGCGGGGCGACGCGGCCGGAGACCAGCAGGCGGGTGGGCGTACGGCCGCGGCCGTCGAGCCGCAGGGCGACCTCGTAGGCCACCGCCGAGCCCATGCTGTGGCCGAACAGTGCCACCGGCCGGTCGAGGTACGGTTCCAGGGCGGTGTGGATCTCGTCCGCGAGGGTCGGCAGGTCGGGGGCGAAGGGCTCCAGGAGCCGGTTCTGCCGTCCCGGGTAGCGGACCGCCAGGAGCTCAACGTCGGCGGGCAGCAGTGCGGGCCAGCTGTCGAAGAAGTTGACGGTGCCGCCGGCGTGCGGGAAGCAGACCAGTCGGAGCCTCGGCTGCTGTGCGCGCCGATGCACACGGAACCAGGCGCCGGCCTCGCTCCGGGCTGGTGCCGGCCGGGTGACCGGGTGTCCCACGGCTACCACCGGCCGCGTGACGGTGTGGAGTTGAGCTTGGCGCTGAACGCCGCGAGGAAGGCCGGGAGCTTGTCCACCATGGACTTGGGGACCGGGGTGGTCTGGACGGTGTCCCGTGCCACGTCCTGGAAGACGAGCGTGTAGGCGCCGTTCTCCTCGACGAGTTCGGCGGCGTAGAGCAGTGTTTCCATCGAGGTTTCCATCGGGGGCTCCTAGGCTTGGGTGTCGTTGAGCCAGGCGTTCCACGCCTTGGTGGCCCGCTGCTCGTCGGCGTCCTCGGCGAACAGGTGGTGGCCCAGCCAGACCGGCCAGTTCCAGGTGCTGCCGTTGAAGAACCGGTACAGCGCGTCCGGGCCGCGCAGGCCGACGAAGTCGGGGCTGAGCCAGTCCACGACGACCGCCTCCGGGCCGCCGTCCGGACCGGGGACGTGGAGTTCGAGCTCGTCGCCGACGGCCGCGTCGTCGACGAGGCCGAGGCGTCGACGCAGGGCGTCGAAGTCGGCCGGGTCGGTGGTGGGTTCGGGGCGCTGGGCCTTGACGTAGACGGCGGGGCGGCCGCCGAAGTGCCGCAGGTACTCGGCGAGGCCGTGCTGGTAGAAGTGGACGTGCTTCTCGGCCGCGTCCGCCTTGGTGTCCCAGATCTCGTCCCAGACGCCCTCGTGCACCCAGTGGATTCCCATGCGCAGGTGGCTCGTTCCGCTGTCCGCCGGCTCGATCCGGTAGCTGAGCGTGTTGGAGAACTCGTCGCCCAGGGTCGCCCGGACGGCGAAGTGGCTCGGCGGCTCCCACGCCACGACGGTGCTGTCGGACCGGGTGACCTTTCCGCCGACGCGCGGCTCGACCTCCATGGGGTACAGCCAGCCCAGGTTGCCGGCGCCGGTGGCGACCGCGGCCCAGACCTGTTCGGGCGCCGCGGGTAGGTCCTGTTCCTTGCGAACCTCGAACTCTCGGGTCATGGTCGGTTCTCCTTCGTCGTCGTTCAGGTGTCAGTAGGTGAGCGGGAGGGCGCTCAGCCGCCGTTGCAAGGGGTTGGGGCGCCATTCGAGGGCCGCGCCGCCGGCTGCTTCGTCGGCCAGTCTCAGCTGCGGGAGCCGGCGGACCAGCGTGCCGACGGCCACCTCCACGATCTGACGCAGGTCCTGCCCGTCGTGGCCGAAGGTCACGTGCAGCACGTCCATCTCGTCGACGACCCGGCGCAACGCGGCCTCGACGAGCTCCGCGTCGACCGGTCCGTGGATCTCCAGGTAATCGCCGATGCGGTAGGCGTCGAGTGCCGTCCGCGCGTGCTGCTCGGCGAGCCAGATCTCGCGCTGTGCCGCGGTCAGGGGAAGGACGTCGCCGTCGAGACGGGACATGGGGGTACCTCCAGAAGTGTGGGCGCGGGCGCGCAGGGCACGCCGGGCCCCGCCGGCCGCGGTGACGTCACGCGGCCGGCGGGCGGGTGCTGCTGCGGTGCTCAGGCGGCGAGTTCGCCGGCCTGGAGCTGCCAGAGGGATGCGTAGAGTCCGTGCCGGGCGAGGAGTTCGTCGTGGGTGCCCTGCTCGGCCACGACGCCGCCCTTGTCCATGACGTAGATCCGGTCCGCGTGGCGGACGGTGGAGAGCCGGTGGGCGATCACGATCATGGTCCGATCGGTGGCGAACCTCCGGAGCGTCCGCTGGATGGCGGCCTCGGTCTCGTTGTCCACCGCGGAGGTGGCCTCGTCGAGGATCACGACGGGCGCGTCCTTCAGGATCGCCCGGGCCAGGGCGATCCGCTGCCGCTGGCCGCCCGAGAGTGCGGTGCCGCGTTCACCGATCACCGTGTCGTAGCCGTCCGGCAGCGTCGCGATGAAGGTGTGCGCCTCGGCCATCATGGCCGCGTCGACCACGGCCGCGTCCGGGGCCCCGAAGCTGCCGTAACGGATGTTGTCGGCGATGCTGCCGTCGAAGAGGAACGGGTCCTGGGCGACGAACCCGATCGCGTGGCGCAGGTCCCGGCGCGGCAGGTCGCGCACGTCGCGCCCGTCGAGCAGCACGCTGCCGGACTCCGCGTCCTGGAAGCGCATCAGCAGCTTGGCGACGGTCGTCTTGCCGGAGCCGGTGGCGCCGACGAGGGCGGTGACCCGGCCTGCGGGAATGGTCAGTGAGACGTCCTCCAGCACCGGCGGGCGGCCGGGGTAGGCGAAGGTCACGTCGTCGAGGACGATCTCGCCCCGCACCTTCGCGGTGTCGAGCGGTCCGTCGGTGCCTTCGGTCTCGACGGGCAGTGCCCGCAGGTGGTGGACCCGGTTGAAGGCGGCGAGCGTGCGCTGGTACTGGTCGACGATGCCGCCGAGCCGGTTCATCCGCAGCAGCACCATCTGGGGCAGCCCGATCAGCGGGCTGAACACCTCGAACGGCAGGCTGCCGTTGAGCACCGACCGACCGCCGATCAGCAGGGTGCCGGCCATCGAGCTGGTCGTGCAGACCCTGACGGTCTCGGCGTGGCGGATCGTGCTCCGGTCGGTCTGCTCGTTGCTCTCCTGGGCCTGCGCGCTCAACTGGTCGATGCGCTCGGCTTCGTAGTCCTCGGTGCAGAAGCTCTTGACGGTGGCGCCGGCCTCCAGCGTGTTCACCAGCTGGCTGTGCAGCCTGGCCCGGCGCTCACCGGAGACGGCGTAGTCGGCCGTGACCTTGTCCTGGTAACGGAGCGACAGCCAGGCGATGACCGGAATGGGCAGGAAGGCGATCCAGGCGATCTGCGGTGCCAGCAGGAGGAACAACGGCACCAGGATGGCCAGGCTGGCGCCCAGCTGCAGCACGTCGTTGGCCGAGGTGGCGAAGAAGGTGCCCAGCTGGCGGACGTCGTCGGTGAGCACCCCGGCGATCCGGGTGGTCCGCTCGCCTTCCAGGTGCTGCACGTGCTCGTACGTGCGGCCCCGCCAGTCGTGCTCGATGTCCTGGCCGAGCTGGCGCCACTGGAGGTTCGAGGAGTAGGAAAGGCCCGCGACGGCGGCGCAGGCGACGGTCACCAGCCCTGCCAGGCCCAAGAGTTGGGCGGACGCGGTGGTCAGGCCGAAGCGGATCAGCGGCGCGGCCTCGCCCTTGATGAGGACCAGTGCCGTCCAGCCGAGGAAGGTGCCGAGCGCCATCTCCGCGATCTGGCAGGCGACCGACAGGGCGGAGGCACGGTAGAGCCGTCGGCGGTGCGGTCCGACGATCTCCAGCAGGGGGTGCCGCTCGGCCGCGGTCCCGGGCAGGCCCTCGGTCGCGTCGGCCGATCTGTGCCAAGCCTTCCGAAGGACGGCTCCGGTCGCCGCCACCACGCCGCCCAGCGCGACCAGTTGCCTGCTGAGCGCCGACCCGCGGATCAGGGCGATCCCGGCCGCCACGCCGCCCCCGACAGCCAGCACAGGGCGTACGACGGCACCGCGGTCGGCGCGCGGAGCCGGTTCGGCGGCAGACCGGGCCGGCACGGGACGGGTGGCTCGGGCCGCACCCTCCACGACCAGGGCGACGGCCCTGCGGACGATCCGGTCGACGTCCGCGGCGCTCACGCGCGCATCGTGCCGGACGAGGACTCCGCCGGTGACCGGGTTGGCCTGCGCCTGGGTGATCCCGGGGATCCGCCGCAGGGCCGCGGCGAGGACTTCGGCCGCCCGGGGCCGCCCGAGAACAGGTTTGACGTTCCAGCGCTGACGGCCCGGAATGACCGATCGCAGACGCACTTCCAGATCCACGGAGTGATTCCCGGCTGCGGCACCCAGCAGAGAAGGCATGTGTACGATCACCTGTTGTGCGAGGTCGCGAAAACCGCCACGGGCGTGACGCATTCTGCGACGGAGTGGAATTCTGAAGGAGGAAGGAGATGCGGCCGACGGGCCTGCGGTCGACCGCCGCCCGGGCGCACATCCGAGCTCGGCCCGAATGTGCGCCCAGGGCGGGCCAGGGCCGCCGGACAGGCCGTCAGTTCACCTTGCCGGCGCCGGCGGTCGCACGGATCTTCGGGGACCTCGCCTCGCCCTCGGTCCGATCGGCGGATTCGCCGTTCCCGGCGACGGCACCCTGGCCGTCGCCTGAACGGACTCCGACGTCACCGGCGGCGACCTGCGCCGCCACCACGTCGGCGGCGACCTCGGCCGCGAGGTCGTGGATGTTCTCTCCGGCCTCGTGGGCCGCCTTCTTCACCTCAAGCACGATGCCGACGGAGGTCTTGACGACACCGAGCATCAGTGGCTTGAGGAGACGTTTGGCGAGTGGCGCGACGACGAGGCCGACCAGGAAGGGCGGTACTAGGGGCGGCATGATGCTCCATCCTCTCTACGTATACGCATGACAGGGGACCCGGGCACTGCAGACACCGAAGCAGCGCACAGCCGGGCGGACGAAGGAACCCACTTCCGGAATTCGACATCCAACCTACCGAGCCGAATTCGTCACAGTGGAGCCCATCGCCCGCTCTTCCGCCACCGTAGTCCAGCCATGTACATCGAGGCCAAACAGTTCCGGCGGGTTTCACTCATGCGAGTGCTCTTGAACGATCCGAGTGGCACGAAGCGCAGTACGCCTACTCACCAGGTGAGCATATTGTCCGACTTCAATGATTAATTGGAATTGCCGAGTTCTCGTCCCACCCGCCCGCGCAGGGCGGGGAACGGCAGCCCGCCTCCTCCCAGCACCGCTTCGTGGAAGGCCCGCACGTCGAAGCCGGCGGCCAAGCGAGCCTCGGCCTCGGCCCGCAGCCGGGTGAACTCCAGGTAGCCCGCCCGGTAGGAGAGCGCCTGCCCGGGCAGGTCGGTCGCGTAGCGCAGCAGGTCCGAGGTGATCTGGCCGTCCGCCTCGGTGGAGTTCGCGCGCATGTAGTCCCGGGCCTCCTCCAGGTCCATCGTCCCGAGATTGAGCCCGGTGTCGACGACGAGGCGCTGCGCGGTGAACCGCTCCTGGGCCAGCCGCCCGTAGGCGTCCCACGGATCGTCGTAGAGGCCCATCTCCCAGCCGAGGCCGGCGGCGTACTCGGCCCAGCCCTCGTTGAACGCACCGAACTCGGCCACCTCGCGGCGCAGTTGCGGCAGCGCGCGGTTCTCCGTCTGCCGGGCGAGGTGGAAGTGGTGCCCCGGCGCCAGCTCGTGGTGGATCAGGGACGCCGAGCCCAGGAGCGAGCGCCGATCCACGTCCGAACCGTTGTAGCGGTAGCGCCCGACCGGGACGTCCGGAGTCGGCTGCTCGTAGTACCCGAAGGTCATCCCCGCCTCCAGCGCCGGATCCAGCCGCGCCAGTCCGTACGGTGCGGCCGGGAGGACGGCGAACCAGCGCGGCAGCAGCGGGGCGAGCCGGTCGAGGTAGCCGCGGTAGCGGTCCTCGACCTCCTCGGGGGTCCGGGCGTACAGACGGGGCTCGGTGCGCAGCCGCTCGTGGAACTCGGCCTCGGGGCCCGGAAACCCGAGGGCCGTACGGACCTCCCGCATCCGCTCGGCGAGTTCCCGGCACTGCTCGCGGCCGAGCTCGTGGAGCCGCTCGGGCGGCGTGTCGCCCCCACTGTGAGTCCGGACGAACTCCCGGTACGCCTCCTCGCCGCCCTCGTACTGCGCCCAGCCGACGGCCCGCGGCGCCTCGCGCAGGTAGGCCGGGTCGTCGAGGACGGCGAGCAGGCCGTCGAAGGCCGGTGCCAGCTCGACCTCCACCAGCCGATGCGCCCCGTCGCGGAGCCGTCCGCGGTCGGCGCGGCCCAGTCCGCCGAGTCGGTCGTCGCCCACCTCCACCCGGCGCGCCACGGACGCCCGCAGGCCCACGACGGTGGCGCGCGCCCCGGCCAGGGCCGGGGCCGGCACCCGGAAACCGCGTCCAGCCTGCTCCGCCGCCTTGTCGGCGATCGAACCGACCACCCGGGCCAGCTCGTGCAGCAGCGACAAGTACCGCTCGACGTCCGGTCGTTCGGCGAAGCGGAATGGGCACAGGACCGCGTCGACGTACTGCGACAACGGGAAGAGCCGGTACGTCGTGGCCGCCGGCGTCAGCCAGTAGCAGCGGTGGGACCGCAGCTCCTGCTCGGCCAGCCCCGCGAGGAACGCGGCGGTGTCGGCGTCGAGTCCGGACGACGCCACACCGTCGAGTGCCCGGACCCGCCCGAGGACGCCCTCCGCGAACCGCGCCCGCTCCTCGGCCTCGGCGGGCGACGCCCCGGGGAGCGTCTCCACCGGGAGGCCCTGGCGCACTCTCAGCAGTGGATCCCGCTCCAGCAGGAATTCCCAGTACCGATCGGCCAGTCGACCGATCTCCTCACCCGACTCGTTCGTCCTCGTCCTCATGCGGCCAGTGTGGCGATGGCCCGGCCGCCCGGTAGCCCGGTCCGCGGAACCGCCGCCGTACTATCCCTCGAACGGGTGAGACGAACCCGGTCGCCCGGGGCCGCGCGAACGGCTCCCGGACGCCTCCACATGCGGCTTTTGCTGTTCGAACAGACTTGCCACACAAGTCAGTTGACTCGTCAGCGGGACGACTCGGTGGCACCATGGCGCCCATGCCCCGTCGCACCCTGCCGACCGCCCGTGCGCTCGCCGCCGCCGTCGCGGTCGCCGCGGTGGCCGGCTGCGGGGGCGCCGCCCGGTCCTCGACGAGCACTCCGCTCGTCGAGCACGGGACCGTCCGGATCGCCGCGGCCAGTGAGACGCCGAGCTTCGACCCGTACTCGACCTTCGGCGCCGCCCAGGCCGGCTACGCCTACGACTCGCTGGTCAACCTCGCCCCCGACGGCACCGTGGTCTCCGGCCTGGCCTCCTCCTGGCAGGCCACCACCACCACGGCCACCTTCACTCTGCGCCCCGGCATCACCTGCTCCGACGGCACCCCCCTCACCGCCTCGGCGGTGGCCCGGGCACTGACGTACGCGGGCGACCCGGTCAACCAGCTCGCCGGCGCCCAGACCGTCCTGCCCGGCGTCCCCTTCACCGTGACCGCCGACGACCCGACCGGCACCGTGTCGGCCGGCACCGCCGCGCCCTTCCCCTTCCTCACCCGCACCCTCGGCCTGCTGCCGATCGTCTGCCCCGCCGGCCTCGACCGGCCGCAGTCACTCGACCGGGCCACCCACGGCACCGGCCCGTACGTCCTGAGCCGCTACTCCCCCGGCGGCCCGTACGAGTTCACCGTCCGCGAGGGCTACACCTGGGGCCCGGCCGGCGCGACCACCGCGGAGCCCGGCCTGCCGGCCCGCCTCGTCATCTCGGTGGTGCCCCAGGCCTCCACCACCGCGAACCTGCTGCTCACCGGGGGCGTCGACATCGCGGACGTGAACGGGCCGGACCGCGCCCGGCTCACCGGCCACGGCCTGTCCACCACCGACGTGGCGACCGTCGTCGGGATGACCTTCTTCAACCAGCGCCCCGGCCGGCCGCTGGCCGACCCGGCACTGCGGCGGGCCCTGGTGTCCGCGCTCGACCGCCAGGGCCTCGCCAACGTCGCCGTCGGCGGCACCGGTCGTCCCGCCACCGACTTCGGCGCCGAGGGCGCCGTCTGCCACGCCGACCTCGCGGCCGCGAACCTGCCGACGCAGGACGCCGCCGGGGCCCTGCGCGCCGCCGGCTGGGCCCGTGGCCCGGACGGCCGGTTGACCAAGGACGGCACGCCGCTCCGGCTGCGCCTGATCACCAGCCCGGACCTCGGGCCGACGCTGCCGCCCGCCGCCGAGCTGATGGCCCGGACCTGGACGGCGCTCGGCGCGGACGTCAAGCTGGTCACCGAGAGCCTCCCCGCGCTCGTCAACGCCATGTACCAGACCGGTGACTTCGACGTCGTGGTCGGCACCTCACCGGGCTTCGCCCTGCCGGTCGGCTTCATCCCGTTCTTCTCCGGCCCCACACCCGCCCAGGGCCTCAACTTCGCGGGCGTCGCCAACCCCGAGTACGACGCCCTGGTCGCCGAGGCCCTCCGGCAGCCGGACACCGAAGGCTGCGGCACCTGGAACCGGGCCGCCGCCGCCCTCTTCCGCTCGGTCGACGCCCTGCCGATCGCGGACGGCCGCAGCACCGTGTACGGCCGGAGCACCACCTTCGCCACCACCTTCGGCGGCCGGCTCGTCCCCACCAGCATCCGCCTCCACCAGTGACCGGGGGCCCACCGTGTCCTTGCACCCTCTGCTGCGGAACCCCTGGACGGCGTTCCTCGGCCGCCGCACCGCCCGGCTGCTCCTCTCCCTCGGGGTCGTGCTCACCGCGTCGTTCGCGATGATCCGGCTCGTCCCCGGCGACCCGGTCCGCGCCGCGCTCGGCGTCGACGCCGCCCCCGCCCTGGTGGCCGCGCGCCGACACCAACTCGGGCTCGACACGCCGTTCCTGTCCCAGTACCGGGACTACCTGAGCGGCCTCGCGCACGGCGATCTCGGCACCTCGCTGGTCACCGGGACCCCGGTCGCCGAGCTGGTCCGCACCCGGCTGCCGGCCACCCTGGAGATCGCCGGCCTGGCCTTCCTCGTCACCCTCGCCGTCGCCCTGCCCTGCGGACTGCTCGCCGCCGTCCGCACCCGCGACGGCCGCCACCCGCGCAGCGAGCTGGCGTTCACGGCACTGACCTCCGGGCTGGCCGGCGTGCCGGACTTCGTCCTGGCCGCCGGGCTCACCGCACTCCTGGCCGTCGGCCTCCAGCTGTTCCCGGTGGCCGGCTCGGCAGGCGTCGAGTCCTTCGTCCTGCCGGTCCTCGCGCTCTCCCTCGCGCCCACGGCCGTCCTGGTGCGCATCGTCCGGGTGGAGGCGCTGAAGGTGCTGTCCGAGGACTACCTGCGCACCGCCCGGAGCAAACGGCTGTCCCCCGCCCGCCGCTACCTGCTGCACGCGGCGCCGAACATGGCGACCGCCACGCTGACCGTCGCCGGAAGCCTGCTGCCCGCCTTGATCGCCGGCACGGTGCTGGTCGAGAAGGTGTTCGCCTGGCCCGGCATCGGCTCGGCGCTGGCACAGTCGGTGGTCTCCCAGGACTACCCGGTGGTCCAGGCGATGGTGCTGATCCTGGGCACGACCGTGCTGCTCGCCGGCCTCCTGGTCGACGTGCTGCTGGCTCTGCTGGACCCGCGCTCGGCGATCAGGGAGAGCTGAAGATCCGATGTCCCTTCCCCTCAGGTACCCGCGCTCGCCCATGGCCTGGGCCGCGGCGGCCATGCTGGCGTCCCTGGTCGTGCTCGCACTGGCCGGCCCGCTCCTCTGGGGAGCGGCGGCCGACCTCCCCGACCCCTCGGCGGTGCTGCAAGGCCCGTCCGCAGCACACCCGTTCGGCACCGACAGCCTCGGACGGGACGTGCTCGCCCGCGTCCTGACGGCCACCCGGCCCTCCCTGTTGCTCGCGCTGGCCGCGGTCCTGCTCGGCGCGACCGGGGGCATCCTCCTCGGCGCGTCCACCGCCGTGGTCGGCCTCCGCACCCGCCGACTGCTCGCCGGGCTGATCACCGTCCTGCTCGCCTTCCCCGCAATCCTGGTCGCGATGTTCCTCGCGGTCGTGTTCGGCGCGGGCGCCGGCGGGGCGGTGCTCGCCCTGGCCGTCGCCGGTGTGCCCGGTTTCGCCCGGCTCGCCCAGACGCTCGCCGCCGCCGTCGCGGGCACCGACCACCTGGCCGCGGCCCGGGTCCTCGGCCTGCGCCGGCACCGGCTGCTGTGGCGGCACGTCCTGCCCAACATCGCCGAACCCCTGCTGCTGAGCACCACCACGGCCGCGGGCACGGCCCTCGTCGCGCTCGCCGGGCTGAGCTTCCTCGGCCTGGGCGTCCAACCGCCCGGCTACGACTGGGGGCAGCTGCTCAACCAGGGACTCGACCGCATCTACGCCGAGCCGCTGCCCGCCCTCGCACCCGGCCTGGCCGTCCTCTACGCGGCGGTGACGTTCCAGCTGCTCGGCGAGGTCCTGGCCGGAGGCGTCGCCCGGCGCAGCCCGGCACCCCGTACGCCCGCCGCGCCGACCGCCACGCCGACCGCCACGAGCGGGCCCGCCGCGGAGGGTCTCGTCCTCCAGGTCGAGGACCTCACCGTCGAACTCCCCACCCCGGACGGTGTGATCCGACCGGTGCGCGGCGTGAACCTGTCCCTGCGGCCCGGTGAGATCGTCGGACTCGTCGGCGAATCCGGCTCCGGAAAGTCGCTCACCGCGCTCGCCGTCGCCGACCTGCTCCCGGACCGGGCCCGGATCTCCCGGCGGACCCTCCGCCTGCTCGTCGCCGACCTCGCCGCCATGACGCCGAAGGAGCGCGAACACCACCTCGCGACCGGCCTGGCGATGATCTTCCAGAACCCGGCCTCGGCGCTCAACCCGTCGCTGCGCATCGCCACCCAGCTCACCGAGACCGTCCGCACCCATCGCGGCGCGAGCCGCGCCCAGGCGTTGGCGGAGGCCTCCGACGCCCTGCGCCGGGTCGCCCTCCCTCCGGCCGTGCTGCGGGCACGCCCCCACCAGCTCTCCGGCGGCCAGCGCCAGCGGGTGATGATCGCCGCCGCTCTGATGGTGCGGCCCGGCCTGATCATCGCCGACGAGCCGACCACCGCGCTCGACGTCACCGTGCAACGGCAGATCACCCGGCTGCTGTCCGAGATCCGGCGGGACACCTCCGCCGCCGTCCTGTTCATCAGCCACGACGTCGCGCTGGTGGGCGAGTTCTGCGACCGCGTGCTGGTGATGTACGCGGGGTCCATCGTCGAGACCCTGCCCGCCGACCGACTCTCGACCGGCACCCGGCACCCCTACACCCGGGCCCTGATCGAGTCGGTACCGGACCTCACCGCGGACCGCGACCGGCCCCTGCCGACGGTGGAGGGCACACTGCCCGAGCCGCTCGCGCCCGCCCCGGGCTGCCCGTTCGAGCCCCGCTGCCCACGCCGCCGGGAGCACTGCGCCGAGGAGGCGCCGCCGCTGGAGGACCTCGACGCAGTCCACCGGGTGGCCTGCTGGCACCCGGTGGCGGCGGAGGTGGTCGTGTCATGACCGCCCTTCAGCTCACCGACCTCACCGTCCGCCACCCCGGCCCGCGCGGCCCCGTCGCCGCCGTGGACGGGGTCTCGCTGGAAATCCCGGCCGGCACCACGCTCGGGCTGGTGGGCGAGTCCGGCTCCGGGAAGTCGAGCCTGGCCCGCGCGATCGTCGGCCTCACACCCGTGCACGGGGGCCGGATCCTGCTCGACGGCCGGGAGGTGCGGGCCCGCACCGTCGGTGACCGGCGCCGGCTCGGCCGCCTGGTCCAGATCGTCCTCCAGGACCCGGACACCGCGCTGGATCCCCGGATGACCGTCCGCCAGACGCTGGGCGAAGCGGCAACCGCGTTCCACCGGCTCGACCGGCGGGCCCGTGCCGAGCGGGTCACCGCCCTGCTCGAACTCGTCGGCCTGAACGCCCGGTTCGCGGACCGCCTGCCTCGGCAACTGTCCGGCGGCCAGCGCCAGCGGGTCGCCGTCGCCCGTGCCCTGGCCGTCGAGCCCGGACTGCTGATCGCCGACGAGATCACCTCGGCGCTCGACGTCTCGGTGCAGGCCTCCGTCCTCAACACGATCCGCGGCCTCCAGCGGCGGCTCGGCCTGTCCATGCTCTTCATCGGCCACAACCTGCCCGCGGTCTGCTACGTCTCCGACGCGGTGGCGGTCATGCGGCACGGTCGGATCGTCGAGACCGCCCCCACCGAGGCCCTGCTGCGCGATCCACGGCACCCGTACACCCGGACGCTGCTCGCCTCCGTGCCCAGTCTGCGCACCTCCGTGCCCGGTCTGCGCACCTCCCTGCCCCGCCTGCGCACCTCCCTGCCGGATGAGAGGCCGTCATGACCACCAGCCGACCGGACGCGGTCGTCGTCGGAGCCGGGGTGATCGGCGCCGCCGTGGCCCTCGAACTCGCCCGCACCGGGCGGCAGGTGGTCGCCGTGGACAAGGCGGGCGCCGCCGGCCACGGCTCCACCAGCGCCTCCAGTGCGATCATCCGGTTCAACTACTCCACCTTCGACGGCGTGGCCACCGCCTGGGAGGCCCAGCACCTCTGGACGTCCTGGCCCGACCACCTGCGGCTCACCGGCCGCCGCCCGCTCGCGGCCTTCCACCGCAGCGGGGCCGTGCTGCTCGACTCCCCCGCCGTCGCACCGTCGGCGGTCACCGCCCTGTTCGACCGCGTGGGCGTCCCGTACGAACGGTGGGACGCCCCGACGCTGCGCCGGCGCCTCCCCGGGATCGACCCCGGGCGGTACTGGCCGCCGAAGCCGGTGGACGACGACGCCTTCTTCGACGCACCGACCGGCGAGCTCGGCGCCCTCTTCACCCCGGACGCAGGGTTCGTCGACGACCCGCAGCTCGCCGCCCAGAACCTCGCCGACGCGGCGGGTGAGCTGGGCGCGAGCTTCCTGTTCCACCACACCGTGGTGGCCGTCGACCGGCACGCGGACCGGGTGGCGGGAATCCGGCTGGCCGACGGAACGCGAATCGCCACGCCGGTCGTGGTCAACGCCGCCGGCCCGTGGTCGGGAGGCCTCAACCGGCTGTCCGGCGTCGGCAGCGACTTCACGATCAGCGTGCGCCCGCTGCGCGAGGAGGTCCACCAGGTCGTTGCGCCGAGCGGCCACACCACCGGTCCCGGACTCGGCCCCGTCGTCGCCGACCTCGACCTCGGCACCTACCTGCGAGCGGCCTCCGGCGGCCACCTCCTGGTCGGCGGCACCGAGCCGCCCTGCGACCTGCCGGAGTGGATCGACGACCCGGACGAAGCCGACCCCCGCCCCACCGCCCACCGCTTCCGGACCCAGGTCACCCGGGCAGCCCGCCGCTTCCCGGAGATCGGCGTCCCGAACCGGCCCCTCGGGGTCGCGGGCGTGTACGACGTCGCCGACGACTGGACCCCGATCTACGACCGCACCGCCCTCGGCGGCTACTACGTCGCCATGGGCACCAGCGGCAACCAGTTCAAGAACGCCCCGCTGGTGGGCCGCTTCCTCGCCACCCTCGTCGACCTGGTCGAAGCCGGCCACGACCACGACGAGGACCCGGTCCGCTACCGCTGCGAGCACACCGGCAACGTCGTGGACCTGGGCGCCTTCTCCCGCCGGCGCCCGGCCCGGGCCGGCTCCGCCCGCACGGTCATGGGCTGAACGTGCGCAGCTCCCGCACCAGATCCGCGACCACCCCGACCACGAACCCGGGCGCCTCGGTCGGGAAGGCATGGCCGGTGCCCGCCGGCGTGTACACCAGCCGCGACGCCGTCGACGCCGCCAGGTACCGGGTCCTCGTCCGAAGGTAGAACCGGGCGATCCGCTCGGCCTCGGCCGTGTCCCGGGCGGCGGCCAGCACCGTCTCGCCGCCCGTGAGGTCGCGGGGTATCACCAGCACCAGCGGCAGGTCGCCGAGGTCCCCGTCATAGACCACGGTCTCCCAGCCCACCCCCGCCAGGCCGGCAGGCGAGAGCTCCGCGAAGATCGACGCGGCCGCGCAGTACTGGCCGGTCCGGCCGCCGCGGCCCCGGTGAGCGCCGAAGAGATGCCGCACCGCCGTCCGCAGGAACGCCCCGCGCATGCCCGCGACCAGCCGGTTGGGCGGCGCGAACGCGATGACCTCCAGGGGCGTCGGATCCAGCAGCACGAGTCCGGCCACCAGGTCCGGCCGCCGCCTGGCGGCATTCGCGACCAGCAGCCCGCCGAAGGAATGGCCGACGAACACGTACGGAGCCCGCTCCCCCGCCGCCGCCAGCGCAGCCACGAGTTCCTCCGCCTCGGCCGCCGTCGTCCTCGGGAAGGGCCCGACATCACTCCAGCCCGAGCCGAACCGGTCGACCAGCACCGAGCGGGTCCGCGCCGCCGTCATCACGTGCAGGTGCCGGAAGTCCTCGCCGGGGGCGTGTCCCCCCGGCAGCCAGACGACCGTCGGGCCGTCCCCGGCGTCCCCCGCCGCGAGGACGTGCATCCGGTGGCCTCCCACGTCGACCAGCTTCCCCGGCACCGGCCGCGCCCGCGCCCCGTGGGCCACCAGCACCAGGTGCCGCACCGCTCCGGCTGCCAACACGGCACCGACAGTCACAGTCGCCCACCCGAGTGCCACCGTCCAGGCGCTCTCCAGCGCCACGAGGCCGACACCCACCGCCGTCACCAGCAGCGCAACCGGCAGTCCCAGCCAGTCCCGGCTCAGCAGAGCGAGCCAGGCGTTCGCGACCCGTCCGTCCCCGCGCATCGGCCCTCCGCGGCAGCAACATCCAAAACCGGTGCCCGCACTCCTTTCCTACCCCCATGCTCGTACCCGCACCCGACATCCGCTCGCGAACACAGCGCACGGCCGAGGACCCCGGCCAACGACGGACTCCCGGCCAGGCCGCCGCGCGGCGCGAGGACCTTGCCCGCCCCCGGCCTGCGATGGGTGCTGAACACCGGTCCTCGCGTACGGCCCATGCGCCGGCCGGGCAGATGTCGCCGCATCAGTGATTCGAGGCCGGAAGCACGCGCAGGGCGCGGCCGCATCCGTCCGGCTGGATGGAGACAGGGCCGCCCCCAGGAGTCGGTCGCGGAATGCGGAAGCGCTGTTCACTGGCGCGCCCCGCGGGCGCTGCGCATCGCCAGACCTGAACCTGGTGCACGCCCACCTGGACACCATGGCCGACCGCTTCCGCGTCAACGCCACACAGCTCGCCGGCGCCGACAGCCCGTTCCCGTCCGAGACCACCGAGTGCACAGCTGAGACCCTGCAACACCTCGGTGCCGAGCTGGCACGGAAGAGGTGACGGGTATGTCGAGGACACCCTGGCGATGGCGGCTCGGGTCCCCGTCAGACCAGCCGCACGAAAGCATTGACCTCCCGCCGCCTGCGCCCGCGGCCGCCTACCCCCTGGTGGGCGATGCGGCCTCGGAGGTTCCCCTGCCTCGGCCACGACGCAGCCGACATTGGGCAGTTCGTGAAATCAGGCCCTCAGCTTCGCAGCTGGCGGGCTGACCAACGGCCCGTGCCGCATCGTGCGGCGCCGCTTCGAGCGCAGCCGCGGCCTCGCCGACGAAGTGTGGTTGCAGTCGGCGGTCCTCCACGGCCACGAGTTCACCGCGGAGCGTCCGATCTCCCAGGCGATGCAGGCGTTCCTCCAGCACCGTAAGGTCGGCCCAGCCCGGTGGGGAGGCAATGCGGGCTGAGAGCTCAGCCATCGGGGACTCGGCGAGGTGCAGCACCAGGACCGGCCAGTAAACATCCTCCCTTGCTGTCTCGGCCTGGAGCTTGGCACGAAGGTCGGCCTGCCCACCAAGTTCGGCCTCGCGCATCACCGCGCGGGTGACTGGATCGACGCCACGGTGGCCGAGCGGAGGGGGAGCCGCAGGGCGGCAGCGTCCGCGAAGGCGGGATCACGCTCATGTGGAGGCAAGCTGCAGAGCGGGTCCAGTCCCTCGCCCGGATCATCCGACTGGCTACTGTGCGAACAGCTGCTTGCCATGCCGGTCAGACCTGACCTCCCATCAGCTCAGGTCAGCAAAAGTCAGCATCAGTCCAGGGTGATCGACTGGGCGTGGTGGAACACGTTCTTCTCGTCCCAGCTCTTCTTCACCCTCTGCAGTCGGCTGTAGTTCTGCTTGTAGTACAGCCGCTGATAGGCCGGGTTCGCCTGGCCGGCCACGCCGAGGTCGGTGTCGGGGTAGTTCACGTAGGCACCGTCGGTATCGGTGTCGATCTCGGGGATGCCTCCGGTGGCCTTGTACACCGCCCGGTAGAGACCGCGCAGGTAGTCGAGGTGAGCGGCGTCCTGGGCGGGGTCGGTCCAGTACGTCTGGTACTGGAGCTTCATGATCGAGTCACGCTGGGGGATGGCATCCTCGGTGGGCTTGCGCTCATTGATCCTGCAACCGTAGGAATCGACCTGGACCAGCGTCTGCGTGAGGTCGACGCCCTGGACGTCCTTGGTCAGCCACTCCCAGAAGCTCTCGACCTGCGCGGGGGTGAACGCCCGGCGGTGGTAGGCCGACTTGTACTTGCCCCGCTGGTTGTCCCCCGAGGGGTTGAGCGTCATGGTGGCCTGGAACCACGGCATTTGGCGGCGCTTGTCCGGATACGGAAGGAACAGCCCGCCGACGCTGTTGGTCTGGACGGTCGCCTTGGTTTTCATCCCGTCCTCCATCGCGGTCAGGAATTGCTCCAGCGGCGCGGGATCGTCCTCGTCCCACTGGCTGAGCAGGACGACGTTCCCGTTCGTCCGGTGGGTGAGTTTGAGGATGGCGAACAATCCCCGGTAGACCGACTCGCCCCTTCCGCTGTGCTCGGCGAAGAAGGCGCCGAAGTTGTCCACCAGCCGATGGAAGTCGGCCGGCCGCTTGACCAGCTCGTCCCATGGCCAGGCGACGCTGCTCAACCAGACCCTCGGCGGTGGCTTCGGGAGCTCATGGTGGAAGTGGTAACGCAGCACCACACCGAAGTTCCCCCCGCCACCGCCGGTGTGCGCCCAGAAGAGGTCCCGCTCCGCCGAGTCCTTCGGGTCGTTGCGGTGGGCTCTGGTCACCTCCACCTTGCCGCCGCGGACGGTGACGATGTCGACCTGCACCAGGTGATCGACGGTCAGCCCGTGCCGCCGGGAGAGCAGCCCGTACCCGCCGCCGCAGATATGCCCACCGGCCCCGACCGAGTAGCACGAGCCGGCCGGCAGCGTGACGCCGTACTTGCGGAAGAGTGTGGTGTAGACGTCCCAGTTGGTGGCGCCGCCCTCCACGCAGTACGTGGACGCGCCGTACTTGTCCGTCGCCGCACGGACACCGCGCAGGGTGCTGAGGTCGAGGATGACGCCGTTGTCGTTGTCGACGAAGCCCTCGTAACAGTGCCCGCCGCCCCGGATCGTCGGCCGCACCCCCTTGTCGACCGCCGTCTTCAGCGCCGCCACGGCGTCGGCCTCGTTGCCCACCAGCCGAACATAGGCCGGTGTGCTGCTCCACCGCTGGTTGAAGCCCTGACTGAGCGTCTGGTACCGGGGGTCGTCCGGGAGCACCGACTGCCCCTCGGGCAGCTCGGCGGGCTCGGCGGCCGCCGGGCCGGCGCCGGCCGCCAGGCCGAGGGAAGCCGCGGACACCCCGGCGGCGGCCATTCCGGCGGTACCCAGAAGTCCACGTCGGGAGAATTCTTGACGCATGACAGGACCCACTTTCTCGACTCTGAGAAGCTGGCAGCCGCACGCTAGCACATACGTTTGCCTCCGTGAATCCCTATACGAATTAATGTGACTGTACGTCCTTTTCGTGGGATCCCTGGGAGCCTGTGATCCAACCGCAGTGTCAGTGGCGTCGGTTAATGTCCCGTCACCTGCTCGGAATCCCCCGGGCGAGGTCGAACACCAGGAGCGGGAGAGCGCCGTGCGAAACCAGAAGACCGGCTCGCAGGCCGCCCACCGAAGCCACCGGCCGCCGCCGGTCACACCCCGGCTCGCGCTACTCCGCGATCGGCTTGGAGAGGTCGTCCTCGGCGAGCACCTGGTAGACGGCGTTCAGGGTGGGCGGGCCGACCAGGTCCTTGATCCGCTCGAAGCGGCGCTCCTCCACCGGGGCGAGTCGCTCCATCCACTCCTGGATGGACTCGGGCCCGTGATCGCCCTCGATGATCGCGATGGTGACGATCTTCTGCGGGTCCTCCACATCGGCGGCGGTGATCACCCTGGTCCGCGGGTCGCCCGGGACGACCTCGTCCGGGATCCAGCTCTTGCGGAACTCCCCGTAGTCGACCCCGTCGTTGAGCCTGCGCACCATGACACTGACGAGCTGCATGACGTCCTCCCCGAAACATTGTCTTGCAGTGCAAGAACCTGATGTCCGCTATTGTTTTCTTACATCGCAAGACATGTCAAGCCGCAGCATGGAGGAGCAGTCGATGGCGAGCGGACGCGGGCGCCCGAGGACGGGCCTGACCAGGGAGAAGGTCATCGACGCGGCCCTGGCCTTCGTCGACGGGCACGGGCTCGCCGCCCTCTCCAACCGCAAGCTCGGCGCGGCGCTCGGCGTCGAGGGCATGACGCTCTACTACTACGTGCCCAGCAAGGCGGCCCTGCTCGACGGCATGGTGGAGCGCCTGCTGGAGCTGTCCGCCGGCGACCTCTTCACCGACCCCGCCGGCCGGCCGTGGACGACGGTGGTGGGCGACTTCGCCGTCGCCCTGCGCCGGATCCTGCTCGACCACCCGGCGATGCCCACCGTCCTGGCCACCCGCCCGGCCGCCACCCCGGCAGCACTGCACCTGCTGGAACGCGGCATCGGCGCGCTGCGCGCCGACGGAGTTCCGCTCGCGGACGCCCTGGACGTCCTCAACACCGTGGTGTCGTTCACGCTCGGCCACACCCTCGCCGAGGTCGGCGAGACCCCCCACCACGAGGGGACGGAGCCCGACCCGGAGCAGTTCCGGTCACTGGACCCGGCGGTGTTCCCGCAGTTGGCCGAAGCCTTCGGCACCGGCGCCGGCCTGGACTCCGAGCAGCGCTTCCACCGCACGCTGCGCATCCTGCTCGCGGGGTTCGCCGCCGAGATCGAGAAAGGCACGGGGGTCGAGAATGGCACCGGACCTGCGGGAGACACCGGGACCGACGATGGCGCGAAGCCGCGAGGCTAGTTGCCGAGGCCCTTCCGTCCACACCTTCGCCGACGCCGTTCCTTGCCCCGGGGGAGCTCGCGGTCGGCATCGGATGCGCGCAGTACGCGGTCGGCGGGGCCGGCTCCGCGCGCGGGGGAAGTGCGGGGTGCGGCGGCCGAAGGCTGTGGGACGTCCTTGGTTCGAGCTCACCTCGTTGATCTGTGCGTCGGAACGGGGCCAGGGGTCAGAGCCCGGTCGGGACTGCCCGGTCGAGGAGGCCTCCGACCCGGTCCGCGACGATCCCGGGCTGCTCGGCCTGGATGAAGTGACCCGAGCCGACCTCTTCGAACTGACCGTCCGGCAGCGACTCGGCCCAACGCCGCTGGTGCTCGGCCATGACGGCGTGGTGCTCTTCCCGGCCCCGCGCGGGGCGGGTTGCCGAGAGCAGGACCGTCGGACACGCCGGAAGGGCGGGCGGCTCGGCGCGGAACCGGGGGATGGCCTCGGCCACGGCCCTGAACTCCTTCCTCGTCTGCGCGATGCCGGCCGGAACGAAGTCCTCGGCGAGCATGGCCGCGTAGGTGTCCGCCGGGAAGACACGGCGGACGTTCCCGCTCGCCAGTCGGGCCAGCGGGCGGAACCGGACCAGCGCCTGCGTCACACCCAGCGCACGGTCGACCTTGGCGGCCGTCCGGTCGAAGGTGTCGTAGACGGGCGCGGTCTCCGGGGTCGGGTCGAGCAGCAGCAGCCCCCGCAGCCTCGGCCCCAGACTCTCCGCGGCCCGGCGCGCGACCAGCCCGCCCATGCTGTGCGCGACAAGTACCGGCCGGGCGGGACCCGGCAGCACCGCATCGACCAGCGCGACCAGGTCGGCCGCCATGTCGTCGATCCCCAACTGCTCCGTGGTCCGGCCGCTGCGCCCGAACCCGGCGCGGTCGTAGGCCACCAGCCGCGCCCGGTCGGCCAGCAACGGCAGCACCGCGTCCCAGCACGTCCGCCCCATCCCCTGGCCGGCCTCGAACACGACCCAATCGGTGCCCCGGCCCGACTCCTCCAGGTGGACGGACCGCCCGTTCAGGGCCACCGCCCGCCCCGTCCCCTGCCTCATGCTCGCCCCCGGAGAACGCAACGATTTCATTTTCGATAACGGTATCACTTGTGAAATAGTGACGGCGTGGATACCGCCGATCTGCTTCTCCATCCGGTCCGCCTACGCGTGGTGCACGCCCTGGCCGGCGGGCGCGAGCTCACCACGGGCGAGCTGTGCACCCGGATGCCCGAGGTGTCGCGGGTGACCGTCTACCGGCACGTCGCCCTGCTGGCAGAGGCCGACTTCCTCGAAGTGGCCGGGGAACACCGCGTGCGCGGCGCCGTCGAGCGTCGGTACCGGCTGCGCCGGAACCGCCCTTCGATCGACGGTGACGCCGCCGCGGCCATGTCCCTGGACGACCACCGCCGCGGCTTCGCGGCCGCCATGGTCACCCTGATCGCCGAGTTCAACGCCTACCTCGACCGCGACGGCGCGAACCCGACCGCCGACTACGTCTCCTACCGCCAGGGCACGTTCTGGCTCAGCCCCGAGGAACTCGGCGAGCTGATGGGGGAATTGGTCGCGGTTCTGCGGCCTCGCCTCGGCAATCAACCGGGGGCGGGCCGCAGGCCGTACCTCCTCAGCCCCGTCCTCTTCCCCACCGACTCGTCTCCCGAGGCCCCCACGGAGCCCCCCTCCGAGCAGCCACCGTCGCCCTGACGGCAGATCATCGAGGCAACGCGGGGCGCCGTGCGGAGTCGGTTGGGTCGGCGATGAGCGGCGGACCGCAGCGGGATCGAGGGTGAGACCGTGCTGCCGTCGCCGATCCATCGCATGACCTCGGGGTCGGCATCCACCGCGGTCAGGGCCGGCACGCCCTCCTCGCGCCGGCGGCGCAGGACCAGGGCAAGGGGTCTCAAGCGCGACCGTCCGAACAGGGCGGCTCGGATGCCGGCTCCCCACCGGCCCCGCGCGGCGCGATCGACCGCCGACCCGGCCGCGCCGCCGGGTCAGCCGGCCGCGCGCTCCGGCCCGCGCAGGGCTGCCGCGACCAGGCCTTGGATCTCGTCCGCCCGCACCGCCCCGCCGCTGACCAGCCGGTCGAAGACCAGGCCGTCCACGCAGGCCAGCAGTGTGAGGGTGCGTTCCTCCGGGTCGGCCACGCCCTGGGCGGCGATGAATGTGCGGACGGCCGCGCGGCCCGCGTTCTCGCGCGGGACGAGGATCTCGCGCAGTTCGGGATCGCGCACGCTCTCCACCGCGCAGGCGTAACGCGCGAGCGAGCGCCGCCGCCCTTCGCCCGTCAGCCTGCGCTCCGCCAGTAGGGCGATGCCCTCGGCCAGCTCGGCGGCCGAGCGCGGCACCGGGACCTGCTCGCCCATCACCTGGAGCTCACTCTGGTCCAGCTCGACCAGGCGCCGGACCAGTGCGGTGAGCAGCGCCTGTCGCGTCCGCAGGTACGCCGACGTCGTGCCGACCGGCAGCCCGGCCGCCGCGTCCACCGCTCGATGGGTCAGCCCGCGCACGCCCGCGTCGGCGAGGACGCCGATCGCCGCGTCCGCCAGCAGGGTGCGCCGGTCGGCCCCGCGCGCTGCCGGACCGCGCCCGGCCGCCCCGGGCGTTGCCGCCCCGCTCGCTGTGCGCCCACCTGGCCGATACCCGTCCTGCCCACGCTCGTCCGACTGTTCCTGCTTGCCCGCCTCAGCTTCCCGCATCCCCCCTTTCTACACCCGTAGTAAGTGCGAGTACTCTCCCTCTACAGATGTAGAAGGTCAGCGCGAACGACAGGGAAGGACCGGGCATGAGCAGCAACAGCGCGGTGGTGGTCGGGGGCGGCATCGGCGGACTTGCGGCCGCGATCGGGCTCCGGCTGGCGGGGTGGGACGTCACGGTGGTCGAGCGGGCAGCGGTGCCGGACGACGCGGGCGCCGGGATCTCGCTGGCCGCCAACGGCCTGCGGGCTCTCACCGCTCTCGGCGTCGGCGAGGCGGTGGAGGCCGCCTCGCGCCGCCAGTACACCGGTGGCACCCGCACTCCGAGCGGCCGCCGGCTGGCCCTGATGGACGGCATGGCACTGGAGCGCGAGCTGGGCGCGCCGATCATCGGCATCCCGCGCGCGGCGCTGCACCGGATCCTCCGGGAGGCGCTGCCGGCCGAGTCGCTGGTGATCGGCGCGGAGGTGACGGCGGTCGAGGCGGCGAAGTCGGCAGGGACGGCGACGGGCACCACCCTGCCCTCGCGGGTCCGGGTCGAGTACGGCGACACCGCGCTCGACGCCGACCTGGTGGTCGCGGCCGACGGGATCGGCAGCCGACTGCGCCGCCGGCTCTTCCCCGGCCACCCCGGCCCGGTCTACAGCGGTTCGACGGTGCTGCGGGCGATCACCGAGCGGCCCGTCGAGGGGGCGGCCAACGGATCGATCGCCGACTTCGAGCTGACCTGGGGCCACGGCGCGGAGTTCGGCCACATCGCCTTCCCGGACGGCCGGGCCGAGTGGCACGCGGTGCTCAACGCCCCGGCCGGGGTGCGCTACCCGGACCCTTTGGCCGAGGTCCGCCGTCGCTTCGCCGGCTGGCACGACCCAATCCCCGCACTGCTGGCCGCGACCCGCCCGGAGGCCGTCCTGCATCATGACGTCAACGAACTGGTCGCGCCGCTTCCCTCGTACACGGCGGGCCGGGTCGCGCTGCTCGGCGACGCGGCCCACGCCATGACCCCCCATCTGGGCCAGGGGGCCTGCCAGGCCCTGGAGGACGCGGTGACCCTGGCCGCCGCGATCGGCTCGGAGCCCGGCGTCGAGGCGGCTCTCGCCCGGTACGACGCCGAGCGGCGCCCGCGGAGCCAGACGGTCGCCCGCGACGCGCGGCGAGCCGGCCGGATGGGACAACAGCTCGCCCACCCGCTGGCCGTCGCCGCCCGCAACACGGCGATCCGCCTGACCCCGCCCGGTGCGGTGATCCGCACCGTGCTCCGCCACGCCGACTGGACCCCGCCGCAGATCACCGCCGCAACCGCCCGGACCTGACCGGCCTCGCTCCGCACCCCGCGGCAGGCCCGACTCCAGGGCCCGTCGCGGGGCCGCCACAGGGCAGCCACGGGCCCGCGACCACGTCCGGCACACTCGACCGCGGGCGTCCGCCACCCCCACCACGCCCCCACCGCGGCGTTCGCCACCCGAAGAGAGCACCTTCCGGTGTGGCGTGGGTCACGGCCCGCAAAAACTGCTGATGGTCCGTCAAACTGACTGACAGTTCGTCACAATCGACTCACAGCAGCTCAGTTATTGGCTGACTTATAGTCAGATTCGGCCAGTTGAACGCTAGTTGAGTGGAGTGTCGGGCAGTACGCCGTTCATCACCCGGGGCTACCATCGGTCGGGTTGTCCGCTCCGGCCCCGGAGTGGGGTCACCCGATCAGGCGTGTGCTCCCACCGCCCCCAAGGGTCGAGCGCCGGTCGGGACAGGGGCGAGGACGAGGAGCGCACGGGCTGCCATGACTGCTGAACCGAGCCACACCGAGCACACCCGGCACGCCCTACAGGCCCCCGCCCCCGGCGAGACGGCCGCCCCCGAGCAGGCCCCACAAACCCCGCAGCGCCCGCAAGCCCCGCAGGACCCGCAGACCTCGCAGGCCCAGGCCCTCTTCCCCGGGCGCCCGGCCCCCGCCCCGCGCACCCTGGTCGATCTCCTGGACGCCACCGTCCGCGCCCACCCCAACGAACCGGCCCTGGACGACGGCCGGACCGTGCTCGGCTACCGGGCACTCGCCGCCGAGGTCGAGCAGCTGCGCCGCCGGCTGGCCGCCGCCGGGATCGGCACGGGCGACCGGGTCGGCATCCGCGTCCCCTCCGGCACCAACGACCTCTACGTCTCGATCCTCGCCGTGCTCGCCGCCGGAGCCGCCTACGTCCCGGTGGACGCCGAGGACCCCGACGAGCGCGCGCAGCTGGTCTTCGAGGAGGCCGCCGTCGCCGCCGTGCTCGGCGCGGAGCGCGCCCTGACCCTCACCGGCGCGCCGCGGGAGGCCGCCGCCCCGGTCCGTCCGACCCCCGCCGACGACGCGTGGATCATCTTCACCTCGGGCTCCACCGGCCGCCCCAAGGGCGTCGCCGTCACTCACCGCAACGCCGCCGCCTTCGTCGACGCCGAGGCCGCGCTCTTCCTCCAGGACGAGCCGATCGGCCCGGGCGACCGCGTGATGGCCGGCCTCTCCGTCGCCTTCGACGCCTCCTGCGAGGAGATGTGGCTGGCCTGGCGCTACGGTGCCTGCCTGGTGCCCGTCCCGCGCTCGCAGGTCCGCAGCGGCGCCGACCTCGGGCCGTGGCTGGCCGAGCAGGAGATCACCGTGGTCTCCACCGTTCCCACGCTGGCCGCGCTCTGGCCGGCCGAGGCGCTGAACGAGGTCCGGCTGCTGATCTTCGGCGGCGAGGCCTGCCCGCCCGAACTGGTGCAGCGGCTGGTCACCGAGGGCCGCGAGGTCTGGAACACCTACGGGCCCACCGAGGCGACCGTGGTGGCCTGCGCGGCGCTGCTGACCGGGGACGGCCCGGTCCGGATCGGCCTGCCACTGGACGGCTGGGACCTCGCCGTGGTGGACGAGGCCGGCGAGCCGGTCGCCCCGGGCGGCACCGGACAGCTGGTGATCGGCGGCGTCGGCCTGGCCCGCTACCTGGACCCGGCCAAGGACGCCGAGAAGTACGCACCGCTGCCCTCCCTCGGCTGGGAGCGCGCCTACCGCAGCGGCGACCTCGTCCAGGCCGACCCGGCCGGCCTGCTCTTCCTCGGCCGCGCCGACGAGCAGATCAAGCTCGGCGGCCGCCGGATCGAACTCGGCGAGGTCGACGCCGCCCTGCAGGCCCTCCCGGGCGTGGCCGGGGCGGCCGCCGCCGTCCGCACCGCACGCGGCGGCAACCAGCTGCTGGTCGGCTACCTGGTGACCAAGGACGGCTGGGACCGCGAGCAGGCCGTCGAGCGGCTCCGCGCCGAGCTGCCCGCCGCCCTGGTGCCGCTGCTCGCACCGGTCGACTCGCTGCCCACCCGCACCTCCGGCAAGGTCGACCGCAACGCGCTGCCCTGGCCGCTGCCCGACCTGGAGACGGCCGGGCCCACCGAACAGCTCTACGGCACCGAGGCCTGGCTCGCCGAACAGTGGACCGAGATCCTCGGCGTGCCGGTGAGCGGCCCCCGCGAGGACTTCTTCGCCATCGGCGGCGGCAGCCTGGCCGCCGCCCGGCTCACCACCCTGCTGCGCACCCGCTACCCCAGCGCCGCCGTGCTGGACATCTACCAGCAGCCGACGCTGCGCAAGCTCGCCCGTCACCTGGAACGCGGTGCGTCCGACGGGGGCGAGGCCCGCACGGTCGCGCTGGTGCCGACCCGGGCCATGCTGCTTCAGCTGCTCCTGTTGATCCCGCTCTTCACCGTGGTCGGGGTGCGCTGGACGGTCGCGCTGCTGGCACTCGGCAACGCGCTCACCTGGCTCGGCGACTACCCGTGGGCGCCGACCGCCTCCTGGTGGGCGGTCGGCGTGGGCGCGCTGGCGCTCTACACCCCGGCGGGCCGGCTGGCCGTCGCGGCGGGCGGCGCCCGGCTGCTCCTGCGCGGCCTGCGCCCGGGCCGCTACCCGCGTGGCGGCTCCACGCATCTGCGGCTCTGGACGGCCGAGCGGCTCGCCGAGGTGACCGGCGCGACGGCGCTCTCCGGGGCGTGGCTGGTCCGCTACGCGCGGGCGCTCGGCGCCAAGGTCGGCCCGGAGGTGGACCTGCACTCGCTGCCGCCGATCACCGGGATGCTCAGGCTCGGCCGGGGCTGCGCGGTGGAGGCCGAGGTCGACCTCTGCGGCTACTGGCTGGACGGTGACCGGCTGGAGGTCGGCCAGGTCAAGGTCGGCCCGGGCGCCGTGGTCGGGACGCGCTCCACGCTGCTGCCCGGCGCCAAGGTCGGCAAGGGGGCTCAGGTGGTGGCCGGCTCCAGCGTCACCGGCCAGGTGCCGACCGGCCAGCGCTGGGGCGGCGCGCCCGCCGTCAAGCTGGGCCGCGCCGAACGCGCCTGGCCCAAGGAGCGGCCGGTGCGCCAGGCCCGCTGGGCCGCGCTGTACGGGGCCAGCGGCACGGCGCTCAGCCTGCTCCCGGTCCTGCCGGCGCTCGCCGGGCTGGCGGTGCTCGCCCGCTTCGTCCACCCCGGCACGGGCCTCGGCACCGCGCTCGGCGGCGCCCTGGTCGGCCTGCTGCCGGCCACCCTCGCCTACGGGCTGGTGTACGCGGCGCAGCTCGTCGCGACCGTGCGGCTGCTCAGCATCGGACTGGCGCCGGGGGTGTACCCGCTGCACGGGCGGGTCGGCTGGCAGGCGTGGACGGTCACCCAGCTGATGGACCAGGCGCGCGAGATTCTCTTCCCGCTGTACGCGGGTCTGGTGACGCCGCTCTGGCTGCGGGCGCTCGGGATGAAGGTCGGCCGCGGCGCCGAGGTGTCGACGGTGCTGGCACTGCCCAGCCTGACCACGGTCGGGGACGGCGCGTTCCTGGCGGACGACACCCTGATCGCCCCGTACGAGCTGGGCGGCGGCTGGGTGCGGCTCGGCGAGGCGAAGGTCGGCGAGCGGGCGTTCCTCGGCAACTCGGGGATGACCGCACCGGGCCGGTCGGTCCCCAAGCGGGGGCTGGTGGGCGTGCTGTCCGCGACTCCGGCGAAGGCCAAGAAGGGCAGCTCGTACCTGGGTATGCCGCCCATGCGGCTGCCGCGTTCGGCCGACCAGGCGGACCAGAGCCTGACCTACGAGCCGCCGGCCCGGCTGCTCTGGGCCCGCGGGCTGGTCGAAGTGGCCCGGCTGCTGCCGGTGCTGGCCTCCGGGGCGCTCGGCGCGCTGACGCTGGCGGCGCTCTCCTGGCTGGCGGCCGGCCGGTCGCCGGTGGCGGCGGCGCTGCTGTCCGGCGTGGTGCTGCTGACGGCGGGCGGGGCGGCCTGCCTGGTCGCGGTGGCGGCGAAGTGGCTGCTGGTCGGGCGGTTCCGGGCGGTGGAGCACCCGCTGTGGAGCGGTTTCGTCTGGCGCAACGAGCTGGCCGACACCTTCGTCGAGGTGCTCGCGGTGCCGTGGCTGGTGGGCGCGGTGCCGGGCACCCCGGTGCTGAACCTCTGGCTGCGGGCGCTCGGGGCGGACGTCGGGCGGGGCGTCTGGTGCGAGAGCTACTGGCTGCCGGAGGCGGACCTGGTCACCCTCGGGGACGGGGTGACCATCAACCGGGGCTGTGTGGTGCAGACCCACCTCTTCCATGACCGGATCATGCGGATGGATACTGTCATCCTCCGCGAGGGCGCCACCCTGGGCCCGGGCGGCATCGTGCTGCCCGGCAGTACGGTGGGCGCGCGCAGCACGCTGGGCCCGGCCTCGCTGGTGATGCGCGCCGAGTCCGTGCCCGCGGACACGCGGTGGCTGGGCAACCCGATCGAGGCGTGGCAGACCACCTCGTGACCGGCCCCGTCCCGCCCGTACCCACGGCACCGACATCACCCACATCCCGCACGGACGCGTCCCCGTCCCCCAGCTCGCAGGGAGCGCACGACCCGGTGAAATCCCGCCCGGTGAACCACCAGCACGCCCCGGCGGCCCCCACCGCCGCGCCCGACCCGTACTTCCCGAACAGCGGGGACCCGCGGTACAAGGTCCACCGCTACGAACTCGCGCTGGACTACCGGCCCGCTCCCAACCGGCTCGGCGGCACCGCCCGGCTGAGCGCCGTCGCCAGACTGGCACTGACGGAGTTCGCGCTGGACCTCGCCGAGTTCCGGATCGGCCGGGTGCTGGTGGACGGCAAGGCCGCCCGCTACACCCACCGGGCCGGCAAGCTGCGGGTGCGCCCGGCCAAGGCGCTCGCGGCGGGGGCCGCGTTCACCGTCGAGGTGCACTACACCGGGAACCCCCGACCGGTGCGCAGCCCGTGGGGCGGCCTCGGCTGGGAGGAACTCACCGACGGCGCCCTGGTCGCCAGCCAGCCGATCGGCGCGCCCTCCTGGTACCCGTGCAACGACCGGCCGGCCGACAAGGCGACGTACCAGATAGCGGTCACGACACCGTCCCCGTACACGGTGGTGGTCGGCGGCCGGCTGCTCACCCGTACCACCCGGGCGTCCAGCACGACGTGGGTGTACGAGCAGTCCGCGCCGACCTCGACGTACCTGGTCACCGTCTCGATCGGCCACTACCTGCCGGTGGCGCTCGCCGAGCGCCCGGCTGTCCGGCAGACCGGCTACGTGCCGGAGCGGGTGGCGGCCGAGTTCGCCACCGACTTCGGCCGGCAGCCGCAGATGATGGCGTACTTCGAGGACGTCTTCGGCCCGTACCCGTTCGGCGAGTACGCGGTCGTGGTGACCGACGAGGAGTTGGACGTCCCGGTGGAGGCGCAGGGCGTCGCCACCTTCGGCACCAACCACCTCGGCGGCGGCTGGGAGCGCGAGCGGCTGATCGCCCACGAGCTGGCCCACCAGTGGTTCGGCAACAGCGTGTCGATCGCCGACTGGAGCCACATCTGGCTCAACGAGGGCCTGGCCAAGTACGCGGAGTGGCTCTGGTCCGAGCACACCGGCGGCCCGGCCGCCGCCACCCACGCCGCGGCCGCGCACACCCTGCTGGCCGGCCTGCCACAGGACCTCCGGCTCGGTGACCCGGGCCGGAAGCTGATGTTCGACGACCGGCTGTACCAGCGCGGCGGCCTCACCGTCCACGCCCTCCGGGTCGCTCTGGGTGACGCCCTCTTCTTCCAGATGCTCAAGGACTGGGCCACCATCAACCGCCATGGCGTCGTCACCACCGCCGACTTCACGGCGCACGCCCGCCGGTACGCGCAGGGACGACCGCTGGAGGGCCTGTTCGACGCCTGGCTGCAGCGGGGGGCGCTACCCCCGGCATCCGCCTGACCGGCCGGTTCCTCTCGTCGGGGCCTGTTCGGCGGAGACCGCTCACCCGCTACCATTCGCCGCATCAGAAACGTACATCCGTACGATGGTGCGGGCCGGTCGGCGGGGCGGAGCCCTTCCGCCGGCACGCGGAACCGACGACGAAGGGGGCAGCAGGGATGCCGGAAGGCGGGAACGGCGGCTCGGGCGGGATCAGCGTCAACACGGGGGACCTGCGCAAGTCCGCAGGGCACTGCCGTGAGATATCGCTGGCCGTCCAGGGCGGATCGAAGCATCCGGAGGCACCCAGCCAGCAGGCGGGCGCCCAGTTGCAGCACCAGAACTTCGAACTCGGCGTGGCACTTCAGGCGGCGGTCTCGCGCTGGTCCAGGCAGACCGTCTCGGTCGTCCAGGCGGTCGACCTCACCGGCCGCAACCTCGACGAGAGCGCCGCCGGTCACAGTGCGACCGAGAACGGGATCGCGCAGCAGATGCAGGGCATGGGATCGCAGTTCCACTGACCGCCCACGACGGGCGGGATCGCAACACAGCACGGGGATGAGCATGCTGACATACGAACAAGTGCTGGCCGCACCTCTCAGCGACCTGAAGGAGGCGGCCGACCAGTGGTCGAAGGCCGCCCGGGCGATGGGGGAACAGCAGGGCAAGTACCGCGACCAGGTGATCGTTCCGACCCACGCCAGCTGGAGCGGCGCCGACGCGGACGCGGCGCAGACCTTCATGGCGAAGGTGTCGAAGGAGCTGTACGACGCCATGACCGAGGCGGACGCCATCCACGGCGTCCTGCTGGACGCCCACACGGCCATCTCCGCCGCCCGCAAGGAACTGCTCCGGCTGGCCGAGCAGGAGGCGCCGCGGCTGAATCTGGTGGTCGGCGCGGGCGGGAAGGCGATGCCCGCCCAGTGCCTGGCCGAGCCGGATCCGGAGCAGGACGCCCGGGACAAGAAGAACATCGAGGAGCTGGAGCGGGCCATCGTCAACGCCCGCGCGGCCGCGCACGAGGCGGACCGCGCGGCGGCCTGGGCGCTGGGGCGCAACACCGGCACCAGTGACCGGGAGTTCAACCCGGGCGGGTACAACACGCTCGACAAGGCCGAGGCAGGGCTGGGCGAGGCCCACTTCACCGATGCCTCGAACTTCATCTTCGACGAGATGAAGACCAACATCGACTCCGCGCAGGTCGCCGAAATCCGGCGGAACATGGAGCAGAGCGAGAGCCCCTGGGCGATCGTCAACCCGATTCCGGGCTCGGTCGCCGGGCCTCGTGCGGTGGGGCTGGCGATCTGGTACGAGCAGGTCAAGACCGGTGGTCCGTGGGATCACAAGCCGATCCTGGAGAAGCGTTACGACCTCCAGTCGTCGAACGACTTCTACTTCAAGGTCCCCGACCGGGACGTCGAGGTCTCGTACGACATCTACTCCAACATCCACTACGGGTACGTCGGGAGGTCGGCCGGGATCAGCCGGCTGGAGCTCGTCGAGGCCGCCAACGCCGGTACCGGCGGCACCGGCACCAACGACCCGGGTGACGACATGTCGATGAAGATCGGCATGGACCTGTACGAGAAGTACGGCCCGAACATGACGAAGGAGCAGATGGACGCGGCGGTGCTGCAGCTGATCGACGAGATGGAGGCCAAGCGGCGGGCCGGTGACACGAGCGTCACCCAGGTCCGCCCGGCCCGGTAGCGGGCCGGCTTCCTGCCCGGCGCCCGACCCACCGGCTGACACCCCGCCCGGCCCGGTCCTCGTCCGCGAGGCCCCGCCGCACGGGGTGTCGGCTGGTGAGGCCGACCGCGACGGCGGCGAACCGCCGGTCGTTCACCACCGAAGTCGCTCAGCCCGCCGGGGGTATCGCCTCGGCGGCTGTGCGGCAGGCGTGGAGCAGGTGCTCGTCGTCGTGGATGACGTGGCTGCTGCCGAAGCCGGCGTTGTGGCGGCGGATGGCGGCCAGTTCGGTGCGGACGAGTGGCAGGGCGGGGGCGGCGGCCGGGCCCATGGCGGTGAAGCAGCCGGCGATGGTGGCGCGGGTGTGCGGGTTCTCCGTCCAGGCGGCGGTGAGGACGGGGAGGACGGCTCCGGCGTCGGCGGTGGTGTGCCAGAGGGCGGTGGCGCCCTCGCCCCGGACCCAGACCTCGCCGTCGGCGAGCATGGCCCGCAGGGCCGGGGCTGCCTCGGCGGCGGCCGGGCCGATCGGGGCGAGGGCCCTGGCTGCGGCGCGGCGTACCCACGGGCTCGGGTCGCCGGCCTTGGTGAGCAGCAGCGGCAGGACGGCGCCGGCGTCACCGGTGGCGGCCCAGAGGGCAGCGGCGGCGGGCAGGGCGTGCGGCGAGTCGGGGTCGGCGAGCAGCGTGCGCAGTGCGGGGGCGGCCTCGGCGGCGGCCGGGCCGAGCCGGGTCAGGGCGCGCAGGGCGGAATCGGTCAGCGGGCCGGCGGGGGCGGCGCGCAGCAGGCGCAGGACGGCGGGGACGGCGTCGGCGCCGCCGGCCGCGCCGAGGGCGGTGAGCAGTGGGTCGACCTGGTCGACGTGCGGTGCGCGCTCCAGTGGCAGCGCTGCGAGACGCTCACGCAGTGGGCCGGCGAGCGGCGCGGCGGCGGGGCCGAGTTCGGCGATCAGGAAGCCGAGGTTGTAGGGGAGGGCCGGCCGGTCGAGGGCGGCGGCCAGCGCCGGGAGAGCGCGCGGGTCGCCGAGCCGGGTGAGGGTCTGGACCAGGTGGTGCGGGTCCGGCAGGTCGTCGGAGCGGGTTTCGGACCAGGGGTCCTCGACCGTGGCGAGGCAGTCGGCGACGGCGTCGGCCGCGGGGGCGGCGAGGCGGAAGAGGCCCGGCAGGACGGCGGCGGCGGCCTTGCCGAGGGCCTGGTCCGGGTCGGCGAGCCGGCGGCCGAGCAGGGCGGCCAGCTCGCCGAAGGGGCCGCGTACCTCGCGGAACAGCAGGCTGCTCTGCCAGATGCCGCCACGCCGCAGCGCCGGGTCGGCGGCGGTCAGTTGCTCGGTGCAGAGCGCCACCCGGTCGGTGAGGCGGTCGCCGAGGGCGCGGTGGAGGATCCGCAGGGCGGCGCCGGCCGAGTGGCCGGCCTGGCCGACGGGGATGTGGCGGAGCAGTCGGGCGGTGGCCGCGACGGTGTCGGCGGGCAGGGGGCCGGGGGCGCGGGCGGCGAGCCGGGCGGAGGCGGTGAGGCGCAGGGCTGCGGGCTGCTCCTGGTCGCCTGCGAGAGTGGTGAGCCAGGCGGTGGCGGGCGTGGCGAGGTCGGGGAAGCGTTCGGCCAGGGTGGCGGCGGCGGTGGCGAGGGCGGTCCGGGCTTCGGTGTCGGGTTCGTGTGGAAGCCGCCCGCGCAGCAGGGCGAGGGTGGCGGGACCGTCGGCGTGCAGGAGGGCGAGTGCGGCGGCCACGGCGGAGCGCACGTCCGGATCGGGGTCGGTGAGCAGGGGCGTGAAAACGTCGGCGCGCGCGGCCACGGCGGCCCGGCCCTGGGCGAGGGTGACCCGCCAGGGGGACTCGTCCGCGCTCTCCTCCTCCTCCTCGGACAGGTAGTGGTGGACGGACTCGCCGATGCTGGTGAGCAGTTCGACCACCGGCCCGCGGTCCGGCCGGGCCTGGTCGGCGATCAACTCGAAGAGGAAGGGGACGCAGGCGAGGGTGGAGTCGTAGACGTCCCGCTGGTGGTGGACGGCGCCGTGCAGGTCGTCGAGGGCCGCCTCGCGTTCGCCGGGGAGGTCGGAGGCGAGGCCGAGCAGCATCCCGGGCACGTCGTCGGCCGGGCCGTAGGCGTGACGGAGGGCCGCCCAGTCGATGTCGTGCACGGTGTCGAACATGCCCGTCCTCCCGGTGGTTCTGTGCGCGGCCCACTCTGCACCACCCCACTGACAGGCCGGCCCGGGCCCCTCGTCGTGAGAGGCCAGGGCCGGCCGGTCGGTCGGGCCGGACGGGGTGTCAGCCGGTGAAGCCGGCCGTGAGGGAGGTGAACTGCCAGTCGTTCTGGGCGATGCCCGAGTAGGTCTCCTGCAGGCCGCCGCCCGCGCAGCCGCGGTCACGGTTGACGGACCAGAAGGCCAGGCGGGCGATGTGGTGGCTGTTGGCCCAGTCTCGGATCGCGGTCCAGTTCTGGACGGTGGTGGTCTCGCCGGTGTCGCTGAGGCCGTTCATGCCGGAGATGCCGAGGTGGGCGTAGGCGGTGGCGGCGTCCCAGCCGTAGGTGGACTCCAGCTTCTCCTTCAGGCCTTCGGCGGCGCTGACGGTGGCGGCGTACATGTCGGTGGAGGCGTTGCCGAAGTCGAACGGCATGATGGTGAAGACGTCGATGTCCGCGCCGAGCGCCTTCGCCTGCTCGATCAGCCGGCTGCCGTAGTAGGTCGGGCCGGTGGTGGCGGTGCCGAAGGTCAGGATGGTGCGCAGGCCGGGGTTGTTCTGCTTGACGATCTTGAGCGCGCCGAGGATGCGGTCCTGGACGGCGGTGTTCTCGAACTCGTCGGTGTTCTCGATGTCGACGTCGATCGCTTTCAGGCCGTAGGCGTCGATGACCTTCTGGTAGGCGGCGGCGAGGTCGGCGGTGGTGGCACAGTTGGGGCCGAGCTTGTTGCCGCTCCAGCCGCCGATGGACGGGACGATGTCGCCGCCGGCCGCACGGACGGCGTTGACGGTGGCCTGGTCGACGCCGTTCAGCAACGGCCGCTCGCCGTCCCAGGCGGGGTTGCAGCCGTTCTGGGCGAGGACGAAGGCCAGGGTGAACCACTTGACGCCGGTGGCGTTCATGACGGTGGTGGCGGCGGGCGGGTTGCCCCAGCCGTTGTAGAGGTAGGGCGCGGCCTGCTTGAAGCCGCTCGGGGTGCCGCCGCCGGTGTCGGTGGTGACGGCGAGGGCGCCGGAGGCGGCGGAGGTGTTGCCGGCCGCGTCACGGGCCTTGACGGTGAAGGTGTACGCGGTGGCGGCGGTGAGGCCGCCGACGGTGGCGGAGGTCCCGGTGGCGGTCGCGACCTTGGTGGCGCCCTGGTAGACGTCGTAGCCGGTGACACCGGTGTTGTCGGTGGCGGCGTCCCAGGCGAGGCTGACGCCGGTGGCCGACTTGCCGGTGGTGCGCAGGTTGCCGGGGACGGTCGGCGCCTGGGTGTCGGCGGGGGTGCCGCCACCGCCGGGGCCGTCCAGGCTGAGGTCGTCGGCGTAGTAGGTGCCCTGCCCGTACCAGCCGTTGAGGTAGATCTCGGCGCTGGTCTGGGTGGCGCCGGTGGTGAAGGAGACGCTCAGTCTGGTGTAGTCGGCGGCCGAGGTCCAGGCGGAGCCGCCGCCGGTGACGCCGAGGTAGACGTAGCTGCCGCGGACCCAGCCGGAGAGCGTGTAGGCGGTGTTGGGCTGGACGGCGACGGTCTGGGTGCATTTGGCGTTGTCGCTCGCGCCGGCCGCGCCGGCCAGAGCCCTGGTCCCGCCGTGCACGGGGCCGGCGACGACGGAGCCGAGCCCGCCGGAGCAGGACCAGCCGGCCAGGGTGCCGGTCTCGAAGCCGGGGTTGGTGAGCTGGTTCGCCGCGTGCGCGACGGTCGGCGCGGTGAACGCGGCGGCCGCCGCGAGCAGGGCGGCCGCGCCTGCGGCGGGAATTCTGGTGCGCTTGTGCACCGGTGACCTCCAGTGGGGGTGTGGGGGTGGAGGTGCGGGGAGGAGCACAAAATGGACTGGACCAATTCATGATGTCAAGTGCCGTCCGCCGGGCGGACGGTGAACGGACGGCGGCCGGATGGTCCACCCGCGCGGGAGATCCTCGGGCAGCACCCGGCGACATTGCGGGACAGCACGGGAAAATGGGGTGGAGCGGGAGCAGGCCGCCGGACTAGGTTGAGGGCGCCCGCCGTCCGCGCCGCCGCCGACACCCCGGTGGCGGCCGGCGCCACGCGCGCGCCCGACCCGTTCAGCCGTTTTCACCGGATGATGCAGAGGATCAGATGACCGACCAGTACGACGAGTTGTTCCCCACCACCCGCCGCGCCCTGCTGCACCGGGTCGCGGTGGCCCAGGCCGAGGGGCGTACGCCCTCGCTGATCGCGGCGGTGGTTCGGGACGGCCGGCTGGTCTGGAGCGGCGCCCGCAGCATGATCGACGACCACGCCCCCACCACCGACGTGCAGTACCGGATCGGCTCGCTCACCAAGACCTTCATCGCCGTCCTGGTGCTCCGGCTGCGCGACGAGGGCCTGCTCGACCTCGCCGACCCGGTCGGGCGCCACCTGCCCGGCACCCCTGCCGACAGTGCGACCGTCGGCCAGCTGCTGGCGCACTCCGCCGGCCTCGCCTCCGAGACGCCCGCCCCGTGGTGGGAGCGGACCGACGGCGCGCTGCGCCCCGCCCTCGGCGACATCCTGGACAGCGAACGCCCGCAGAAGCACCCCGCCGGGCGGCGCTTCCACTACTCCAACCCCGGCTACGCCCTGCTCGGCGCGCTGGTCGAGCAGCTGCGCGGCGAGCCCTGGGGCGAGGTGCTGCGCCGCGAGATCCTCGAACCGCTCGGCATGGACCGCACCACCCTGCTCCCCCAGCACCCGCACGCCGGCGGCTTCGCCGTCCACCCCTGGGCGGACGTCATGCTGCCGGAGCCGCTCACCGACACCGGTCTGATGGGCCCGGCCGGCCAGCTCTGGTCGACCGTCGCCGACCTCGCCCGCTGGGCCGCCTTCCTGGCCGGCGGCAACGACAAGGTACTGTCCGCCGACACCCTCGCCGAGATGCGCCGGCCCGCCACCGGCCCGGACAGCGCCGACTGGTCCGGCGGCTACGGGCTGGGCCTCCAACTGATGCGCCACGACGGCCGGGTGCTCTACGGGCACACCGGCTCGATGCCGGGCTTCACCACCGGGCTCTGGGTCAGCGAGGCGGACGGCCTGGCGGCGGTCGCGCTCTCCAACGCCACCAGCGGCGCCAACACCCCGCTGGTCGCGGCGGAGCTCATCGCACTCACCGCCGAGCACGAGCCCCGGCTGCCCGAGCCCTGGCGCCCGCTGCCCTCCGTCGACGAGGAGCTGCTCGCGCTCACCGGCCCCTGGTACTGGGGCGCCGCCGCGCACTCCGTACGGCTCAGGGCCGACCGCGTGCTGGAGCTGGCCTCGCTGGCCGGCGGCTCGCGCAGCTCCCGGTTCCGCGCCGAGGCCGACGGCACCTGGACGGGCCTGGACAACTACTACGCGGGCGAGACGCTGCGGGTGGTGCGGGCCGCCGACGGGTCGGTCAGCCACCTGGACCTCGGCTCCTTCGTCCTCACCCGCGAGCCGTACGGCCCGGCCGGTGCCGTGCCGGGCGGGGTCGACCCGCAGGGGTGGCAGGCCGTCTGAGGCACCGCTGCCCGGAGCACCGGGGCCGGGGCCGGCGCGGCCCCGGCCCGCGGTTTCCACCCCGTGGAGCGGAGCATACGGCGACGCCCGAGCGCCCGGCAGGTGGCCGAAAGGCGCCGGGTGCCCCCATTCAACAGGTGCACATCTGCGCTCCGCCGAACAGCAACGTGGACGCCAGCCGGCTTGGAAAAACATACGGATACCGGCCCGCAGGCCCGACGACCGCGCGGGCCGGGCCGGCGCCACGGCGATCCGTGGCCGCCGTCGTCCGTGCTGCCCTGGAGGGTCTGCCATGACCACCGTCCCCACATACGCTCCGCCCGCAGTCACCCCCGGCCACCCCACCGGCCACACCCCTGTCGTGCCCGCCCCGCGTCAGGCCCGGCCGACCGGTGCCCGGCCGACCGCCGTCCAGCCCACCCCCGACGAGGCCCCCGCCGCCTACACCGTCGCGCTGGCCCGCGACGAGGACGACGTGCGCGCCGCCCAGCGGCTGCGCCACCAGGTGTTCGCCGCCGAACTCGGCGCCGTGCTGCACAGCCCGGTGGCCGGTCTGGACGTCGACCCGTTCGACGAGTACTGCGACCACCTGCTGGTGCGCGAGGGCGAGGACGGCCCGGTGGTCGGCACCTACCGGCTGCTGCGTCCCGAGGCCGCGCGGCGGGCAGGGCGCCTCTACTCCGACGGCGAGTTCGACCTCTCCGGCCTCGCCCCGCTCCGCGACGGACTGGTGGAGCTGGGCCGCTCCTGCATCGACCCCGGCCACCGGGGCAACGGCGCCGTGATCAACCTGATGTGGGGCGGCATCGCCCGCTACCTCGCCGAGACCGGCAACACCTGGGTCGGCGGCTGCTGCTCGATCCCGCTGGACGACGGCGGCGCCACCGCGGCCCGGGTCTGGGACACCGTCAGCGCCAAGCACCTGGCGCCCGAGCAGTACCGGGTCGCCCCGCACCGGCCGTGGGACGCGACCGGCCTGCCGCGCGCCGAGCGGGCCGCCCTGCCGCCGCTGCTCCGCGGCTACCTGCGGCTGGGCGCCTGGGTCTGCGGCGCACCCGCGCACGACCCGGACTTCGCCACCGCCGACCTGTACGTGCTGCTGTCACTGGAGCGCACCGACCCGCGCTACCTGCGGCACTTCCTCTCCGGGCTGCCGGGACTCACCGGCCCGGCCCCTTCCGGCGCCGCAGCCGGTGCCCCGGTCGCAACCACCGCCACCACCACCGACACGGCCGAATGAGCGTCTGGCTGCCCACGGCCCCCTGCACGCCCGCGACCTGCCTGACCGAACCGGCCCCGGTGGTGGCGCTCCCCCGGCGGGCACTGCGGCTGGCCGCCTTCCTGCCGGTGCTGGTCGCGGGCATCGCGCTCATCCCACCGGTGCGCACCCTCCCCGCGGGGGTGCGTGACCGGCTGGTCCGCCTCTGGGCGCGCATCCTGCTCGGCGCGCTCGGAGTGACCGTCCGGCTCTCGCCGCCCCCGGCCGCCGAGGGCGGGGTGCTGGTGGTGGCCAACCACGTCTCCTGGCTGGACATCCCGCTGATCGCGGCCGGCCGCCCGAGCCGGTCCGTCGCCAAGGCCGAGGTGGCGCAGTGGCCCGTCCTCGGACCGCTGGTCGCCTCGGGTGGCACCGTCCTCCTGGAACGGGACCGGCTGCGTGCCCTGCCGGCCGCGGTCGACGCGGTCGCCGGGGCACTCCGGGCAGGCCGGCCGGTGGTCGTCTTCCCGGAGGGATCGACCTGGTGCGGGCGGGAGAGCGGCCGGTTCCGCCCGGCCTTCTTCGAGGCCGCGGTGCGGTCCGGCACCCCCGTCCAGCCGGTGACGATCCGCTACCGGCTGGCGGACGGACGGCCGACCAGCGTGCCCGCCTTCGTCGGGGAGGACGACCTGGTCACCTCGCTCGCGCGGGTGGTCGCGGTGCGGGGGCTGGTGGCGGAGGTGACGTTTCTGCCACCGATCCCGGCCCCCTTGGCCCCGATCGGGCCGCGCGGGCCGGAACGGTGGCGGGCCCGGCAGGACTTGGCCCGGGCCGCCCAGGCCGCAGTAGAGGCGGCCGTGCGGTGACCACCCACCAGGCGGTGACCACCCACCGGGGGGTGGTCACCGGGGAGGCCCACCGAGACCGACAGTGAGGCTGCGGCGCATCACCGCGAGCCTGTCGACCGCACCCGGCCGCGCCGCTCACGCCGGCCGGGTGCCGGCCAGCGGCGCCGCCTTCGCCCGGCCGTCCGCCTGCACCGCCCGCCCGCCCGCCGACCCCTCCGCCTGCCCGCTCGTCGGTGCCGGCCCGGACCTGCCGCCCCGCCGGAGCAGGACGGCGACCAGGACGGCGGTGGCCGCCAGCCCGGCCGAGCCGCAGCGCACCGCGAGGTGCACGCCGTCGACGAACGCGCCGTCCATCGCTGCCCGGACCGGTCCCGGCAGCGCCGCCCCGGAGCCGCCGTGCCCGCCGCCCGCGCCGGCCAGGGCGTCGGTGGCCCGCCCGACCGTGCCCGGCGCCACGCCGAGGCGTTCCAGCGAGCTGGTGAGAGTACCGGTCATGCGGTGGGTCAGGACGGCGCCGAGGGCGGCGACGCCGATCACACCGCCGAGCTCGCGCAGGGTGTTGACGGTCGCCGAGGCCATCCCGGTCCGGACGGGGTCGACCCGCTGGAGGACGGCGATGGAGACGGGTGTGAACGTCAGCCCCATCCCGAGGCCCATGGTGAACAGCGTCCACACGTACTCCGGGTAACGCGCCTGCTCGCCGTGGAGGGAGAGTCCGCCGAGGCCCACGGCGCAGAGCAACAGGCCCAGTACCAGTGGCAGCCCGGGGCCGTGACGGCTGGTCAGCCGACCCGCGACCGGGGCGCCGGCGACGATCATCGCCGCCATCGGCAGGCCCGCGTACCCGGCGTCGGTCGGGGCCCACTTCAGCACGCCCTGCATCAGCAGTGGCAGGAAGAACATCACGCCGAACATCCCGAAGCTCACCATGAACCCGCTGAGCAGGGCCCCGCCGAGGACGCCGTCGCGGAACAGCCCGAGGTCCAGCATGGGTTCGGCCAGGCGGCGTTCGAGCAGGACGAAGGCCGCCAGCAGCAGGGCGGCCGCCACCGCGCAGCCGAGCACCCGGCTGTCGGTCCAGCCCCGGGACGGGCCCGCGATCAGCGCGTAGACGAGCGCGCCGAGGCCGGCCGTGGAGAGCGCCAGGCCCCCGAGGTCGATGCGCCGCTCCCGCGGGGCGATGGCCGGCAGCACCCGGCTCGCCAGGACCAGCCCCGCCACCCCGATCGGCACGTTGATCCAGAAGACGCTGGCCCAGCCCAGGTGGTCGACCATCGGCCCGCCGATCACCGGCCCGACCGAGAGGCCGAGTGCGGAGACGGCCGACCAGAGGCCGATCGCCCGGGCCCGCTCGCGCTCGTCGGTGAAGACGTGCCGCAGGATCGCCAGGCTGCCCGGGGTGAGCAGGGCCGCGCCGACGCCTTGGAGCATCCGGGCCGCGACCAGCGTGCCCGTCGTCCCGGCGAGCGCGGCGACCGCCGACCCGGCCGTGAACAGCGCGAGCCCGAGCCGGAACACCCGGGTGCGGCCGTAGCGGTCGCCGAGCGCGCCGCCGGTGAGCAGCAGCGCGGCGTAGACCAGGCTGTACCCCTCGACCACCCACTGCAGCCCGCTGATCCCGGCGTCCAGATCGTGCCCGATCCGGGGCAGCGCGATGTTGACGATGACGTTGTCCAACATGGACATGAACATGGTGACGCATAGTGTCGCCAGTGCGAGCCGCTTGTGCAGGGCGCTCGACTCCCCCATGTGTACCCCTCCATCCTCCAGGCCCCTAACACTGTTAGGGGCAAGCCGGCACGGACAGACTGCCCCTAACAGTGTTAGATTGCAAGCGGGATTTCCGCGGCCGCGGGAGTCCGGCGAGACGCGGAGGCCGTGACGCGGCAGGCCCCGCGACGTCACGGGAGGCGAGCGGAGACCCATGCCGGCGGACGACGACAGCGACACCCAGCCCGCGCTGACCAAGGGCGCCCTCGCCGCGGCGGCACTGCGGGTACTGGAGCGGGACGGCCTGGCCGGCCTGTCCATGCGCAAGGTCGCGGCCGAGGTCGGCGTGAAGGCGGCCTCGCTGTACTGGCACGTCCGCAACAAGGACGAGCTGCTCGACCTCCTCAACGACGCGATCATGGCCGACGCCGTCGCGCCACCGCGCGAGGGCGACTGGCGCAGCCAGTTCCTGGAGTACGGCCGTCGCTACCGCCGCCTGCTGCTGGACAAGCGCGACGCCGCCAAGGTGGTCGCCGGGCGCCTCACCCCCGGCCCGCATCTACTGAGGCTCATGGAGGAGCAGCTGGACCGGCTGCGCGAGGCCGGCTTCTCCGACGCCGACGCCGCCATGACCACCTATCTGCTCGGCGCCTACGTCCAGGGCTTCGTCCTCCAGGAGCAGTCCCCGATCTCCGCCGACGAGACCAGGGGCGTGGCTCGCGGCGAGATCGTCGCGGCCGCCGGCGACCGGTTCCGCGCGCTGCCACCCGAGGAGTTCCCCAACCTCGTCGCCCTCGCCGGCGACCTCACCGAGCCGGTGATGGACACCCGGTTCGACTTCGGCCTGGAACGCATCATCGACGGGCTCGCCGCGCTGCTGCCGCCGGAGAAACGCTGACCCCACCGCCCACTTGACGGTCCGTCGGTCAGCGGAGCCCCGGCGAGAGCCTGCCCGCCCCGGCCCGTCACCACCGGGACCGATGGCATCGACGGGCGCCGCAGCGGCCGGGTAGCCTCGCCACTTCCCGTCCGTCCGCCCAGGAGGTACCCCGCCATGCCCGCGTTCTATCCGATCAGCGAGCCGTACGCGCAGGGACTGCTGGACGTCGGTGACGGCCAGCAGATCCACTGGGAGGCCTCGGGCAACCCGCAGGGCAAGCCCGCGCTGACGGTGCACGGCGGCCCCGGATCCGGGCTGCGCGCGGGCAACCGGAAGTACTTCGATCCGGAGCGGTACCACCTGGTCCACTTCTCCCAGCGCGGCTGCGGGCAGAGCCGGCCGCACGCCGCCGACCCGGCCACCGGCCTGGAGCACAACACCACCGCCCACCTGATCGCCGACATGGAGAGGCTGCGCGAACACCTCGGCATCGAGCGGTGGCTGCTCTACGGCGGGTCGTGGGGTTCCACCCTGATCCTCGCCTACGCGCAGGCCCACCCCGAGCGGGTCTCCGAGATCGTGATCTGCGGGGTCACCATGACCCGCCCCGAGGAGACCGACTGGCTGTACCGCGGTGTCGCCCGGCTGGTCCCCGGCCCCTGGGAGGCGTTCCGGGACGCGCTGCCGCCCGCCGACCGGGACGGCGACCTCGTGGCGGCGTACAGCCGGCTGCTGAACAGCCCGGACGAGAGCGTCCGACGCAAGGCCGCACACGACTGGGCCACCTGGGAGGATGCGGTGATCGCGCACGAGGTGCTCGGCGCGCCGAACGCCTACACCGACCGGCCGGACGACGCGCTGATGGCCTTCACCCGCATCACCGCGCACTACTTCTCCCACGGCGCCTTCCTGGAGGCCGGCCAACTCCTGCGCGACGCCGGGCGGCTGGCGGGCATCCCGGGAGTGCTGATCCACGGTGCGCTGGACCTCGGCTCGCCGCTGGAGAGCGCCTGGACACTGGCCAAGGCCTGGCCGGACGCGGAGCTGACGGTCGTCCAGGACTCCGGGCACACCGGCAGCCCGGCCATGCGCGAGGCGATCTTCGCGGCCATCGAGCGGTTCGCCGGGCCGGATCCTGAGCGCAAGCCCCGACACGAGTAGTGACGAGTCATCAACGGTCCGCACCCGGGGGGTGACAGCCCGGGTGCGGACCCCGACACTGGAGGGAGAACCTCCACTTCCATGGGTCGGCCGGTGCCGGCCGGTACCGGCCGCGGAGAGGGCAGGCCGGCCATGAACACGCCGTCCGCCAGGCTTCCGATCATCTACGTCCGGGGTTACGCCGGGGGCACCTCGGGGATCGAGAAGGCCGTCACGGATCCGTTCTACGGATTCAACGAAGGCTCGACGCACATTCGCGTCGGGCGCGAAGACTCCCCCGTCTTCTACCAGTTCGAGAGTCCCTTACTGCGGCTGCACCTCGACGAGGGATACCACATCTTCGTCGAAGGCGGTCAGGAGACGTATCTGGAGACCCACGACCACATCCCGCCGGACAGCATCTGGATCCACCGCTTCTACGACCTCTCCTCCGGCACCTGGGGCGCCAAGCCCAAGCAGTTCGACCTGGAGTCCGCCGCCGCCGACCTGCTGGCCCTGATCGAGAAGCTGCAGGCCAAGACGGGCGCGCCACGCGTCCACCTGGTCGCCCACTCGATGGGCGGGCTGATCTGCCGCTGCCTGCTGCAGAAGACCATCCCGGACCTGCGCCCGGGCCGCCGGGCCGCCGACTACGTGGCCAAGCTCTTCACCTACGGCACACCGCACGGCGGGATCACCTTCGACGTCGGCTTCGGCGCCCCGGAGGCGCTGCGCGACGCCCTCAACATCAACGGCGCGGACATCTTCGGCCCGGACCGGATGTACCGGTACCTGACGCCGGCGGCCCGGCTCGACCCGGACGGGCCGCCCGACGGCTGGCGGGCCGTCGACATGCCGGACGACGACGGCACCGGCCCGGCGGAGGACGCCGCCGGTGCGTTCCCGCTGGAGCGGGTGTTCTGCCTGGTGGGCACCGACCCGGCCGACTACGACGTGGCCCACGGGATCTCGGCGGCGACGGTCGGGCCGCGCAGCGACGGGCTGGTACAGATCGCCAACGCCCTGGTCACCGGCGCCCAGCACGCCTTCGTGCACCGCAGCCACAGCGGGCGCTACGGCCTGGTCAACTCCGAGGAGGGCTACCAGAACCTGCGCCGCTTCCTCTTCGGTGACCTCCAGGTCCGTGCCGACCTGGTCGGGATGGAGCTGCCGACCGACGACCCCGACGTGACGTGGCAGGCCGAGGTCGCCCTCTCGGTACGCGGGCTGCCGGTGACGATGCACGAGCGGGTCGCGCCGCACTGGTGCCCGATCCAGCTCTCCGACCCGGCCGGAAACGGTGACGGCAGTGACGGCGGCCGTGGTGGTGGCGGCAGTGGTGACGGGGACGGCCATGGCAGCGGGGGCACGGGGAACGGGGCCGTCCGGCTGGCGACCGCCTTCCTCTCCAGCGCGCTGTCGCGACCCGATGCGACCGGACCGCTGCGCTACGCGCTCGACCTGCGGGTGTTCTCCCTGCGCGAGCACCACGGGTTCTTCGGATTCGGCGACCACCTCGAACGGACCGCCGACTTCGCCGACAGCCTGATCGTCGACGTGGACGCCTCCGGGCCGCGCCCGGCCGCCTGGGCGCACTGGAACTCCCGGATCACCGGAGCGATCAAGGATCTCCAGCCCGGCGACGACCCGCTCCCCGACGACGACCCGGCCGCCGACTCCTGGGTCGGCCACGTCCAACTCCCGACGACAGCCGCCCCGCTCCTCGGCCCGCACGCCGCCGTGCGCCTCTCGGTGAGCCCCTGGAACTAGACAGCCTGCCCGGCGGTCAGGGGTGCGGCCGCCTCCCCCGCCCGGTCCCGTCGGCCCGCCCGTCGGCTTGCGCGGTCCCGTCGGCTCATTCGGCCCCGTCGGCTTGCGCGGTCCCGTCGACTCGTGCGGTCCCGTCGGCTCATTCGGCCCCGTCGGCTTGCGCGGTCCCGTCGGCTCGTGCGGTCCCGTCGGCTCATTCGGCCCCGTCGGCTTACGCGGTCCCGTCGGCTCGTGCGGGTGCCTCCGACGCCAGCAGCACCCGGCGCAGCAGGTCGGAGAGGAGGCGCCGCTCCTCGGGTGCCAGGACTCCGAGCAGCCGGTGCTCCTCGCGGCCGACCACGTCCAGCGCCTCCTGCCAGGCCTCCCGGCCGGCCTCGGTCAGCTCGACGTCGACGCGGCGGCGATCCTCGGTGGAGGGGGTGCGGATGACGAACCCCCGGCGTTCCAGGGCTTCGAGACGGCCGGTCACCGAGGCCGGGGCGAGGTTGAGGTCGGCCCGCAGCTCGGACGGGACGGCGCGGCCGCCGCGGCCGGCCAGCTCGTGGAGCGTGTCGAACTCGTGCTTCTGCAGGCCGTAGTCGGCGACGCCCTGTTCGCGCACCCGGCGCAGGTGGCGGGTGAGCTTGTTCATCCGGGTGACGGCGCCCTCGATGTCCGGGTCGAGGTGCGGCAGGACCGACTGCCAGCGCTCGACATGGCCGTCGGTCCAGTCGCGTGGCTCGTCGAACCGTCGTTCGGGGTGCTCCATGGGTCGAGTCTAGGCGGCGCCGATCGGCAGCTGATATTTCGTTGCCGAAATTTTGGTACCAAAATATAGTCCCGCCGTGACTCATCCACTCGGACTCCGCGACTTCCGGCTGCTCTTCGTCGGCCGGACCATTTCCACCCTCGGCGACGCCGTCGTCCCGGCCGCACTGGCCATCGCGATCACCCGGGCCACCGGCTCCTCCGGCGCGCTGGCGCTCGTACTCGGCTGTGCGATGGTGCCCCGACTACTCCTGCTCCCGCTGGGCGGGGTGGTCGGGGACCGGTTCAACCCCCGGGTGGTGGCGCTGCTGACCGACCTCGTCCGGGCCGCCGCGCAACTGTCCGTCGGCGTCGAACTGATCGGCGCCGAACCGCGACTGCTCCACATCGCCGTGGCCGAGGCGATCGGCGGCACGGCCTCGGCCTTCGCCATGCCGACCGTCTCCCCGCTGGTCGCCGCCACCGTCGAGGGGCCGCTGCGAATGCGGGCCAACGCCCTCCTGGCGTCCGTCACCAACGTCGCCCGCCTCGGCGGACCCGCGCTGGCGGGTCTGCTGGTGTACACGGCGGGCGCGGGCTGGGCGTTCGTTCTGGACGGCGCCTCCTTCGCGGTCAGCGCCGCCCTGCTGGCGCGGATCACCGTCCGGCACACCCCCGGCGAGCGCCGCCCGTTCCTCGCCGACCTGACCGAAGGCTGGACCGAACTCCGTTCGCGGACCTGGTACTGGACCAGCCTCATCGCCCACGGCGCCTGGAACGGCGCCAGCACCGTCCTGCTCACCCTCGGCCCGCTGATCGCCGCCCGCGAGCTGGGCGGGGACGGCGTCTGGATCGCGATGACCCAGGCCGGGGCGATCGGCATGCTTGCCGGGTCGCTGGTCGCCGGCCGGGTACGCCCGGGCCGCCCGGTCCTGGTCGCCAACCTCGGCCTCGCCCTCTACGCGCTGCCGCTACTCGCCCTTGCCACCACCGCCCCGGCTCCGCTCACCGTCGCCGCCTACGCGGTGGCGATGGCCGGGCTCGGCTTCCTCAACCCGGTCTGGCAGACGGTGGTGCAGCAGGAGTTCCCCGACCAGGTGCTGGCCCGGGTCACCTCCTACGACTGGCTGCTCTCGCTGGCCGCCGCACCGCTCGGTTACACGCTCGCGCCACTGGCCGCTGACGCCTGGGGCAGCACCGGGCCGCTGCTGGTCACGGCCGCCCTGGTCGCACTCGCCTGCGCGGGCACGGCGGCGGTGCCGGGCGTACGGAGGATCGGACGGACGGCCCCCGACGGACCCACCGGGCCTAGCGGGCACGCCGGTTCGGACGAACCGGGCGAGCGCACCGAGGCCGCCGAGGCCCGCGCCTGACCGGGTTCCAGCGGTCCTACTGGTCATACCGGGCACCTACGATACAAACATGATCGCCTATGCCCCAGCGGCCCTCTTCTTCGTCCTGTGCGGGATCGGGGTCTTGCGCGACCGTCGTCAGTTCAGCAACGCCGTCCTGCTCGGCATCGCCGTCTCCTTCCTCGCCCTCGCGCTGCTCGCCGAACTGCGCAAGGCGCCCACGCTGGTGGCCGAACTGGCGGCGGCCGCGATCATCCTGCTACCGGCGATCGGCACCCTCGCGCTGATCGGCTTTCTGATAGCCAACGGCGTCACCATGATCCGCAAGGAGGGCCGCCGGCCCGCCAACCTGCTCTCCCTGCTCGCGGGCCTCGGCATCCTCACGGTGCTCGTCCTGCTCATCGCGGCGGTGCTCACCCACTCCTACCGGCTCGGCATCCTCGCCGGAACCGCCGTGCTGGTGGTCGGGTACGTCGCCTTCCTGTTCGTCTGCTTCGTCGGCTACGCCTTCCTGTACGGCCGTCACCGGCCGCGCCGGGACGTGGACTTCGTCGTGGTGCTCGGCTCCGGCCTGATCGGCGGAGACCGGGTGCCGCCGCTGCTGGCCAGCCGGCTCAACCGGGGCCGCGACGTCTTCGAGAAGCAGGCCGCGCGCGGCAACCCGCCGGTACTGATCACCTCCGGCGGCCAGGGGCCGGACGAGAAGCTCCCGGAGTCCCATGCGATGGCCGACTACCTCGTCGGGCGCGGCTTCCCCGCGGAGCGGATCGAACGCGAGGACCGCTCCCGCACCACCGAGGAGAACCTGTTGTTCAGCAAGGCGATCATGGAACAGGCCAAGCCCGACTACCGCTGTGTGATCGTCACCAACAACTTCCACGCCTTCCGGGCCGCGCTGATGGCCCGCAAGACGGGCGTCAACGGGCAGGTGTTCGGCTCGCCGACGGCGGCGTACTACTGGCCGAGCGCGACCATCCGCGAGTTCGCCGCGGTGTTCCTCTCGCACAAGCTGATCAACTTCGGCATCTGCGGCGTGCTCGCGCTCTGCGGGCTGCTCGCCGCGCTCTGACGCCGACTGCCCCGCCGGCTCACCTCCCTCCGCGACTGCGACTGCGACTGCGACCATGGCCGGGCCGTGGCCGTGGCCAAGAGGGCGACCGGGACGGCCACCGCCACGGCCGCGCCATGGCGGTACCGGACATGACGGGCCGCCCGAGGCCAGGGGACCGTCACATACCTCGCGGCGGCCGGACGCGCCACGCTGCACGGCGTCCCACCCGAACTCCTCCCCCACCTCGGAGTCCCCCATGGCTGTGCTGCCCACCACCGTTACGTCCACCCCGTCCGCGGCTTCCACGGGCGCTCCGCCGCGGCGCGGCGGGCGGTTCGCGCGCTCCGCCGCCGCCGCGGTGCTGGCGGCGGGCGCGCTCGCGGCCGCCACCGTGCCCGCGACTGCGGGCCCTGCCGTCACCGCGGGCACCATGGCCGCCGCAGCCTCGGGGGTCACAGGGGGCACCGCGGCCGAGGCCGCTCCGGGCGGGACGTATCAGCAGGTCACTGGCTTCGGCACCAACCCGGGCAACCTGGCGATGTTCGCGTACGTCCCCACGGGTCTGCCGGCCGGTGCGCCGCTGGTGGTCGCGCTGCACGGCTGTGTGCAGACCGCCAACGACTACTACCGCAACTCCGGCTGGACCAAGTTCGCCGACCTCTACGGCTTCGCCGTGGTGTTCCCGCAGACCGGCTCCGCCAACAACAGCCTCTCCTGCTTCAGCTGGTTCGACGCGAGCAAGGACAGCCGGGGCACGGGCGAGGCCGAGTCGGTGGTCGAGATGGTCTCCAAGGCCGAGTCGCTGTACGGCTCGGACAGCCGCCGGGTGTTCGTCACCGGCCTCTCGGCGGGTGGCGGAATGGCAGCCGACCTGCTGGCCGACTATCCCGACGTGTTCGCCGGGGGCGCGATCGACTCCGGCCTGCCCGCCCACTGCGCCACCACCCAGAGCGGCGCCTCCGGCTGCCAGAACAACGACCAGCGGCTCACTCCCGCCCAGTGGGGCGACAAAGTCCGCCGGGCGTACCCGGGTCACACCGGGCCGTGGCCGCGGGTGGCGGTCTGGCAGGGTAGCGCCGACACCACCGTGAAACCGGTCAACGCGACCGAACTGCGGGACCAGTGGACGGATGTGTGGGGCATCGGCCAGAGCGCGTCCGCCACCCGGAGCCTGCCTGGCGGTACCACTCAGTCCGTCTACAACGACGCCGGCGGCCGGCCCGCCGTGGCGCTCTTCTCGGTCGCGGGGATGGGCCACGGACTCGCGGTCAGCCCGGGCTCCGGCGCCGACCAGTGCGGAGCCACCGGCAGCTACTTCCTCAACACGATCTGCTCCAGCTACTACACCGCGCAGTTCTGGGGCCTGGACGGCGGTGGCGGCCCCACCGACCCCTCGCTGCCCGCGCCCACCGAACTGACCGCGACCGCCACCGGCCCGGACACCGTCTCGCTCGCCTGGCAGGCCGTCACCGGCGCCGCCTCGTACGCGGTGTACCGGGACGGCGTCCGGGTGGCCGGCCCGGCCGGCGCGTCGTCCACCGACACCGGGCTGAGCGCCGGGACGACGTACACCTACACCGTGGCGGCCGTCGACACGGCGGGCGCCGAAGGTGCCCGCTCGGCGGCAGTGACGGCGACCACGGGCAGCCACGCGCCGCAGTGCTTCACGGACAACAACTACAACCAGGTGAAGGCGGGACGGGCGACGCAGAGCGGCGGCCTCACCTACGCGCTCGGCTCCGGGCAGGGCATGGGGCTCTGGAACACCTTCACCAGCCACACCCTGAAGCAGACCGGCCCCGGCTGGTTCGTCCTCGCCGACGGCCAGTGCTGACGCACCGGCAGAAGGCGTCACGGCCGGTCGGCTCGGCCGGCCGCCACGTGCCGCACAGCTGAGGCGCCTCATCCGCTCGCCTCCCCGGGGCGCAGGCCGGCGAAGAGGTCGGCCTCGGGGAGCGCCGTGCGCACCAGGCTGCGCGCGAGGTGGTAGTCCTCCGTCGGCCAGACCTCGCGCTCGATGTCGCGCGAGTGTGCCATGAAGCCGGCACCGGGCTCGATCTGGGTGGCGTGCGCGAGCAGCGCTGCGTCCCGGACGGCGAACTGCTCGGCGCACGCGATCCGCGTGGTGGTGGCGAGCGCGGGCGGGGCGTCCGGCCAGTCGGCGAGCAGCTCGCCCATGGCCGAGTCGACGCCGTGCGCCGTCATGGCGTCGTGCAGGGTCTGGAACCAGGCCCGGGAGAGCGCCAGGTGGTAGTAGAGCTTGGCCGGCTGCCAGGGCTCGCCCGCCTCCGGGTACCGGTCCGGGTCGGCGGCCGCCTCGAAGGCCTCGACAGTGACTTGATGAGTCATCACATGGTCGGGGTGCGGGTAGCCGCCGGTCTCGTCGTAGGTGATGACGATGTGCGGGCGGAACTCGCGGATCAGGGCGACCAGTGGTGCCGCGGCCGTCCCGACCGGCTGGAGGGCGAAGCAGCCCTCGGGCAGCGGCTCCTCGGGGCCCGGCATACCGGAGTCGGTGAAGCCGAGGAAGCGCTGGTCGACCCCGAGGATCTCGCGGGCGGCCGCCATCTCCTCACGCCGGATCCGGGCGAGGTCGGCCCGGACCTCGGGGCGGTCGAGCGCGGGGTTGAGGACGGATCCGCGTTCGCCGCCGGTACAGGTCGCCACCATGACCTCCACGCCGTCGGCGGCGTACCGGGCGAGGGTGGCGGCGCCCTTGCTCGACTCGTCGTCGGGGTGGGCGTGCACGGTGAGCAGGCGGAGTCCGGGGTGCTTGGTGAACATGCGTAGTCCTTCTCTCGAATCTCGACGGTCTGGTGTTTCGGCGATCGGTGTTTCGACGGTCCGGCGTTTCCACAGTCGGTGTTTCGGCGTTTCGGCGATCGGTTGATCAGCGGTGGCCGGTCAGTGCCGCTTGCGGCCGGCCGGATAGAGCAGGGCGGGTGCGATCGCAAGGGCCGAGAGGCCGAACACCCACCAGAAGGTGGAGCCGAAGGCCGCGGCCGGGTGCGCCGGGTGCTCGGCCATTGACTGCTGGAGGACGAGCGTGAGGACAGCGGTGCCGAGCGCGCCGCCCACCCGGTTCAGCACGTTGACCGCGCCGGCGGCCGCCGGGACCTGGGCCCGCTCCACGCTGCCGTACACCGCTGCCATCCCGGGGATGACGATGATGCCCATGCCGGCGCCCCGCAGGGCCAGCGAGGCGGCCAGCAGGCCGTCGGCGGGGCCGGAGCCGGCGCCGAGCCGGGTGAAGGCGAGCGTGCCGATCAGCGAGCAGGCTATGCCGAGCAGGATCAGCGGGCGCGGGGCCACCCGGTCGGCGATCCGGCCGGCCAGCAGCGAGGTGACGGCCGTGCCGAGCGCCTGCGGCGCCAGCAGCATCCCCGCCTCGACGGCTCCGCGCTGCTCGACCTGCTGGTAGTAGAGCGGCACCAGGAACATCGAGCTGTAGAGCGCGGCGCCTTGGAGGAAGGAGTTGGCGGTGGCCACCGAGAAGCCGCGCCGGGCGAACAGCCGCAGGTCGATCAGCGGCGGCCGGCCCTCACCCGGGGTGCGCAGTGCGTGCACGCCGTACCCCAGCAGCAGTGCGGACCCGATCCCGATGGCCTCCGCGCTCGCCGTACCCCCGGCGTCGCCGATGGTGGCGAGCCCGTAGACCAGTGCCGTCAGGCCCGGCGAGAGCAGGGCGAGCCCGAGGGCGTCCAGCCGGGGTCGCGGCTCCGGCCGCTGCCCGTCGGCCGGGATCAGGCGGGCGGCGAGCAGCAGGGTGGCCAGGCCCACCGGGACGTTGAGCAGGAACATCCACCGCCAGTCCAGTTGCTCCAGGACGAGGCCGCCGAGGACCGGCCCGAGGACCGGGGCCAGGCTGATCGGGAACATCAGCGTGCCCATGACCCGGCCGATCCGGGACGGGCCGGCCGCCTGTACCATGATCGTCTGCCCGAGCGGCTGGATCATGCCGCCACCGATCCCCTGCAGCGCCCGGAAGACGATCAGGCTGCCCGTCGACCAGGCCAGCCCGCAGAGGGCGGAGCCGGCGACGAAGAGCGCGACCGAGACCAGCCACGTCCGGCGGGCGCCGAACCGCCCGGCGGCCCAGCCGGAGAGCGGCATGGCGAGCGATATGGCCAGCAGGTAGCCGGTGGACACCCACTGGACGGCCGCCATGGAGCTGTGCAGGTCGCGGGCGACGGCGTCGATCCCGACGCTGACGATCGTGGTGTCGAGCAGGGCCAGCACGGGGCCCAGCGCGAGGACCGCCCCCATCCTCAGCAGGCCGGGCGGCAGCGGCTCGCGCCCGCTCCCCCTTAGCCCGGCGCGTGCCGAGCCCGATGTGCGTGACGTACCCGAACCTGCGACCGATGCGGCCATGGCCCCTCCCCGGAGTCGTCCGTGCGGCGACCACTCCGGCCGCCGGAAAAGAACTTAGGTCCGACCCATCGACTAGGTCAAGCCTAATTTCTGTATCCAACCCAGCCAACCTGCGCTAGGGTCACGTCCATGACCGACGGCACCCCCAATCTGCGCGAACTCAACAAGCGGCGCACCCGCGAGGCGATCTCGCACGCCGCGACCCGGCTGTTCATCGAACGGGGCTTCGACCGGACGACGATCGCCGAGGTCGCGGCCGCCGCCGGCGTCGCCAAAATGACCGTCACCAACCACTTCCCGCGCAAGGAGGACCTGGTCCTCGACCTGCACGAGGAGATCGTCGCCGGGCTCGCCCGGACGGTCACCCGGCGCACGCCCGGCGAGTCCGCGCTGGCCGCGCTGCGCCGGGAGTGCCTGGCCGCGATCGACCGGCACGATCCCGCGCTCGGGTTCTCCGGCCCCGCCTTCGCCCGCACCATCACCGAGAGCCCCGCGCTGGTCGCCCGCCTGCGCGAGATTCACGAGCAGAGCGAGGACGCCCTCGGTACCGCCCTCGCCGAGGCCACCGGTGCCCCGCCCGCCGACCTCACCGCCCGGCTCGCGGCCGGCCTGCTCGCCGCGGTCCACCGGACGCTGTTCGCCGAGGTGTTCCGCCGCGTCCTGGCCGGCGAGGAGTACGAGCCGATAGCCGACGCCATCCGCCCGGCCGCCGGCCGCGCCTTCGACCAACTGGAGAGCGCCCTCGGCGGATACGCGGTCCGGCCGACGGCGTGATCGCCACCCGTCTCGCTGAAACCGGCCTCACCGCGACCGGCTCACCGCGACCGGCCTGAGCAGCGACGACAGGCGACGACACAGCGCGACACTTGACGAAAGGTTGACCTGCTCACGGCAGAAAGTTGGGGAGCGCCAACCCTATGGTCGGCGCATGCCCTCACAGCCCCTCAGGCGGACCGCCCTGCCGGTCCTGCCCTACCGCAAACCCACGCCCGGCCGGGACTACTGGGTGATCAACGACGTCCTGCCCGATCCCGACGCGGTCCGCGAGCGCGTGCTGGCCCGCGGGGACTGGACCGAGGGCTACCCCTACCGGCCCGAGGCCTGGCCCGGGCTGCGCACCATGCCCGGGCTGGAGCCGGACGAGCTGGCCCGGGTCGAGGCACTGGTTCGCAAGGCGACCGGCGCCTCCCGGCTCTGGGTGCAGAGCACACCCGGCGGCGGGACGCTCAACCACAACTGCGTCCAGGTCGTCGGCGCCGGGGAGTCGACCTCCCGCCCGCACACCGACTCCCGGGCGCTCTGCCGCTACGCCGCCGTGCTCTACCTCAGCCCCGGCGCCCCGAAGGAGGCCGGGACCAGCTTCTACCGCCAGCAGTTCCCGGGCGGCCGGCTCGGCGGCAACGTGGTCAGCGCGCCGCACAACAACCTGGTGGAGGCACTCGGCACCCGGCACGTCCCCGGCGACGCGTTCACCGAGGACGTCCGCGTCCCCAACCGCTACAACCAGCTGCTGCTCTACCACGCCAACCTGATCCACAGCGCCACCACGTACTACGGCACCCAACTGGAGGAGCGACGGATGACGGCGGTGTTCTTCTGGATGGCCTGACCACGGTGACGGACGACCCGACCACGGTGACGGACGACCAGACCGCAGTGACGCACGACCGGACTGCGGCCGGACGGGCCGGCCCGGGCCGTTCACGGGGCGGCCGCCAGCAGCTCACGCGGCGCGCCGTGGGCCAGGCCGACCCTGGTCAGCGCAGCGGCGAGGCGATCCAGGTCCGTGAGCGGGACCAGCTCCGCGAGGCCCGCCGGGGAGTCCGGGAGGCCCAGCTCGGCGGCCACCGCACGGGCGCGCCCGTCGAAGAAGGGCTGTAGCTCCGGCCAGACGGCCTGGGCCTCGCGGCAGAAGATCCCGGCCCCGACCGGCCCGATCCGCGGGAAGTCCTGGAGCAGCGCCACAACCCGCCCGGGTTCGCCGCCCGCCTCGGTCCGCAGCCGCCGGAGATCGCCGTGCCAACGGTCGAGCAGGAGGTCGGCGCCCCGGCCGAGGGCGGTCGCGGTGCTCTCGTCGTACCGGACGTAGTGGGCGCGCCCGAGGGCGCCCACCACGGTCTGCCGGCTCGCCTCGGTCATCGCGCGCGGTGTCCGCAGGCCCGCCGCGAAGAGTTCCCGGGCGGCGGCCACGGCGGTGGCGGCGCCGATCCGGACGGAGCAGAGGACGGTGAGGACGAGCAGTTGGTAAAGCGGCGCCGGGGTGTCGCGCAGCGCGATGCCCGCCTCCTCGGCGTAGGTGCGGCCGTACCGCTCCAGCAGGGCGGCGACGGTGCGGTCCTGCTTCATGGCATGCCTCCCTCCCCGGGCACCTGCCCGGGTTGGCGCCGCCCATGCATGGGGACGTTGCCTCCATGGAATCCGAACCACCCACGCAGCCGGCGACCGAGGCGGTACGCCCCGAGTGGGCCGCGATCGACCGGATGGCGACCCTCGATCTCCTCCGGCTGATGAACGCCGAGGACCGCACCGTCGCCGAGGCGGTGACCGGCCGGCTGCCGTCCGTCGCGGCCGTGGTCGACGCGGTCGTCGCCCGCATGGGCCGGGGCGGCCGGCTGGTCTACGCCGGCGCGGGCACGGCCGGGCGGCTCGGGGTACTGGACGCGAGCGAGTGCCCGCCGACTTTCGGCACCGCGACCGGCCAGATGGTCGGCCTGATCGCGGGCGGGCCACCGGCCCTGGTGAGCGCCGTCGAGGGCGCGGAGGACCGCGCCGACCTCGCCGTCGCCGACCTGGCGGCACTGGCGCTGACGCCGGCCGACAGCGTGGTGGGCATCTCCGCCTCGGGCCGGACGCCGTACACGGTGGCGGCCGTCCAACGGGCCCGCGCGGCCGGGGCACTGACCGTGGGGCTGGCCTGCGTCCGGGGCTCCGCCCTGGTGGCGGCGGCCGAGCTCGGCATCGAGGTCGAGGTCGGGCCCGAGGTGGTGGCGGGCTCGACCCGGCTCAAGGCGGGCACGGCGCAGAAGCTGGTCCTGAACCTGCTCTCCACCGCCGTCATGGTCCGGCTCGGCAAGACGTACGGAAATCTGATGGTCGACGTCCGCGCGGGCAACGAGAAGCTCCGAGACCGGGCGCACCGGATCGTCGCCCAGGCCACCGGCGCCGACGAGGCCACCGTCCGGGCGGCGCTGGCCTCGACCGGCGGCCGGGCGAAGGACGCCATCCTGGTCGTCCTCGCCGGGGTGGACGCGCCGACCGCCGACCGGCTGCTCGCCGCCTCGGGCGGACGGCTGCGCGAGGCGCTGGAATCCCTGCCGCCCAGGGCCCGGCCGAGCCACTGACACCGACGCCGAGCCGGGCTGGCCGACGGCGACCGCCGCCGACAGGACCGACGTGCGCGGGAGCCGACGGGCCCGGGCCTCGCGCGACCGCCGGGAGCCCCGGGAGCCCCGGGTCAGCCGAAAGCGACGGCCGCGCGCCCGACCAGCTCGCCGAAGCGCGGCAGGTCCAGCTCGACAGCCGCCCGGTGCTCCGCCTCCGTCAGGGCGGTCATGGCGTCCTCGACGAACACGAGCTCGTAGCCGTGGTCGGCGGCCGCCCGGGCGGTCGACTCGACGCCGAGGTTGGTCGCGATGCCGCCGAACACCAGGGTGTCCACGCCGCGCGCCTGGAGCAGCTCGTGCAACCCGGTGCCGTGGAACCCGCCGATGGTGCGCTTGACCACGACGGCGTCGGCCACCGCCGCGACCTCGGCGGCCAGCTCGCTGCCGGGCGGCTGCTCGGCGACGTTCGGGCGCTCGACGCGGACGGCCACGACGGGGGCGCCGGCCGCCCGGAACGCGGCCGCGAGGTCCAGCGAGACGGCGAGCACGTCGGTGCCGGGGCGCGGGGCCAGCGGGGCGGCGATGATCCGCTCCATCAGGTCGACCAGGATCAGGGCGGTCCGGGCGGGGTCAAGGGTTCGCATGGCCGATCACGCTAGCCGATCAGCGGAACCGGCCGGGCCCCCGCCGGGCAGCTCCTCGCCGGCTCGACCATCACCGGGCTACTCCTCGCCCGGCTGACCCTCACCGCCCGCCTGCTCCGCGGCGATCGCGCCGCGGAACCCCTCGATCAGGACGCGCAGCCCGTAGTCGAAGTCGGCGTCGTGGTCGGTCATCCGCAGGGTGTCGGCGGCCTCGCGCAGCAGCGGAAGGTCGCGCAACGCCTCGTCCGGGAAGGCCGGTTGGTCCCGTTCGCCGGTGTCCTGGCGCCACGCCTGCTCCTCGGTGACCCAGCCCATGATGTAGCGGTCGACCGTGAGCAGCAGCCGCAGGGCGGTGCGCGGGCGCAGCCCAGCCCGGCAGAGGGCACTCAACTGGGCCTCCACCGCAGGGAGTTCGTCCGCAGTGGGCAGGGTGCCGGCGTGCACGCGGGCACCGTCGCGGTAGGCGAGCAGCGCGCGCCGCTTGGCCCGTGCGTCCTCGGCGAGCCAGTGCGGCCAGTCTTCCGGCACCGGTTCGCGGCCGGGCGGCAGAGCCTCGGCCAGCATGGCCTCCGCCATCAGGTCGAGCAGCTCCCGCTTGTTCTTGAAGTGCCAGTACAACGCCGGTGACTGGACGCCGAGTTCGCGCGCGAGACGGCGCGTGGTGAGCCCGTCGATGCCGACCTCGTTGAGCAGACGCAGGGCGGTCCGGACCACCTCGTCGCGTTGCAGTGCCATGCCGCCCCGGCCTCCCGTCCGCCTGTGCCACCAGTGCCGCCAATGCCGTGTCCGCCGCGCCTGCCGTGCCCGCAGTTAGTCGCTTGGCACCCCACCTTATCGCTGCTAAGTTCCACGCTCGGAATTTATCACTGATAAGGACGAAGGGACCGATGCCGCGATGGACACGCGGACGAACACCCGGAAGGACCGCCCCCACCGCACCCACCGCCCACGCCACCACCGCTTGCGCCGCCTGCCGTCCCGACTGCTGCCGAACACCGCCCCCTGGCGGTCCTCCCGCGACTTCCGGCTGACCTGGACCTCCGGCACCGTCACCATGCTGGGCTCGGTCTTCACGATGACCGCGATCCCGCTGCAGATCGCCGACCTGACGGGCTCGCCGCTGGCCGTCGGCGCGGTCGGCGCGGTGGAGCTGGCCCCGGCGATCGTGCTGGGCCTCTACGGCGGGGTGCTCGCCGACCGGGCCGACCGGCGGACCGTCGCCCTGACCACAGAGCTCGCGCTGGCCGTGCTGAGCGCATTGCTGCTGGTCAACGCGGTGATCGGCGCACCGATGCTCTGGCCGCTCTACGCCGCGGCCGGCTGCGCGGCGGCGCTGCAGGGGCTCCAGCAGCCCTCACTGGAGGCGATGATCCCGCGCCTGGTGCCGCACGACCAGCTGGTCGCGGCGGGCACACTGCTCTCCCTGCGGTGGAGCATCGCCGGGCTGGCCGCCCCGGCGGCCGCCGGTGTAGTGATCGCCACGGCGGGCGTGCCGTCCGCCTACCTGATCGACCTGGCCACCTTCCTGGTCTCGATCGCCCTCCTCGCCCGGGTCCGCCCCGTCCCGTCGGAGCGGGACGCCGGGGCGCCGCAGCTGCGCGAGTTCGCCGAGGGCATGCGGTACGCCGCGCGGCGGCCGGACCTGGTGGGCACCTACCTGATCGATCTGGCGGCCACGGTGTTCGCCCTGCCCACGGCACTGTTCCCTTTCCTCGCCCGGGAGTTGGAGGCGCTCTGGGCGCTCGGGCTGCTCTACTCGGCCTCCGCGGCGGGCGGTCTGCTGGCCGCCGTTGCCAGCGGGTGGACCGAGCGGGTGCACCGGCATGGCCGCTTCGTCCTGGCCTCCGGCGCGCTGGTCGCCGCGGCGATGGTCACGGCGGCCGCCTGCGGGGGTGTCTGGGCTGTGCTGCTCTGCCTGGCCGTCGCGGGCGCCGCCAACTGGGTCGGCGACACCTTCCGTACCGCGATCTGGAACCAGTCGATCCCGGACGAACTCCGGGGCCGCGCAGCTGGCTTGGAGATGCTGATCGGCTCCGCCGGCCCCGCCCTCGGCGATTTCCGGGCCGGCGGGCTCGCCGCCCGCTACGGCATCCGCGCCGCCCTCCGTGCCGGCGGACTGGCCTGCCTCGCCTCCACCGGCGTGCTGGCCGCCGCATTGCCCGCGCTCTGGCGCTACGACCGACGCACCGACCAGCACGTGGCGGCGGCCCGCGCCGCCCACGACGACCCCGCCCTGAAAAACCCCGCCCTGAAAGACCCCGCCCTGAGAGACCCCGCCCGGAAAGCCCCGGCCCCGAACGGCTCCGCTCCGGACGGCGGGCCGGCGGGGCCACTGAGCTGATCATCAACGCCCCCTCCGGAACGCCGAGTTCCGAACTTCACCCGTCACCATCCGTAGACCGACCGAGTGCGGTGCGGCTACTGTCGAAGTGTTCGACGACGATCGTCCTCACGGGGGTGCGGACCGGGACGGTCGGCCGGATCGCCCAGGTCCGCCGCGGTGTGGAAGCGAAGGGGAACCGGTGCCTGACGTCAAGGGTGTGTTGCTGCCCGCCTACGTGGTGGCCGACGAGTCAGGGTCGATGGCGGTCTGCGAACGGGAGCTCGCCGACGGTCTGGTCTCCCTCCACGAGTCGCTCCGGGCCGCACCGATGCTCGCGGACAAGGTGCGGCTGGCGATCGTGGGGTTCGCGGACGACGTGGCGGAGCGGCTGGCGCTGACCGACGTCCGCAACGAGGTACACCTGCCCCGGTTCGTCATCAGGGGCGTGACCAACTACGGAGCCGCCTTCCACGACCTGCTCCGGCGAATCCCCGACGACGTGGCCCGGCTGAAGCGGGAGGGGTACCTGGTGCACCGACCGGTGGTCTTCTTCCTGAGTGACGGCGCTCCCACCGACGGCGAGGCGTGGCGTAGTCCGCATCAGCGGCTCACCGACAAGGCCGTCACGAAGGCGGCGCCGAACATCATCGCCTTCGGTGTGGGCCATGCCGAGGCCAGGACGATGGTGGAGGTCGCCACCCGTCCGGACTTCGCCTTCGTCTCCATCCCCGGGGCCGACGTCGGACGGTCCATCACGGTGTTCTTCGAGATGCTGACGGAGAGCCTCATCGAATCGGGAAACTCCTTGGTGAGCAGGCCCGAGCTGATCGTCAAACAGCCCGATCCCAGTCTCATGCGCGTGGCGATCGACATGGTGTGACCGTGGAACAGCCGGTCACCCCTGGGCGGGACACCTGGCCGGGCGGCCCCGCCCGGGCGCCCATTCCGCCGCCTCCGCCGTACGCACCCAGCGCCCCCACCGCACCCGTCGCCCACCACGGGTTCGGGAGCGGGCCCGCCCCGGACCGGTGGTCGCCGATCGTCGTCGACCGCGCGGGCCCGGTCTTCGAGCCCACGCCGCCGGTGGGGCGGTACTTCCGCCCGGACACCGAATCCGACGGCTGGTCGACGGACTACGCCCGGCTGCGGCTGGCGTCCGTGCGCGGCAACGCCCATCGCTACTATCGCAGGCCCCGCCAGGACTCCGCCGCCGCGACCGTCCACGCCGCTTCGGAGACGATCGTGTTCGCGGTCGCCGACGGCGTGTCGGCCGCGGAGCTCCCCGAGCTCGGCTCCGCGTTGGCCTGCGAGGCCGCGATCCGGGCCGTCGTCGAGCAACTGGACGCCGGACGAACCGAGTTCGACTGGGCCGCCGTGGTGCAGCGGGCGGCCGCGGCTCTGACGCAGCAGGCCGCGGCGCTCCTGAACGGCCCCGGTCCCGGCATCGATCCCCGGCTTGGCGCCGATCCCCGCCCCGGTCCGGCATCCAGCCCCGAGCCGGCATCCAGCCCCGGTCCGGTACCCCGCCCCGAGCCGGCGCCCGATCCCACCGCCGCGCCCGATCCGGTGAAGGTGGAGCGGCTGCTCGCCACCACGCTGGTCGTCGGAACGGCACGACCGGTCGCCGGCGGGCTGGAGGTCCGGCTGTCCCGGGCCGGTGACTCCGGGGCATGGGTCCTCGACCTCGGCCGGGCCGCGTACCGTCCGCTGTTCGCACCGAAGTACGACCCGGAAGCGGAGATCGTCTCGAACGCGGTGGTCCCGCTCCCCCGCTGTCCCGACCCGGCGGAGCTCGCCGGGTGCCTGCTCGTCGCCGGACAGGTACTGCTCGTCGGCACCGACGGCTTCGGCGATCCGCTGGGCGACGGGGACGGCCAGGTGGGTGCCCTGTTCGCCCGGGAGCTGGCCGTGCCGCCCTCGGCCGCCTGGCTGGCACACGTCCTGGACTTCTCCCGTCAGACCTTCGACGACGACCGGACGCTGATCGCGATCTGGCCGGCCGACGGAGCGGAGCGGCTGCCATGACGACCCCCGTCCCGGCCGTCGGCCTCAGCGCCCTCACCCTGGGCGAGAGCCTGGGCAAGGGCGGCCAGGGCACCGTTCGCGCAGTGCGGGGACGGACGGTCGACGGATGTGCGGCCGTCTACAAGGAGTACCTGCCGGAGGTGCTGCCCTCGCTGGACGTCGCGGCCCTGCGGTCGATGGTGGACCTGCCGCACGGACTGGCCAGCCCCGACGCCCGCTGGCTGCTCCAACGAATGGCCTGGCCCGCGGCCCTGGTGACGCAGCCCGGGAGTGTCACGGGCTTCCTGATGCGGAAGGTCCCCGGCGAGTTCGAGTTCGACTACCAGGGGCTCAGCCCGAGCGGTTCGGGCCGCAAGCTGGCGAACTTCGAGTTCCTGCTCAACCGCGACGACTACGTGGCCGGGATCGGTCTGCGGATCAGCCCGCGCCATCGGCTGGAGCTGCTCGCGGACCTCGCCGAAACGCTGGACCGGCTGCACGGGCTCGGCATCGCGGTCGGCGACCTCTCTCCCCGGAACGTGCTCTTCACCAGCGGGCCGGGGGCGTCCTCCTTCCTCATCGACTGCGACGCGATGCGGCTCCACGGCCGGAGCGCGCTGCCCCAGGCCGAGACCCCCGGCTGGCAGCTCCCCCCGGGCGAGGAGAAGGCGACCCGGCACAGTGACGCCTACAAGTTCGGCCTGCTGGCCATCCGGCTGATCGCGCGGGAGCAGGGCGCGACGGACCCGCAGGTGCTGGCGCCCGTCGATCGTGAACTGGCCGAACTGGCGCGCAGAAGCGGGCTGAGCGCGCCACCCGGCCGTCCGGCGCCCGGCGAGTGGATCCCCGCGTTGCGGCGCGCCGCCGCGCGTGCCTCGACCAGGCCCGCCAAGGCATCGCAACCGATCCCACCGCCACCGAGCGGGACGACGGCCCCGGTCGTGCCGGTCGCGCCGGTCCTGCCGGTGCCGACGAGCCCGCGCCGCCCACCGGCGTTCTCGGGCTCCGCAGGCGGTACGTCCAGCGGATTTTCGGGCGTGGCCTCGGGCGGGGCGTCCGGCGGAACGACGAAGCCCCGCACGGGAATCGGCAAGGTCGTCGCGATCGCCGCCGGGCTCATCCTGCTGTTCGCGTGGTTCGGCTCCCACCAGTCCGGCAGCCTTATGTCGGACCCGGCGCCCGTGTATACGGGGCTGACCGGCGGACCCGTCCCCCCTCCGCTGCCGGCCCCGAAGCCTCCGGCCCCACCACCACCCCTGCCGGAACCACCGCCCGTCCCCGCACCACCGCCCGTCCCCGCACCACCGCCCGTCCCACCACCGGCCCCGGAGCCACCCGCGCCACCACCACCTCCTCCTCCACCACCACCGCCTCCGCCGCCCGATCCGGTTGAGACCGCCCGCGCCGGCGACTGCTTCGACAACACCGGCACCGAGCGCCAGTTCAAGCTGGAGTCAGCGTCCTGCGGTGACGGCGTCTTCAAGGTGGTCAAGGTCCTCCAGGGAACGACGAACGACAGCGGCTGCGCCGACGCCGTCAACGGCACGGTGAGCGTCTCGTACCCGCGGATCAACCGCGTCCTCTGCCTGAGCTACCAGAACCTGAGCAACACCGCCTACTACGCCAAGGCCGGGGAGTGCGTCTACGGTGGCCCCGTCAACTCCACCTGGAGCGTGCAGCCCTGCCGGCCGGGCAACTTCACCGTGCTGGCCCGCCACCAGGGGGAGAGCAGCAGCAGCTGGTGCAGCTCGACGGAGGGCTATCAGGCGAGCGAGTACTTCCCCGTCCCCCGGTGGCCCGGCCAGAGCAGGCGGCTCTGCCTCGCGATGAACTATCCCGACGCGATGGGGCGGGCCGTGGTGAACCAGTGCATGACCAAGACCATGTCGGGTGGTCAGGCGACCTTCACCGCCGCCTCCTGCGGCCAGGCCAACGTCGTGGTGACCCGCCGTACTCCCACTTACCACGACGTCGCCTTCTGCGGCACGGACGGCTCGACCTGGTGGCAGCCCCGCGAGTATCCGAACCTCGGGTACACGGTCTGCTTCCGGGCCCGCTGAGGAGCCGGCCGAGGAGCCGGCCGAGGAAGAGCCGTGGTCACCCCGCCGGGCCGGGCGCGTCCGTCATCGCCGCGAGGGCGGCGGCGGCCGCCCGGGTCCTGGGGTGGTCGTCGCCGAAGATCCGGCGGGCGAGCGCCAGGACCGTGCGACCCGCCGGCACCGCCCGTTCCACGTCCCCCAGCCGGTGGTAGGCGGCGGCGAGCACCTCGCAGTGCAGGAGGTACCGGGGGTCGTCCTCGCCGAAGGTCCACCGTGCGACGAGGAAGAGTCCGTCCAGCGCCTCGTGGACGGAGGCGTGCGCGGCGGCCATGCCCACCGCGCGCGCCAGCGTCATGTCGGCGTCGAAGCCCTGGATGGCCGGGTGCTCCTCGCCGAGGACCCGGTAGCCCGCGGCCAGCGCCTCCGTGAGCAGCGGTTCCGCCGTCTCGACGTCACCGGCCTGGAGATACGCGCAGCCCAGGCTGCTGTGGAGGCCGAGCGTCTCCGGGTGGTCCTCGCCGAGGACGCGCCGGGCGTCGGCCAGCACCCGGGTGTACAGGGGGACGGCCCGTCCGAGGTCACCGATCTCGGCGCGGGCGTCGGCGAGCAGACGGACCACCGGTACCGCGCTGGGGTGGTCCGGGCCGAGGAGGCGCCGGGCGTCCGCAGCGGTCTGCTCGGCCAGCGGGAGGGCCCGCAGGGTGTCGTGCGACGCGAGGTGGGCGGCCGCGAGGTTGTGACGGGACGACAGGGTGTCCGGGTGGTCCTCGCCCAGGACCCGGCGGCGGTCGTCGAGGTTCTGTTCCAGCAGGGCGAGCGACCGCCCGAGGTCGCCCGCCTCACCCACCGCGCAGGCGAGGTTGTTGCGCGTGGCCAGCGTGGTCGGGTGGTCCTCGCCCAGTACGCGGAGGCAGGTGTCCAGGGTCTGTTCGAGCAGGGCGGACGCCCGCCGGACGTCGCCGACCAGTCCGCAGGCGACGGCCAGGTTGTTCCGGTTGTGCAGGGTGTTGGGATGGTCCGGGCCGAGGGCCACCAGCAGGCCGGCGAGGTTCTGCTCCATGAGCGCGATCGCCCGCGGCACGTCACCGGAGTCGGAGTAGGCGGCGGCGAGAGCCTCGCTGCAGACCATCGTGTTGGGGTGGTCCCGGCCGAGGACCCGCTGGTAGTCGGCGAGGTTGCGCTCCAGCAGCGCGACGGCCCGCCCGACCTCGCCCGTGTTCTTCAGCCAGGTGAGCGCGAGGTTGGTCCGTGCCCGCAGGGTCGCCACGTGGTCCTCGCCGAGGACGCGGCGCATGGCCTCGATGGTCTGCTCGAACAGGGGCACGGCCCGGCCCGCGTCGCCGGCCGCGCGCAGCACGTCGGCGAGGTTGTGGGCGCAGATGAGGGTGCTGGGGTCGTCCGGTCCGGCCAGCCGCCGGAAGCCGTCACTGGCCCGGCGCAGGTGGGCGATGCCCGTCCCGAGGTCGCCGCGGAGGCGGGCGAAGATCCCGGCCTGGTTGAGGAGGGCGGCGGTCTGCAGGCTGTCGGTGTCCGCCGCGGTGCGTTCGGCCAGGGCGTCGACGTGGCCGATCAGGCGCTGCCAGCCCGCCCAGGTACGCACCTCCGTCGGCGTGCCGGGCATCGCCCCGACCAGCAGGGCGGTGGCCTGGGTACGGGCCCTCGCGACCGCCTCCGGGGCGCGGTGCGGATCCTCGGGGTCGGGCGTGCGGGCGACCGCCTGGACCAGCCGGTGGACCGTCAGAGCGGGTTCGGACTCGCCGCCGGCGAGGTCGCCGGGCTTGCGCGTGATCAGGCTGTAGGCCGCCAGGCGCCCGAGCGCGTGCGTCAGCTCCCGCTCGTCCGCCAGCCCGTCGAGCAGTCCGCGGCCGATCGCGTCCGGCGCGAACCAGGCCATTACCCGCAGGACCTCCGCGGCCAGCGGGGTGTCGGCGAGACGGTCCAGCGTGATGCGCCAGACCCGGGCGATCGTGCGCCCCGGGTCGGTGCCCTCGTCGCCCCGGGCGTAGGCCGCGGCCGGACGCTCGGCGATCAGGCGGACGTACGCGCGAGCGTCCGAGCCGGTCTGGGCCAGGTAGGCGCCCGCCTGGACGACGGCCAGCGGCAGGAAGCCCAGGGCGGCGCACACCTCCCGTCCGCCGTCCGGGCCGCCCGGGCCCGCCTTCGCGCTCGCGCCGAGCAGCCGGAGCGCGTCCTCGGGGGCCAGTGACCCGAGGGGCTGCTCGCCGGCCCCGATCCGGTGCCAGCCGACCGTGCTGCGGCTGGTGACCAGGATCCCGCCGTCGCCGCGGACCGCCGCCAGCAGCGGGGCGACGTCCTCGGCGTCCGCCACGTTGTCGAGCACCACCAGCCAGCCGCGGTGCCCGGACAGCCAGGCGAGGGCACGCTCGACCAGGGCCTCGGACGGCAGGACGGCCAGGGAGGGTTCGAGCGCGAGGGCGAACCGGCACAACCCGGCCGAGACCCCCGCGGGGTCGTCCGCCGTGATCCACACGATCTGGCTGTACCGGTGCGCGGACGTGAGCGCGTGGTGCGCCGCCAGCGCGCTCTTGCCCACCCCGCCGAGCCCGTGCACCACGTGCACCGCGACCCCGGGCCCGGCGGCCAGGGCCCGCTCGATCCCGGCCAGCTCCTCGGCGCGCCCGACGAACAGCGGCACCGGCCCGGGCATCCCCACCGGCCCCGCCGTCGGCGGGACTTCGGCCACCGCGCGCAGCGGCGGGAACCGCACGACGGTGATCGGCGAGTGGTCCCCCGTCGTGATCTGCCCGTAGTTCGGCCCGCCGACCGCCACCGACCTCGCGCCGGCGGCGACCACGCGGGAGCCGGGCCCCAACCCCGCCTCGCTCATCGCGGATCCGCTCCGGACAGCCCATCCCCCTCGGGCACGACGACTCCCTCCACCCCGGTGGCCCACGGCCGTTCGCTCAGCAGCGTAACCGCGTACGCAGCGTCGGGGGCCTGCCGCGCGGTCCCGGACTCGCGCGACACCACCCGGGCCGGCCGCCGTGCATCGCGCCGGCCGGCTGCGGGTCGCGCCGGCTGCGGGTGGCGCCGGGTGCCGCCCGGGGTCAGCCGCCGAGTTCCGTCCGGTGCACGAGGGCGACGGCCCGGCCGTCCGGCAGGACCAGCGCAGCCTCGTGGCCGGGGCCGACCGCCTCCCGAGCGGACGAGAGGGGCTGGCCGACGCCGACGGTCGGCAGGGGCGAGGCCAGCAGGCCGCCGGCCAGGCCCAGCGGGGTGTCCGGCTTGGCGCGGCCGTCGGCGAGCGCGCTCTCGACGGCCGCCGCGGAGACGGAGCCCACCACCTCCGTGGCGCTGACCCCGTACGGGCGTGCCGGGCGGGGCAGGGCGGTCGCCGCCGCCCTGCGGGTGGCGCGCGGCCTCGCCCGCGGTGCACCGTGCGGCGCCCGCCGACTGGGTGGAGCCTGGCGGGGCCGAGGAGTTCCCACCCGGTGGACCGGTCCGACGCAGGGCGGGACCGCCAGGCCGGGTGGGTCGCTCACGCCTCCTGGGCGTCGAGCCAGCTCAGCAGGACGGTCCGCTCGGCCGGTGTGCCCGGCGCGGTGGCGGGGTCCTTGGCCCACTGGCGGATCCGCTCGACGGTCTCGCGGTCGAGGTCCAGGTAGAGGCGCCAGTGCGCCCGCGGATGGCAGTTCGGGTCACGCGGCTCGTGGCAGTGCTCACAGTGGGTGAAGAAGGCGTCCACCAGGCGGTACACGATCTCGTCGGACATGGACGGGGTACTTCCTCACTCTCCGGCTGCGGCACCGCCGGCCTGCCCGGGCCGGCAGCGGTGTGCTCCTTCCAGCGTGCCCAGCCGGGCCCCCAAGACAAGCGGTGCGAAAGGCCCGTGCGGCCGGGACCAACGTCCCGACGGTGAGGTCGCACAACCGCCGGCCGTGCGGACCGACAGAACCGCTGCTCCCCCGCAAGGGAATCCGAAGGGAATCCGAAAAGGGAAGAGGCCCGGTACCCGTGGGGGTGGGTACCGGGCCGTTCGAGGGAGTGCGGGTCAGCCGCGGCCGGAGGACTTCTGGGTGCGGCGCGAGACCGAGTCGAGCACCACGGCGGCGAGCAGGACGGCACCGGTGATCATGTACTGGATCGCCTGTGCGGCGTGGACCATGTCCAGGCCGGTGGTGATCGACTGGATGACCAGGATGCCGAGCAGCGCCGACCAGGTCTTGCCGCGACCGCCGAAGAGGCTGGTGCCGCCGATGACGGCCGCCGCGATCGCGCTCATCAGGACGTTCCCGCTGCCGAGCGTCTTGTCGGCGGAGCCCTGCTGGGAGGCGATGAACAGGCCGCCGAGGCCGGCCAGCCCGGCGGAGATCATGAACACCGAGATGCGGACCCGGGCCACGTTGATGCCCGCCCGGCGGGCGGCCTCGATGCCACCGCCGACGGCGAAGATCTGCCGGCCGTAGGAGGTGCGGCGCAGCACGAAGTCGGTCAGCACGACCACGCCCAGCAGGATGACCAGCGGCAGCGGCAGGCCGCGGTCCTGGTTGAGCATGTAGGCGCCGGCCAGGGCGAGCACGGCGAGGGCGCCGGTGCGCAGTCCGATCTCGCTGGTGCTGCGCCCGGGCAGGCCGGCGGCGGTGCGGCGGCGGGCGTCCAGCAGTTGCCCGGCGAGGAAGATGCCGATGGCGAGGATCGCGAGCAGCCAGGCGTAGACGATGTCGCCGTCGCCGATGAAGTAGGTGTCGAGGTTGGCGACGACGCCGTCGTTGATGTTGTTGACGGTGCCGAGCTTGCCCAGCACGTAGTCCTGCAGGCCGCTCCAGGCGAGCATGCCGGCCAGGGTGACGACGAAGGCGGGCACGCCGATCTTGGCGAAGAAGAAGCCGTGCAGGGCGCCCATGGCCACCGCGGTGGCGAGGGCCAGCAGGATCGCCAGGCCCTCGTTGAGGCCTTCCCGTACCGCCAGGACGGAGGTGACGGCGGCGCAGACGCCGGCGATGGAGCCGAGCGAGAGGTCGATCTCGCCGAGCAGCAGGACGAACACCACGCCGACCGCGATCAGGCCGGGCCCGGCGATCCACTTGGTGATGTTGGTCAGGTTGTCGGCCTGCAGGAAGTGGCCGGTGACGCTCTGGAAGATGACGGCGATCAGGACCAGGCCGATGACGACCGGCAGCGAGCCGAGATCACCGCTCTTGATCTTGCGGCGGAACTCCTCCAGGTAGCCGGCGACGCCGCCCTGGCGGACCAGCAGCCGGGGGTCGGTCGCCGGTGTGGCGGGGGTTCCCGCGGCCGGGGTGGGGGTGGTCTGGCTGGTGCTCACTTCGCTTCCTCCGCGATGCGTGCCTGGCGCCGGGTGACGGCGTTGTCGGTGGCGCCGGTGATGGCGGAGATGATCTCCTCGTGCGAGGTCCCGGCCACCGGGAAGACCCCGTTGTTGCGGCCCAGGCGCAGGACGGCGACGGTGTCGGCGACCGCCTTGACGTCCGCCATGTTGTGGCTGATCAGGATGACGCCGAGGCCGCGTTCGCGCAGCCGCTCGACCAGGTCGAGGACCTGCGCGGTCTGCTCGACGCCGAGGGCGGCGGTCGGCTCGTCCAGGATGACGATCTTGGGGTCGCCGACCAGGGCCCGGGCGATGGCGACGACCTGGCGCTGGCCGCCGGAGAGCGCGGCGATCGGGATCCGCACACTGGGGATCCGGATCGAGAGGGTGTCCAGCAGCTCCTTGGCGCGCCGTTCCATGGCGACCTCGTCCAGCGTGCCGTAGCGGCGCAGTTCACGGCCGAGGAAGAGGTTGGCGACGACGTCGAGGTTGTCGCAGAGCGCGAGGTCCTGGTAGACGGTGGCGACGCCGAGCGCCTGGGCGTCCTGGGGGCGGCCGATGCGCACGGCGCGGCCCTCCCAGCTGATCTCGCCCTCGTCGATCGGGTGGACGCCGGCGATCGTCTTGACCAGCGTGGACTTGCCGGCGCCGTTGTCGCCGACCAGCGCGACGACTTCGCCGGCGTGGACGTCGAGGTCGACGTCGGTGAGTGCCTGGACGGCGCCGAAGCGCTTGGAGACCTCGCGCAGCGCCAGTACGGGTGCGCCTGTCACGTGAACCATCTCCTGCGGGGTAGTGCGTGGGGTGGGGTGGGGTTCGCGCAGGTCGGAGGGCCGGCGCTCCCCGGGTGGGACGGGGAGCGCCGTGGCCACTGCGCCTGGCGGGCGCGTTACTTGATGCCGGCGGCGGTGCAGGCGGCGGCGAAGTCGGCGGTGCAGATGTCCGCGGCCTTGTAGAGGCCGTCGGCGATGACGGTGTCGTTGATGTTCGCCTTGGTGACGACCTTGGGCTCCAGCAGCTTGGCCGGGATGCCCTTGTCGGTGTCGCTGTCCACGCTGGCGGACGCGACGGCCTTGACGTCCTTGCCCTGCAGCAGGTTGACGGCGAGTTCGGCGGCGCTGTCGGCGAGCGGCTTGTACGCCTTGTAGATGGTGTATGCCTGGTCGCCCGCGACGATCCGCTGGACCGCGTCGAGGCCAGCGTCCTGGCCGCCGACCGGCACGCTGATGCCGGCGGACTTCAGCTGGGTGACGATGGCGCCGGCCATGCCGTCGTTGGCGGAGTAGACGGCCTGGAAGCCGTCCTTGCCGAACTGGGTGATGGCGGCGCCGATCTTCTGGCCGGCCACGGTGGGCTTCCACTCACCGGACTGCTCGTAGACGACCTTCTTGACCTTGCCGTCGAGGGCCTTGTGCGCACCCTCCTTGAACTTGGCGGCGTTCGGGTCGGCCTCGTCACCGTTGATCATGACGATGTTGGAGTCGGCGGCCTTGGCGCCGAGCGCGTCCAGCAGGGCCTGGCCCTGGAGTTCGCCGACCTTCTCGTTGTCGAACGAGACGTAGGCCGAGACCGGGCCGGTGGCCAGGCGGTCGTAGGCGACGACCTTGACGCCCTTGTCGGCGGCCTCCTTCACCCAGGACTGGGTGGACTTGGCGTCGAAGGCGTCCAGGATGATCACCTTCACACCCTGGGTGATCAGGGTGTCGAACTGCTGCTTCTGCTTGGCCGCGCTGCCCTCGGCGTTGCTGTACTCGACCTTGCAGTCCGGGCAGAGGGACTTGACCTTGGCCTCGATGAAGGGCCGGTCGAAGGACTCGTAGCGCGTGGAGGAGGCGTTCTCCGGAAGCAGCAGGCCGATGGACTTGGTGTCACCGGAGCTCGCACTGTCCTTCTTGTCGCCGCCGGCCTTGCCGCAGGCGGCCATGGACAGGGCCATCGAGACCGCAGCGGTGCCGATGACGAGGCGGCGCGTCATTGCGTTCATGTGGGGGGGTGCCTCCCTGACGGTGCCGCAACGCTGCGGCGGGGTGGGAGGAGTTAATCCGCCACCGCGGCATGACGTCAATAAGTAAATCCAAGGCGGGGCCAGTCGAGGGCTTTTCGTTATCTTCATGAACACCTACCCGCGATTGAAACTTGGAGGAACCTCCGAGTACCAATCTGGCAGGGCATGACAGAACGGACGAATCGGCACCCCCGACCGCCGTGACCTGGTACGGACCTGAGAGGGTCGGAGCAGGCCCGGAGTATCACGACTCCTTTGCACGCTCTCCACATTCTCTTGACAAGGACAGGCCAAGACGGATCTTGCGTTCAAGAGTTTGAGCAGAGAGTGGGAAACATCTGCCCCATCCGCCTCAGTCGGCGGCGGACTCACCCGCGACGCGGGCGCGGTAGCGGCCCGGTGTGGTGCCGAAGAGGCGACTGAACGCGTGCGAGAGGGCGTACGGCGTGCTGTAGCCGACCCGGCGGGCGATCGCGTCCAGCGGATCGTCGGTCTGCCGGAGCAGGGTGGCGGCACGGGTCATCCGCCACCAGGCGAGGTAGGCCATCGGCGGTCGGCCGACCAGCGCGGTGAAGCGCCGGGCGAGCGTGGCGCGCGAGACACCGGCCTCGGCGGCGAGGTCGTCGGTGCTCCAGGCCCGGGCCGGGTCCTCGTGCACGGCCCGCAGCGCGGCGGCCACCACCGGGTCGCCCAGCGCCGCGGGCCAGCGCCCGCCGGCCACGGGCCCGGCCCCCTGCGACGCCGACGGGTCGGCTCCGGGCTCCCGCGTCAGCCAGGCCCGCACCATGTACACCAGCAGCAGGTCGATCAGGCTGGGCACGGCCAGCGCCGCGCCGGCCCGGTCGGCGGCCAGCTCGCCGCCCAACAGGTCCACGGCAGAGCGCAGTTGGGGGTGGCTGCCGACCCGGTTCGGCAGGTGGACGACGTCCGGCAGCTCCCGCATCAGCGGGTGCGTGCGACTGTGGTCCAGCCGGTACTTGCCACAGAGCAACTCCGCGACGGGAGCACCCTGTTCGGCGGTACCGGCAGGCGGGACGGCGGGCGGGACCGGGCGGCCCGGGCCGAGCAGACGGTCGATGGACACCGCCCGCGCGGCCTCCGCCGGCTCCAACGGCGCACTCGCGATCACATGGCCCGTCCCGTGCGGCAGCAGCACCGCGTCCCCCGAGCCGAGGCTCACCGGCGCGCCGCCGTCCGGCAGCAGCCAGCAGCCGCCCTCCAGCACGACGTGAAACCCGGCCCCGTCGTAGCCGGGGATCCTCGTGCACCACCGGCCCGCCACCCGCAGCCGGTTGGAGGACGGCTCTCCGATCCGCACGGCGGCAATCGCGTCACTGACCACGTCCATGGGGCCCATGGTAGTCCGGGCGGCACAGTCATGAGCCGCAGCGATGAGCCGACCCCGTATTCAAGTGAGTATTTCAAGCATTGAGCGGCTCACCCACTGCTCCCTAGGCTCGGATCAGCGGAGGCGAGAACGCCGCCGCAGGACCTCGCGGGGAGAGACACCATGGAGCGGATCGTGCTCGGCGACGCCGAGATCATCAGGGTGGTCGAGTGGCAGGGGCCGTTCGCACCGGCGCCTGCCATCGTGCCCGAAGTGGCCGTGGCCACCTGGAAGGAGAACGAGCACTGGCTGGCACCCGACCACTGGGAGCCGTCCACCGACAGCTACGTCGGAACGCTGCAGACCTGGGTCATCCGCCACGGGGGCCGGACCGTCCTGGTGGACACGGGCGTGGGCAACGGACGCGAGCGCCCGAACTCGCCGCAGTTCCACCAGCGGCAGGGCGACTTCCCCGGCCGGCTCACGGCCGCGGGCGTACGGCCGGAGGAGGTCGACGTGGTGGTCAACACCCACCTGCACGCCGACCACGTCGGCTGGAACACCGTCGACCAGGACGGCACGTGGGTGCCCGCCTTCCCCAACGCCGTCTACCTCATGCCGGCCGCCGACCACGCCGGCCTCGCCGCCGTCACCGATCCGCAGGACGACCGGCACCTGATGTTCGCCGACAGCATCCTGCCGGTCCAGCAGGCCGGCCAGGCGGTGCTGTGGGAGGGCACCCACCGGATCGACGACGCGCTCACCCTGGAGGCAGCCCCCGGCCACACCCCCGGCTCGTCGGTGCTGCGGCTCGCTTCGCGCGGCGAACGGGCGGTGTTCGTCGGCGACTTGCTGCACAGCCCGGTGCAGTTCCTGCACCCCTCCTGCAACAGCTGCTTCTGCGAGGACCAGGAGCAGGCCGCCGCCAGTCGGCTGCGTGTCCTCGGACGGGCCGCGGACAACCGGGAGTTGGTGATCCCGGCACACCTCGGCGGCTCGGGGGGCGCCGAAGTGCGGCGCGCAGGTTCGGGGTTCACCGTCTCCCGCTGGGCGGCCTGACAGACACCGGTCGGCCCGCACCCCCGTGCCGGGCCGACCGGAGACGGGGCCGGCCCGGCACGGGGGTCCGGGCCGGCCCCGGCTACCGCCGGATCGCGTCGACCACCCGGGAGAGGTCCTGCTCGGCGACGTCCGGGTGGGCGAGCAGGACGTCCCGGACGGCGGTGAGGACGGGGCCGCCGCCGGCCAGGGCGAGGTCCTTGGCCGCCAGCCGGACCGGAAAGTCGGAGTCCACGCTGCGGGCACGCGCCACCGCGCCGCCCAGCGGCCCCCGGGAGAGCGCGCCGAGGGCGAGCTCCTCCGGCAGGCCCAGCGAGTCGGCCAGCGCGAGCGCCTCGCCGACCACCGCGACCGCCCCGACCATGGCGCTGATCACGACGAGCTTGAGGGCGGCGCCCGCACCGGGGCCCCCGCAGCGCACCACCGTGCCGAAGGTGTCGAGCACCGGCTGCGCGCGGTCGAGGTCCTCGGTCCGGCCGCCCGCCAGCACGGTCAGCCCGCCGGAGGCCGCCGGGCCGACGCTGCCCAGCACGGGCGCGTCCACCAGGGCCACCCCGTCGGGCAGTCGGCCGCGCAGAGCGGCCGTGGCATCCGGGCCGATGGACGACATGTCGATCCAGAGCGTGCCGGGCGCCAGCTCCGCGGCGAACCGCCCGGCCACCGACTCGACCGCCGCGGGGTCGGCCAGCATGGTGATGACGAGCCCGGCGCCCTGGACGGCCCCGGCGGGCGTCGCCGCCGCGTCGAGCCCCTCGGCCTTGACGGGGCTGCGGTTCCACACCGTCAACGGGTGCCCTGCGGCAGCGAGTCGACGGGCCATCGGCAGGCCCATCCGGCCGAGTCCGAGAAATGCGATCTTTTCCATGGCCTCCACGCTAGGGAGGACGGAGACAGGCGACAAGCGAATGTCTCGCATGGTAGTCATGCGGAATGGACATGGCCTGGCTCGAAGTCTTCCGCACCGCCGCCCGCCTGGGCTCGTTCACCGCCGCCGGCGAGCGGCTCGGGTTCACCCAGTCGGCGATATCCCGTCAGATCTCCACACTGGAAGCCGAGTTCGGCGTCGTCCTGTTCGACCGACTGGCGCGCGGCGTCCGGCTCACCGAGCACGGACGCACGCTGCTGCCGCACGCGGAGGCGCTGCTCGACCGCCTCGACGGCACCCGGCGCGAACTGGCCGCCCTGACCGGGCTGAACCTCGGCCGACTGCGGGTCGGCGCCTTCGACAGCGCCAACGCCGCCCTGGTGCCGGGAGCGCTGGCGGCCTTCCGGGCCGCCCACCCCCAGGTCTCGATCTCGCTCACCGAGGGGCTCTCGGCCGCCCTGCTCGACCGGCTGCGGGAGGGTGACACCGACCTCGCGGTGGTCGTCGGCCCTCCCGAACAGCCTTACGACGCCGAGGCGTTCGACCTCCGTCCGCTGGTCGAGGACCTGGTCCTGGTGGCGCTCCCCCGCGACCACCCGCTGGCCGGCCGCAGCCGCCTGCGGCTCGCCGAACTGGCCGAGGAACACTGGATCGCCGGCAGCCGCAACGTCGAGTCCACCCTGCTCGCCGCCGGCCTGCGCAGCGGCTTCCGGCCCCGCGTCGAGTACGTGGTGGCGGGCTGGACGGCCAAGTTGGGCCTGGTCGCCGCCGGGCTGGGGCCCACCCTCATCCCGTCGCTGGCCGCCCGCGCCGCACGGCCCGACGTCGCCCTGGTCGCCCTGCACCCCGAGGACACGCCCGTCCGCCTGGTGCAGACCGCCACCCGCCGCGGCCAGTTGGTGCCACCGGCCACCGCCGCATTCCTCGACGTCCTGCGGGCGGCGGCGGGAGCGGCGGGAGCGGCGGGAGCGGCGGCCCAGCCGTGACGCCGGGCCCGCGACCACGCCCACACTCACCGCCCACCGCCAGAGCAGGAGTCCGGCGCTACGCCCGCTGGACCCGCACCCCGCCGAGCAGGCCCCAGGCGTCCACCCGGACGGTCGGGCCGCCGGGCTCGGTCGGCCCGTCGTCGCTCACCCCGCCCAGGCGCACACCGCCCACCACCACGCGCACGTTCGGCCGGACGGTGAGGCGCACACCGCCTATCAGGCTCAGCTTGGTGATCCGCAGCTCGGCGCCGTCCGGGAGGTCCACGTCGGTCAGGTCGATGTCGGCGCCGCCGATCAGCGAGGCGGTCACCGTCCGCTCGTGGAAGCTCTCTCCGGCCAACCGGTGGCCTCCGATGATGCTCACGTGGAGGTCGGTCCGGTCGTTGCCCTGCTCGATGTTCTTCGTCATGCCCCATACCGTAGAGCCCCTGCCGCCACGCCCGGCAGTGTGTCAGGGCCCGCCTTACCGGTGACGGTTGTCATCCCCCCCGCCGCGGCGAGGTCACTCGGGCCGGACGGCGATCAGGCAGGTGTCGTCCTCGGTGTCGGCCGGGCTGAACTCCAGCAGCCGGTCGAGGTACTGCTCCAGGTCGTCGCCGGGGGCGCCGGCGGCGTGGATCAGCTCGTCCACCGAGTCCTCGACCGGGCGGTCGCGCCGCTCCACCAGACCATCGGTGTAGAGCAGCAGGACGTCGCCGGGCTCCAGCCGCCCGGTGCGTTCCTCGTACTCCGCCCCCTCCAGCGCCCCCAGCAGGACGCCGTGCGGCAGCGGCAGCACCTCCGCCCCGGCCGCGCCGAGCCGGATCGGCGGCAGGTGGCCGGCCCTGGCCCAGCGCAGTGCGCCGGTGACCGGGTCGAAGAGCACACAGACGGCGGTGGCGGTGACCTCGCCGGGTTCGCGCAGGGCGACGGTGTTGGCCCAGCCGAGCAGCCGGCCGGGGCCGGCGCCGGTGACGGCGAGGCCGCGCAGTGCGTGCCGGAGCGCGACCATGCCGGTGGCCGCGCCGACGCCGTGGCCGGCCACGTCGCCGACGGCGAGCAGCACCCTCCGGTCGGGCAGCAGCAGGACGTCGTACCAGTCGCCGCCGACCCGGTCGTGCTGGGCCGCCGGACGGTAGCGGACGGCGGCGCGCAGCCCGGTGGTGCCGAGCGGCGGCGGCTCGGGCGGCAGGATCGCCTGCTGGAGCCGGAGGGCGAGCTGTTCGCGCTCGGCGGCCTCCTGTTCGGTGTCGGCGAGCCGCTCCCGCGTGGCGCCGAGCGCGACCTCGGTCCAGTGCTGGGAGGAGACGTCGTGGTAGGCGCCGCGGACCGCGGTCAGCCGGCCCGCGTCGTCGAGAACGGGTTCGGCGACGATCCGGGTGTAGCGCTGGGAGCCGTCGGGCCGGACCATCCGGAAGACCGCGAAGGAGGTGCGGTGGCGCCGCTGGACGGTGTCCAGCAGTCGGCGGACGACGGGCGCGTCGTCCGGGTGGGCGTGGTCGGCGAGCCGGGAAAGCGGGACGGGCGGGGCCTCGGGCGCCAGCCCGTAGAGTTCGGCGAGGCCGTCGTTCCAGAGGATCCGGCCGGTCGCGGTCGACTCCTCGAACCCGCAGACCCGGGCGAGCCGTTGGGCCTGGCGCAGCAGTCCGGCCTGCTCGCCCTCGCCGTTCCGTTCGGCGGTGAGCTGCCAGCTGACCAGCAGCCGTCCGCCCAACGGGGCGACGGCGAGCCGGACGGTGGCGGGCAGCGGGGCTTCGCCGCGGCGGAAGACCAGGTGCAGGCGCTCGCCGGGCCGGGGCTCACCGGTGGTGTGGGCGTCGGCGAGCCGGTCGTAGAGGCCGGCGGCGCAGGCATCCGGGTAGGTCTCCAGCAGGGAGGCGCCCTCCAGTGCGGCCCGGGGCCGGCCGAGCGGGTCGCGGAACCGCGCGTTGGTCCGGGCGATCCGGAAGTCGGCCAACCGGCCGTCGCGGAGCAGCGGTTGCAGCAGCAACGCGGGGGTGAGCAGGCCGTCGAGCAGCGCGTCGGCCGGGTCGGACGCGGCCGGGCCGGGCGGGTCGGTGCCGTCGAGCAGGGTGGCACAGAGGTCGGCGAGGGCGTACAGCTGGCGGCGCAGGCTCTGGGTGAGGGCGGGGGCGGGCCCGGGCCAGAGCAGTTCGAGGGCGCCTCGGCACCGGCCGCCGTCGAGCAGCGGAAGGACGGCGCGGCCGGCCGCGGGCCCGCCGACCGAGCCGGCCGAGGGGCCCTGACCGGTGGGCCAGAGCTCGCGCCCGGTGTGCACGACGTGCTGGGCGGGGGTGTCCACACCGGGCGGCACGCGGCTCCAGGCCTGCGCCTCGGCGGCGGTCAGGCCGGCGTGCGCGGCCAGGGCGAGCGCTCCGCCGGGCAGGCGCTGCCAGAGCACGACGGCACGGGCGCCGAGCGGTCGGGCGGTCTGGTCGAGCACGGCCTCGGCCGCCCGTTGCAGGTCGGGGACGGCGGCCAGGGCGGGGGTGACGTGTACGGAGGCGGGCACCGCGGATTCGGCGGCCTCGTCGGACTCGCCGGGTGGTCGGCCGAACTCGCCGGGTGGTTCACCGGAGTCACCGAGCTCGCCGGAGTCACCGAGCTCGCCGGAGTGGCCCGGCCTCGCCGGCTCGGGCGATCCCGCGAGGTCGGCGGCGAGCACGGCGACGGGCTGCCCGGCCTCGCGGGCCAGCCGGGCGAGGCGGGTGGCGGCCTCGGCGGGCGTGCACCGCAGCCGTTCGGCGAGGATCCCGGTGGCGACGTCCACCGCGGCCCGGTCCCGTTCCCCGGCGCGCGCCCGGTCGGCGTCCTGCCGGAGCCGGCGGACGGTGGCGGCGAGCTCCTGCGCGACGGCCCCGGCACCACTCTCCCCGGCGCCGCGCCCGGCGGTCATGACACGTCCAGCCAGTGCCGCATCCGGTCGAGCAGGCGGTCGGTGTCGACGGGTTTGGTGATGTGGTCGTCAGCACCGGCGGCCAGGCTCTTCGCCCGGTCGCCGGGCATCGCCTTCGCGGTGACGGCGATCACCGGGATCCGGGCGTGCCGCCGGTCGGCCCGGATCTCGCCGATCGCGGCGTAGCCGTCGAGCCCGGGCATCATCACGTCCATCAGGACCACGTCGGTCTCGGGGTGGGCGCGGAGCTGGTCGAGCCCGGCCCGGCCGTCGGCGGCGTACAGGACGGTCACACCGCGCTGTTCCAGGGCGGCGGTGAGCGCGAACACGTTGCGTACGTCGTCGTCCACGATCAGGGCGGTACGCCCGGCGAGCGGTTCGCCGGCGGCCTGTGCGCGGTCCGGCGGCGCGGCGGGCCGCCCGCCCAGGCAGGCGATGATCCGTTCGCGCAGCTCGTCCAGGCCGGTGACGGTCTCGATCCCGCCGGGGCCCGGCCCGGCCGGCCCGTCGCCCCGGTAGCCGAGGACGGGCGCCTCGCCGACCCGCCCGTCCAGAGCGGTGACGGCCGCCCGGAGGAGGTCGGCGGGCAGCGCCAGGTCGAGGACGACGCACTGGTACGGGCCTTGGTCGAGCGCGGCCCACAGTCCGGCCTGGTCACCCGCGGTGCGGACCCGGGCCGGGGGTGTCCGGTCGCCGAGCGCGGCCGCCGCGTTCCCGGCGAGCACGGTGAGCAGCCCGGGCGGTCCGGCCTCGACCACCAGCACGCTCGGCTCGGCCGGGGCCGGCGGCGGGACGGCTGCGAGGTCCGGTTCCCGCTCCCCGGTACCGAGCGGCAGGTAGAGGCTGAAGCAGCTGCCCGCGCCGGGGCTGGACCGGACGGTGATGGTGCCGCCGAGCAGCCGGGCCAGCTCGCGGCTGATCGACAGCCCGAGGCCGGTGCCGCCGTAGCGGCGGCTGGTGGTGCCGTCGGCCTGCTGGAAGGCGCCGAAGACGGTGTCCAGGTGGGCGGGGTCGATGCCGATGCCGGTGTCCTCGACCTGGAACGCCACCGCCGCACCGGTCCGGCCGAGTTCGTCCGGGAGGCCGGCGCCGGAGACGCGCTCGATCCTCAGCTCGACCCGCCCGCTGTCGGTGAACTTGAGCGCATTGGACAGCAGGTTGCGCAGCACCTGGCGCAACCTGGCCTGGTCGGTGACCAGTTCGGCGGGCAGGGCCGGGTCGACGGTGACCCCGAAGGCCAGCTCCTTCTGGTCGGCCAGCGGCTTGAACGCGGACTCGACGTACTCCAACAGCTCGCGCACGGCGAAGGGTTCGGGGCTGAGCTCCATCTTCCCGGCCTCGACCTTGGAGAGGTCGAGGATGTCGTTGATGAGCTGGAGCAGGTCGGAGCCGGCCGAATGGATGACGCCCGCGTACTCGACCTGCTTGGGCGTCAGGTTGCCGGAGGGGTTCTGAGCGAGCAACTGGGCGAGGATCAGCAGGCTGTTGAGCGGGGTGCGCAGCTCGTGGCTCATGTTGGCCAGGAACTCGGACTTGTACATCGAGGTGAGGCTGAGCTGGCGGGCCCGCTCCTCCAGCTCCTGCCGGGCCTGTTCGATCTCCAGGTTCTTGGCCTCGATGTCGCGGTTGCGCTCGGCCAACAGGGCTGCCTTCTCCTCCAGTTCGGCGTTGGAGCGCCGCAGCTCCTGCTGGCCATCCTGCAACTCCTCGGACCGGGCCTGGAGTTCGGCGGTGAGCCGCTGGGACTCGCCGAGCAGTTCGTCGGTACGCGCGTTGGCCAGCAGGGTGCCGATGTTGACGCCGCAGGACTCGGCGAACTGGTCCAGGAAGTCCCGGTGGATCTGGCTGAACGGGTGGACGGAGGCGAACTCCAGCACGCCGATAAGCCATTCCTCCAGGGCGATCGGCAGGATCACCAGTGCGCGGGCGTCCGCCCGGCCGGCCCCGGAGGCGAGGGTGGCGTAGCCGGGCGGCAGGTCGTCGACGGTGACGGTGCGGCGGCTGCGGGCGGCCTGGCCGACCAGGGACTCGCCGAGCCGCAGCCGTTGCGGCCCCTCGCCGTCCGGACGGCCGTAGCAGCTGACCAGGACGAGCTCGGTGCCGGAGGGGGTCTCCTCGGCGAGGTAGAACGCACCGAACTGGGCACCGACCAGCGGCGTCAGCTCGTCGGTGATCATGTCGGCGACGGCCCGGATCTCCCGCCGGCCCTGGACGGCGCCGGAGAACCGGGCGAGGTTGGTCTTCAGCCAGTCCTGTTCCTGGTTGGCGCGGGTGGTCTCGCGCAGCGAGCCGACCATCGCATTGATGTTGTCCTTGAGGTCGGCGACCTCGCCGGAGGCGTCGACGGTGATCGACCGGGTGAGGTCCCCGGCGGCGACGGCGCTGGTCACCTCGGCGATCGCGCGGACCTGCCGGGTGAGGTTGCCGGCCAGCCCGTTGACGTTCTCGGTGAGCCGCTTCCAGGTGCCGGAGACGCCCTCGACCTCGGCCTGGCCGCCCAGCCGGCCCTCGCTGCCGACCTCCCGGGCCACCCGGGTCACCTCGGCGGCGAACGAGGAGAGCTGGTCGACCATGGTGTTGATGGTGGTCTTCAGCTCCAGGATCTCGCCGCGCGCGTCCACGTCGATCTTGAGCGTGAGATCGCCCTGGGCGACGGCGGTGGTCACCTGGGCGATGTTGCGGACCTGGTTGGTGAGGTTGTTCGCCATCGAGTTGACGTTCTCGGTGAGGTCCTTCCAGGTGCCGGCGACGTTCGGGACGAGCGCCTGGCCGCCGAGGATGCCCTCGGTGCCGACCTCGCGGGCGACCCGGGTCACCTCGTCGGCGAACGCCGACAGGGTGTCCACCATGGTGTTGATCGCGTCGGCGAGCGCGGCCACCTCGCCCTCGGCCTCGACGGTGATCCGGCGCGAGAGGTCGCCGCGTGCGACCGCCGTCGCCACCTCGGACATCGAGCGGACCTGCCCGGTGAGGTTGGAGGCCATCACATTGACGTTGTCGGTGAGGTCCTTCCAGGTGCCCGAGACGCCCCGGACGGTGGCCTGCCCGCCGAGGTTGCCGGCCGTGCCGACCTCGCGCGCGACCCGGGTGACCTCGTCCGCGAAGGCGGAGAGCTGGTCGACCATCGTGTTGATGGTCTCCTTCAGCTCCAGGATCTCGCCGCGCGCGTCCACCCGGATCTTCTGGGTGAGGTCGCCGCCGGCGACCGCGGTGGCGACCTGGGCGATCGCCCGGACCTGGCTGGTGAGGTTGCCGGCCATGAAGTTCACCGAGTCGGTGAGGTCCCGCCAGGTGCCGGCCACCCCGGGCACCTGCGCCTGCCCGCCGAGCCGCCCGTCGGTGCCCACCTCCCGGGCCACCCGGGTCCCCTCGTCCGCGAAGGCGGAGAGCTGGTCGACCATCGTGTTGACGGTGTTCTTGAGCTCCAGGATCTCGCCGCGCGCGTCCACCTCGATCTTCTGGGTGAGGTCGCCGCGGGCCACCGCCGTGGTGACCTGGGCGATGTTCCGCACCTGCCAGGTCAGGTTCCCCGCCATCGCGTTGACGGAGTCGGTGAGGTCCTGCCACGTGCCGGCCACCCCGGGCACCTGCGCCTGCCCGCCGAGCCGCCCGTCGGTACCCACCTCCCGGGCCACCCGGGTCACCTCGGAGGTCACCCGGGAGAGCTGCTCGGCCATGCCGTTGAAGACGGTGGCGATCTCGCCGAGCAAGCCGGGCTGGTCGGCCGCGAGCCGGGTGCCGAAGTCTCCGTCGCGCACCGCCGTCAGGCCGGCCAGCAGCCGGCGCAGGCCAGGCTCGGCCGGCTCCGCGGGCGGGCCTGCGGGCGTGGCCGACGAGTCCACCGGGAGGTCGTCCACTGGTCCCAGCCTCCGGGTCGGGCGCACGACGGGGCGCTCCGTCCGGGCTGCCCCGAGCTGTGGGGGCGGCGGCGCCGCCCCGTTCCACTCTGCCACCGCAGGGACGGCGGCGACACGTGGGCCGGGGGTCCGTACACCGCGGCCCGGGCCGCTACGGCGGTGTGTCGTCCCGGATCCGGAAGGCGTCGGTGGCGCCGGTGAGTTCGAGCATCCGCAGCACCAGCGGCCGGGGGCGGGCCAGTTCGATCCGGCTGCCGTCGGCCTCGGCGCGGGCCCGGGCGCGCAGCATCACGTTCAGGCCGGTCGAGTCGCAGAACTCCAGGCCGCCGCAGTCGATCACGACGACGGTGCCGGGGCTCTCCAGCGCGCGGTCGAGGGCGGCGCGCACGGGCTCGGCGGTGTCGAGATCGAGCTCGCCGCGGAGGGTGAGCACCGTTCCGCCGGCCCACGGGCGCGCCTCGACGGTGAGCCCGCCCGGTTCGGCCGCCGGGTCGGCGTTGTTCGGCGTGCGACGCTTCATGGGATCGGCTCCTCCCGCCCGCGTCTGCCGGGTCCTTCCACGATAGGCCCGTTCGGCGCGGTCCGGGGGCGCCTGCGGGGTCCGGCTCCTTCCGCACCCGCCCGGGGCGGTGCCCTCCGTTCCGGCATGGTTCAGTGCCCGCCGCCCGGGTAGACGCCGCACAGGAGGAGAGGGCCGGACCGGCCCGCGTGGCCGGGGAGCCCGAAGGCCCGGAACCGAGGAGGAGAGCGCCATGCCCCGAGGATCGAGCCCCAAGCGGGAGCGCCAGTACGAGCACATCAAGGAGAGCGCGCGCGAACGCGGCGAGAGCGAGAAGCGGGCCGAGGAGATCGCCGCCCGGACGGTGAACAAGGAACGGGCCCGCCACGGCGAGTCCCGGACCGCGAGCCGTTCCTCCACCCACGACATCTCCTCCGGCCGGCGGGGCGGCCTGCGCTCGCACCAGGGCGCCCAGGGCCCCACCTACGACCAGCTGTACAACGAGGCCAGGCAGCGCAACATCAAGGGGCGTTCGACGATGAACAAGCGGGAGCTGGAGCACGCGCTCGGGCGCTGAGCGATGCACGACGCTGAGCGATGCACGACGCAGCCCGCCGTGTGGACCATGTGGAAGGAGGCGGCCGCGATGACCGTACCGACGCCCCCTGATCCGGACACCGAACCGTTCCCCCACCCGTACCCCGGTCAGCCGAAGCCGGGCCGGGAGCCCGATCCCGCGCCCCCGCCGATCCCGCCGTCCCCGGACCCGCTGCCCGGTCCGGACCCGGCGCCGTTGCCGGAGCCCCCACCCGAGGCCGTCCGGCGGTCGGGCGCGGGCCGCAGCCGTGGGAGCGCCGGGCCGGCGTCGCCGAGCCCGACCCGCAGGCGCCTGCCGTCCCGGTGCGGGCGCCTGCCCGGGCCCGGCCGGGGTACACGCCCGGCCGGTGGAGTCCTCTCCCGGCTGCCCGAGCGGCTGCCAGAGCGGCCGGGCCGGGCCTGGCGTCCGAACCGGCACCGACGTCCGAACCGGCACTGGCGGACGGGCCGGGCCGACCGGGGCGCGGGAGGCGATTGCCGTGACCACCCCGGAGACCGGCGGCCCCGGCGCCTCCCCCGACCCGCCGCGGACGGGCCGGCACGAGTCGCCGGAGGAGCGGGCCGACCGCCGTTGGAGCGAGATGCTCCAGGAGGTGCGGGTGGCGCAGACCGGCTCGCAGATCCTCTTCGGCTTCCTGCTGAGCGTCGTCTTCATGCCCCGCTTCGCCGAACTCGGCGACTTCGACCGCAGGCTCTACGTGGTGACGGTGGTGCTGGGCGCCCTGGCCACGGGTGCGCTGACCGCGCCCGTCTCGTACCACCGGGTGCTGGCCGGCCGGCGGCTCAAGCCCCAGCTGGTGGACGGCGCGGCCCGGCTCGTCGGGGCCGGGCTGGTGCTGCTGGCCCTCACCGTCGGCTCGGCCCTGCTGCTCCTGCTGCGGGTCGCCACCGGTTCGGGGACGACCGCCGCGGGGATCACCGCGGGCGTCATGCTCTGGGTCGCCGCCTGCTGGCTGGTCGTGCCCGTCCACGCGCTGCGCCGCCACCACGGGCACGAGCGCGACCGGAGTCGCGACCGGCCCTGAGCCCACGACCGGCCCTGAGCACCACGGCCCTGAGCCCCCAACCGGCTCTGTGCCCGGCGCGCCGTCAGCCCCACCACTGCTCGGGGACGGCGTCCGCCTCGTCCGGCCGGCCGGCCACCGGTGGGGCCGGTTCGGGGCCGGCCGTGACCAGCAGCCCGTCGCTCCCGGCCGCGGCCACCTGGTAGCCGGATTCGCGCAGCACCACGGCGACGGCCCCGCTCACCGCCGCCCGGATGCCCTGCGCGGGCGGCGGTCCGGCCGCGTCCTCGTGCCCGCCTGCCGCTCCCGCCACGCCTGCCGCGTCGGCCGGTCCGGCCGGCTCCGCCCGCTCGGGGGCGTGGGTCCAGCCGACCACCACGCCCTGCGGCCGGTGGCCGATCCGCAGGCCCGACGGTCCCGGCCCGGTGTCGAACCCGGCGCGGGCCAGGGTCGCGGTCACGTCCTCGAAGAGTTCCCGGTGATCCACCATTGGCGCAGCGTAGGCCCGTGGGCGTGCCCTCCCGGCGCACGGCGCGCGCCGAAACGGTTCAGCGCCCCGCCAACAGCACCCGAGCGCACCACACCCGCTCCCACCGGCGGCCGATCGCCGCGCACACCCCCCGGACGGCCCGACACGAGCGGCCGTACGGGCCGATGGACGTGCACAGGCGGCCCCCTGCCGACAGCATGACAGAGTAAGCGCTCCATCACTTTGAGCAACGTGGCCAGTGGATCGGCGGATCCGCGCGCCGGCGAACCCGGCGGCCCCGTATCGAGAGGTCCCATGATCACATCAATCCGCCGGCCGGCAGCTCCGCAGGCGGGCTCCCCGGTCGGCACCCAGCGGACGCCGGGGAGCCGGTCGTGAGCACCCACCAGCAGTCGCGCCCGGGACCGGTCACCAGCACGCGTGCGGCGCCCGCGAACAAGGCCGAGGCCCTCGCCGACTGGACCGACGGCCGGCTCGGCATCTACGCCCTGTCCCGGGCCAACATCCGCAAGATCTTCCCGGACCACTGGTCCTTCATGCTCGGCGAGATCTGCCTGTACACCTTCATCATCATCATCCTGACCGGCGTCTGGCTGACCCTCTTCTTCGTCCCCTCCATGGGCGAGGTGGTCTACGAGGGCTCGTACATCCCTCTCAGGGGCGTGCCGATGTCCGAGGCGTACAGATCGACGATCGACATCAGCTTCGACGTCCGCGGCGGTCTGCTGATCCGGCAGATCCACCACTGGGCGGCGATCGTGTTCGTCGCCGCCATGCTGGTGCACATGATGCGCGTCTTCTTCACCGGCGCGTTCCGCAAGCCCCGCGAGATCAACTGGATCTTCGGGGCGCTGCTGCTCTTCCTCGGCATGTTCGACGGCTTCATGGGCTACTCGCTCCCCGACGACCTGCTCTCCGGCACCGGCATCCGGTTCATGGAGGGCGCGGTGCTGGCCGTCCCGCTGGTCGGCACGTACCTCCAGATGTTCCTGTTCGGCGGCGAGTTCCCGGGGACGGCGATCGTGCCCCGGCTGTTCACCGTGCACGTTCTGCTGATCCCGGGGATCATGCTGGGGTTGCTGGTGGCCCACCTGATCCTGGTCTTCTACCACAAGCACACCCAGTTCGCGGGCCCCGGCCGGACCGAGAAGAACGTCGTCGGCATGCCGCTGATGCCGGTCTACATGGCCAAGGCGGGCGGGTTCTTCTTCCTGGTGTTCGGCGTCGTCTCCGCGATGTCGGCGATCGCCACGGTCAACCCGATCTGGGCATACGGCCCGTACCGGCCGGACCAGGTCTCGACGGACGCCCAGCCGGACTGGTACATGGGCTTCTCCGAGGGCCTGATCCGGATCATGCCGGGTTGGGAGATCGACATCTGGGGCCACACGCTCAACCTCGGCGTATTCATCCCCTTGATGATCTTCCCGCTGGTGCTGGTGGGGCTCTGGGGCTACCCGTTCGTGGAGGCCTGGCTCACCGGCGACCGGCGCGAACACCACATGGCGGACCGCCCGCGCAACGCACCGGTCCGGACGGCCGTCGGCGCGGCCTGGGTCAGCCTCTACCTGGTACTCCTGGCCGGCGGTGGCAACGACCTGCTCGCCACCCACTTCGAACTGTCGATCAACGCCATCACCTACGCGGTCCGGATCGCCTTCTTCCTGGCACCGGTGGTGGTCTTCGTGATCACCAAGAGGTGGTGCCTGGGCCTTCAGCGGCGTGACAAGGAGAAGGTGCTGCACGGCCGGGAGACCGGTGTCATCCAGCGGCTCCAGCACGGCGAGTTCATCGAGGTGCACGCGCCGCTGCCGCAGGACCGGATGTACACGCTCACGGCACACGAGCAGCCGCAACCCGTCGTGCTGCCGCCAGCGGTGGACGAGAACGGGGTGGCACGAAAGGCCGGCCTGTTCTCGCGCCTGCGGGCCCAGCTCTCGCGCGGCTTCTTCGGCGAGGGCAGCCAGATCCCCAAGCCCACCGCCGAGGAGCACGAGGAGATCACCAGCGGCCACGGTCACCACTGATCCACCGGCACCCGTACGACAGGGCCCGCCACGCCGTCTCGCGCGTGGCGGGCCCTGTGCCGGTGGCGGGCCCTGTGGCCGTGTGCGGACCGGCCCGGCCTATCCTCGTCCCTCCGGTGCGCCCAGCCGCGCAGGGCCCGGTGCGCCCAGCCGCGCAGGGCCCGGTGCGCCCAGCCGCGCAGGGCCCGGTGCGCCCAGCCGCGCAGGGCCCGGTGCGCTCAGCCGCGCAGGGCGGCGGGGACCACCGCGCAGAGCGCGGCCGCGAACGTCACCGAGAGGCAGAGGGCGGCCCAGCGGGCACAGATCCGACGGCACTCGCTGCGGTAGCGGGCCGCCAGTTGCCGGCAGCGCTCCACGGCCCGGTCGACCACGTCCTCGGCGTAGCGCAACCGGTCGGCCGTGTAGGCCTGTTCGAGGCTCTCCCGCTCGCCTGGCGAGAGCCAGGGGAACCGGTCGGCGAAGGCCCGGGCGTCGCGCTCGGCCGCCGACACCTCGGCCTCCCAGGCGAGATAGCCCTCCAGCCGGGCGATCTCCAGCTTGGCATCCACCCGGCCGATCCTGGCTTCCGCCCGGCCGCTTCCGGTGTCCGCCCGGCCGTCCGCCTTGTCGCCCGCGCGGGCGCGCGCCGCCCCGGCGCCCTTGCCCGGCCGAGCGCCCCGTGCTCTCGGCGGGCGCTGTCTGCCACCCATGACCGCTCCTTGTCCAGCACCCGGGCACCGCGGCGAGCAGCACTGCGGCAGCGGCGCGCACCTGTCGAGATCGGCCGGCCGGACCCACAAGGGCTCCGCGGCGCAACCACGCAACTACTACCAGTGACCGGGTGCGGAGTGCGGGCCGACTCGCCGGGGCGCAGCCGCCGACACGGCTCCGACCTGCGAAGACGAGGCGCCGACCGGCATCGACGGGTGTGCGAGCTGGCGGCCAGGCGCACTGCGCCGGTAGGGGGCGCCCACGGCGCGGCGAGCGCCCCGCCAGACCGGTGACACCCGGAAAAGCCATCGGCACGCTCCGCACACACGCCTGTACGATCGGCGATCAAGGCGGCGCCCTGCCCGGCCGCCAGCCCGGCCCGCCCCGGTCCGTCCGGGGCTCGAACCAGGAGGTCTGCCATGCCCGACGCCGGTCGGTTCAGCGATGTCGGCGAGCAGGGCTCGCGGGCGGTCATGGAGGCGGCCGCGGTGCTGGAGCGCGAGCTGGCCGCCGGGTTGACGGACGCCAAGACGGCCGGCGACCGGCTCACCGGCGAACACCGCGTCGACCCGGACGAGTTCGGCCGGCTGGTGCAGCGGGTGTCGGAGAACACCCACCAGCTGATCGATGCCGTCAGCGACCGGCTGCTCGGCAACACCACCGGCGAGACGGCCGAGCACACCCAGCGGCTCGCCGCCAACGCACACGACGTCCTCGACCTGCTGCTCAACCTGAGCACCTTCGCCCCGGCCTTCGCCAACCGGTCGATGCAGGACACCTTCGGCCCGCAGCAGGGCCCGGCCCAGCGCCCCGACGGGGCCGAAGGCCACCAGGGGTGACGGCCGAGGCGCCGCCCCTCCCCGGCGGGGAGCAGCTGGTCGAGCGGGTGCTGGCCCGGTACCGGGCGCGGACGGTGGCGGCGCTGCTGCGCCACATCCCCGAGCAGAGCCCGCCGTACCTGTACGAGCTGGCCGCCGACTACCCGGCCCGGCCGTGCAAGGGGCTGCGGGCCGCGCTCTGCCTGGCGACCTGCGCCGCGTTCGGCGGCCGCCCGGAGCGCGCACTCAATCCGGCGGTGACGGTCGAGCTGTTCCACAACGGGTTCCTGATCCACGACGACATCCAGGACGGCAGCGAGCTGCGCCGCGGCGAGCCCACGCTCTCCGCCGCCTACGGTGTCGAGGTCGCGCTGAACGTCGGCAACGCGACCAACCTGCTCGGGCTGCAGCGGCTGATGGCCAACCGGCGGGAGCTGGGCGGCGAGCTGGCCTGGCGGCTGTTCGAGGAGACCGAGCTGATGTGCCGCCAGTCACTGGAGGGCCAGGCGCTGGAGATCGCCTGGATCCGCGACAACGCCTGCGCGCTGGTGCCCGCCGACTACTACCGGATGTGCCTCAAGAAGACGTCCTGGTACACCTTCCTCTACCCGTGCCGCAGCGGCCTGCTGGTCGCCGAGGGCGCCGGCACCGACGCCACCCGGCTGGACCGGTTCGGCTGGTACCTGGGCGCCGCCTACCAGATCCAGGACGACGTGCTCAACCTGGTCGGCACGCTGGCCGACTACGGCAAGGAGATCGCCGGGGACCTCTGGGAGGGAAAGCGCACCCTGCTACTGATCCACCTGCTGGATCGCTGCACCCCGGCCGAACGCGCCCGCACCGAGCGCTACCTGCACGGCACCCGGGCCCAGCGCGGCCACGGCGCGGCGGAGGACGTCCGCTGGCTGCTCGACCGGATGGCCGCGTACGACTGCGTGGAGAGCGCCCGGGAGGCCGCCGCCGGGCTGGTCGCCGCCGCGGAGCGGGAGATCGCGGAGGTGCTGGCGGCCGCTCCCCCGCCGGACGGGCCGTCAGGGGAGGCCGCCGAGGCCCGGGAGTTCCTGCTCGCCCTGCCCGGCTTCGTGGTGGCCCGGGGCCGCTGAGCCCCGGCCGTACCCTTGGTGTTCACCCGGCGTGTCTAAGATCCACAACTGCGGACCGGGAACCGGTCGGGAAGGGGCCGGCGTCACCGGGGATGACGTCATTGGGGCAGAGCATGGGGGTGGCCGATGTCCGTACGATCCGGGCTGCGCGGGCTGGAGCGGCTGGCCCGAGCACTGCCCGCCGGGGTGGACCTGTACCAGTTGCGGCCGGACGGCCACGTCCTGATCGCCGACCGGGACGGCGCCCGGGAGCTGGGGCCCGGCAGTGCGCACGGCGCGGCCGGCGAGGAGCTGCTGCGGTTCATCGACGAGGGCCAGTTCGCGCACTACCTGGTCGGTGACGCCAAGACCTCGCCCGAGCGGCCGTCCAACGCCACCTACAAGCTCGGCATCGTCGCCCCGCACAGCGCGTTCACCCCGCACGCGCACGGCGGCGAGCACCTGGTGCTGAGCCTGGGCCACGCCTCGTGCGGGCTGTACGACGCCGAGCTCCGCCGGGTCGTGGACGTGCCGCTGACGCCCGGGCTGCTGATCCGCATACCCGAGCTGATGCCGCACTCCTTCGCCAACCGGGGCGCCGGGCCGCTCAACATCCTGGCCGCCAACACCGGGTTCGGCATCGACCACGAGGACTACGCGATCACCGCGGCCGAGGCCGAGCGCCGCGAGGACACCCAACTGGCCTGCGCCCTAAGGGAAGTGGAACGGAACCAGCGCGCGGGTACGGTCAGCCCGAGAGAGCGGCTGGCCGCCCGGCTGCGTCGCTTCGCCGCGACGCTGGAGACACCGCGATGATCTGCCCGCACTGCGACAAGAACCTGCTGCAACGGCAGCGCTCCGGCCACAAGTGCACGTACTGCGGCAAGCAGTTCGCCCTGGATCCGAAGGTGGAGGGCCCCGGGCTGCACGACGTCCGGATCCTCCGGCTGGCCGGGCGGCTCGGCGGGGACGGCAAACTGCGGTGCACCGTCGACCAGTTGCGCTGGGCCACCGAGCGGCGGGGCCGCCCGGCGCCGGCCTTCCGGGGCTCCAAGAGCAGCGCGGGGTGCCTGGGCTTCCTCGGACTCGTCGCGCTGGTCGCCGCCCTGGCGGTGCACGGCACCCTGATACCGCTGCTGGTACTCGCCGCGCTCACGCTGATCGGCTTCGCGGTGTGCCAAAGGATGCTCTCGCACGTGCCGGCGCCGCCGCAGCCGGTGACCCCGCGCTGGACCGCCGGCGGCTTCCGCGACACCGTGGTGACGCGGTGGAAGGTCGTCTACGGCACCCTGCCCGGCGCGCTGGTCGACGACGAGCACGTCCCGCGCAAGCGACCGGCCCGCCCGGCGTTCGTGCTGCTCTGCCCGGACCGCACCGTCACCGCCTTCCTGTACGCCAACGGCTACTCGCACCGCCGCCGCGCGCTGATCGTGGAGAAACTGAGCGCCGTCCCGGACGGCCTGCCCGTCGTCGTCCTGCACGACGCCTCCCCGCAGGGCTGCCTGCTGGTGGCCGACGCGCGCACCAAGCAGCCCGGCCGCCGGGTGCTGGACGCCGGGCTGCCGGCCCGCGCGGTGCTGGCCGCGGAGTACAAGTGGGTCGTCCTGCGCGACCCGTTCCGCGCCCCGGAGGTGCAGGTGCGGCTGGAGCGGTCGGTGCCCGGGCTGACCACGGCCGAGCGGGAGTGGTTCGCCGAGGGCTGGTGGAGTCCGCTGGCCGCGCTGGCGCCGAAGCGGCTGATGGCGGTCGCCGAACGGGCCGCCGAGCGCGTCCTGGAGCAGCCGGCCCGCGTCCCGCTCCAGAAGGTGCAGCCGCAGGCGGAGGAGCCCGCCGAGACCCGCCGGCGAGCGCTCGCCGTCGGCTTCCTGACCTGGCCCGAGCCCACCGACGAGCCCACCGAGGAGCGCACCGCATGACCGTTCCGCCGCCGCCCGGGCCCCTGCGCCGCAGGCCGCTGCGCCTGCTGCTGGACGGCGCGCTCATCGCCGCCGCCGACCGGGCCGGGGCCCCCGGCGGGCTGCGGTACACCGAGCGCCAGCTGTACTACGAGCTCTGCCGCGTCCTCCAGCCGCTGCACGCCGGGCCGCGCCGGATCCCTTACACGCTGGCGCCGCCGGTCCGGTACGCCCGGTTCGGCGAGGCGCTCGCGGCGCGGCGCGGTGAGCTGCCGGGGCTGCTGCCCGCCCTGGCCCCGACTCCGGCACCGATGGCGTCAGGGACGCGGACCGCCCCCGAGAGCGACCTGTACGACTACGGGCTGCCGCGGCTGCTGGTCTGCCAGAGCCGGGAGATCACCGCGATGCTGATCGCCAACGACCTGCACCTGGAGGCGGCCTGCCCGGTCGTCGCCGCCGCCGAACTGCCCCTCGACCCCCGGCTGGTGGCCGCCCTTCGGCGGGCCGGCGACGCCGTGGTGCAGGTGCTGCACGACGCCAGCCCGGCCGGGCTCGCCTGCTACGAACGAACCCGTGCGGAACTGCTCCGTGCCGGTGACGAGGGCGACGGCGCCGGCCCGCTGCGGGTCCGCTCGATGGGCCTCGTCCCCCGGCACGCCGCCACCCTGCACCTGACCTCGGGACGCGGCCCGCACCCGTACCGGGGCCCGCTGCCGGCCGGGCTGCGGCCCGAGGAGCGCGCCTGGCTCGGCACCGGCCGGACCATCGAACTCGCCGCCGTCAACCCGGGCCGGCTGCTGCACACCGTGATCCGCCAACTCCGCGGCAACGCCGGCGGGCCCCGCCGGGCCCCGCTGCACCGGCGGGTCCGCACCGCGCGCGCCGCCGGATTCCTGACCTGGCCCACACCTTGAGCCGCTCCCCGATACCCGAGGACTCCCCACGATGACGCAGCCACGCCAGATCGGCTACCGCGACGAACTGCTGGCGGACGGCACCGTGCACCGCCGCTACGAGGACGGCCGCGACGAGTGGCGCCGGCGTGGCGCCGACGGCCTCGTGCACTGGAACGACAGCACCGGCCAGTCCGGCACCGACGAACGCCTCGGCAAGGACCTGGTCAAGCGCGGCCGCTCCGACGGCACCGTCCGCTACGGCCGTGACATCGGCTACGGCCGCACCGTCTGGGCCCGCGGCGAGCTCGTCACCATCAACCGGACCGCCTTCCGCGGCCGGCTCGGCGTGGTGCTCGGCGCTCTCGGGGTGGCCGGGGCCACGGCCGTCGCGGTCTCCCAGTTCCCGCCGCTGGAGCTGGGCGAGGACGAGGAGGAGCAGCTGCGCCAGCAGGCCCGCGCCCAGGCCGCCAACTCCTCCGGCGGCGGCGACGGCGGCGGCGGCTCGTCGGCTGGCGACGACGGTGCGGACCACGCGGACTACGACGGCGACTGGGATGACTCCGGGGACGACGGCTGGGACGGCGACGACTTCGGCTGAGGCCGCCGCACCCCCGGACCGTGGAACCCCCCAGCGAAAGGCACCCCTCCGTTCATGGCTCGCTGCTGCGCCTGCACCGGCACCGACACCGACCGGGCCCGCACCCACCTCGCCACGCTCACCGGCACCGCCCCGGGCGCCGGCCGCGGCGCCCAGTGCGCCCTGATCCCCGGTGAACCCGGCTTCGCCACCGGCCCGTTCACCATCGACGGCCCGCTCTCCGTCGACGGCCCGCTCTCCGTCGACGGCCCGTTCTCCGCCGACGGGCTGACCGCCGTCGGCGAGGTGACCCTGCACAACCGCGCCGAGCTGCTCGCCGCCCTCGCCGCCGCCGGCCACCCCGCACCCGCCGACCGCCCCGACGGCGAGCTGCTGCTCCGGCTCTGGCACGCACTCGGCGCCGACGGCGTCCGGCAGGCCGACGGGCTCTTCGTCCTGGCCGTCGTGGACGGCGCCGACCTCGTCCTGATCCGCGACCACGCCGGCGCCCGCACGATCTTCTACGCCCGCGCCGACGACTGCTGGGCCGCGTCCACCTCCCTGCGCACCCTGCGGCACTGGCCGGCACTCGGCACCGGCCTCAACCTGGCCGCCGTCCGCTCCTTCCTCACCTTCGCCTACCTACCCGGCGAGGAGACCCTGCTGCGCGGCGTCCACGAGGCGCTGCCCGGGCGGATCCTGCGCCTGCGGGCCGACGGCACCGTCCACCAGGAGCAGTACTGGGAGCCCGCCGAACTGCTCCCCGCCGAGGCCGGCGACCTGCCGCCCGCACAGTACGCGCAGCAGCTGCGCCTCCTGCTGGAGCAGGCCACCGCGCGCCGGCTGCCGGCCGGCGAGTCCGTCGCGGTGCTGCTCTCCGGCGGTGTCGACAGTTCACTGGTCACCGCGCTCGCCGCCCGGCTGCACGACCGCCCCGTGCACACCTACTCGATCAGCTTCGGTGACGAACTCCCCAACGAGCTCGGCTACTCCGGCCTGGTCGCCGACCACTGCCGGACCAGCCACCGGGTACTGACCGTCTCCGGTGCCGAGGTCGCCGCCCGGCTGGCCGACACCGTCGCCCTGCTCGACAGCCCGGTCGGCGACCCGCTCACCGTCCCCAACCTGATGCTCGCCGAGGCCGTCGCCGGCGACGGCCTCACCGTCTCGCTCAACGGCGAGGGCGGCGACCCGGTCTTCGGCGGCCCCAAGAACCTGCCGATGCTGGTCCACGAGATGCACCGGGACGACCCGGCCCCCGAGGTCCGCGCCGAGGCCTACCTGCGCTCGTACCGCAAGTGCTACGAGGACCTCCCCCGGCTGCTCACCCCGGCCGCGCTGCGCGCCTTGGAGTCCGAGCCGCAGCCGCGCCGGTTCGTCGCGCCCTACCTGCAGGCCGGGCCGATGCGCTCGCTGCTCAACCAGCTGCTCCACTGCAACCTGCGGACCAAGGGCGCGCACCACATCCTCACCAAGGTCGAGCGGCTCACCGCCTCGCAGGGCGTCCAGGGCCGCTCCCCGCTCTTCGACCGGCATGTCGTCGACCACGCCTTCGCCACCCCGCCGCGGCTCAAACTGCACGGCACGGTGGAGAAGTGGGTGCTCAAGGAGGCCGTCCGCGACCTGCTGCCCGCCACCGTCACCGACCGCCCCAAGAGCGGTATGCGGGTACCCGTCCAGCAGTGGCTGCGCGGCCCGCTGCGCGACCTCTCCGGCGAACTGCTGCTCGGCCGCACCGCCCGCGAGCGCGGCCTCGTACGCACCGACACCATCCGCACCTGGATGCGCCGCGAGGGCACCCTGCTGCCGCGCCAGGGCGGCAAGCTCTGGCTCGTCCTCACCCTCGAACTCTGGCTTCGAGCCTACGACTTGTAAGCCCATGAACCCCTGGAAGGCTCCCCGTATGGACCTGATCGACCCCCGGACCGGAACCGTCCGCGGCACCCTGGACCCGGCCCGCGCCGAACGCGTCGCCGAAGCCGTCGCCGCCGCCCGGCTCGCCGCCGTGCCCTGGCGCGCGCTCACCCCGCGCGAGCGCGAGCGCCGCCTCGACGCGCTCGCCGACCTGGTCGAGCGGCACCACGCCGAGTACACCGCGCTGGAGCAGGCCGGCACCGGCAAGCCGCAGGCGGAGGCGGCCGGCGAGATCCGGCAGGCCGCCGACCTGTTCCGGTTCTACGCGGGCGCCGCCCGCACCGGCACCGCGCCCGCCGCCGGGCGCTACCTGCCCGGCCACGAGAGCTGGGTCCGCTGGGAGCCGCTCGGCGTGGTCGGCGCGATCGTGCCGTGGAACTACCCGTTGCTGATGGCCGCCTGGCGCTGCGCCCCGGCCCTCGCCGCCGGAAACACCGTGATCGTCAAGCCCGCCGAGACCACCCCCGACTCGGTCACCCTGCTCGCCGCCCACGCGGCCCAGGCCCTCGGCGGCGGCGTCCTCACCGCGCTCCCCGGCGACCGCGACACCGGCCGGCTGCTGGTCGCGAGCGGCGTCGACATGATCGCCTTCACCGGCAGCGCCGCCGCCGGAGCCGACATCGCCGCCCGCGCCGGGCACCGCCGCGCCAGCCTCGAACTCGGCGGCAACAGCCCGGTACTGGTCCTGCCCGACGCTCCCGACCACACCTGGGCCACCCTCGCCGAGACCTGCACCTACAACGCCGGCCAGAGCTGCGCGGCGCCCGCCCGGGTCATCACCCTCGACGAGAACCACGAACAGGTCATCGCCGCGCTCACCGCCGCCCTCGCCGAACGCCGGGCCGGCCGCGACTTCGGCCCGCTCAACAACCCCGACCAGGCCGCCCGCTACGACCGCATCGTCGCCGCCTCGGCCGCCAAGCGCTCCATCGCCGCCCCCGGCCGCACCGACGGCCTCTGGCGCCCCGCGCACCTCCTCGCCGACCTGCCCGACGACGACCCGGCCGTCCAGGAGGAGGTCTTCGGTCCGCTGCTCACCGTCCAGCACGCCGCCACCGTCGAGGACGCACTCGCCCTGGCCAACGGCGTCCCGCAGGCCCTCGCCGCCAGCGTCTGGACCAACGACCTCACCGCCGCGATCGACCTCACCGCCCGCCTGAACGCCGGCGAGACCTGGCTCAACTGCCACCTCGCCCAGAGCGCCGAACTCCCCCACGGCGGCCGAGGCACCTCCGGCCACGGCACCGACCTCTCCGTCCTCGCCCTCCAGGAGTACCAACGCCCGAAGACGGTGACGGTCCGGCTGGATGCCCCCAGGTGACCGGACCGGGTGACAACAAGGGTGCTCCGTGCACGAATCGACGGTGTCAGTCGACTGCCGAGCGCGCGACGCCATCGGCACGCGCCCGCTCCGTCGATGGCAGACCGGTTCGGATACCGCCCTCGCGGAAGCCCGCATCCACCAGACCGAGGCGCTGCTGCGACAACTGGCACACCGCGCCCCGCTGTACGGGCACCGTGACGTGGCCGCACGCGGCCGCCTCGCCTCATGGCGCCAGCGCAAGAGCGCGCACATCGCCGCCCTGCAGGCACAGCTCGACCAGATCGAAGCCACCCGGAGCCTCTCACCGGCCCAGCAGCAGTCGGCGCACAAGACCCACGTCCTGCTGGAGTCCGCCGATCCCGTTCCGGGGGTTCCGACGGACTGACGGCGTCATTGCCCCAGGCGGCAACCAGGACTCTGGGTAATTCACGCACCCGGAACTGAGTATCCGTCCGCTGACCTTCGCCGGACCGGGCTGCGAGGATCGGTGCATGACCAAGACCGCCTCCCGGCGCCACGAGAACTGGTGGCGCGCGCCGATGATCTCCACCCTGGTGACGGGGCTCTGCCTGCCGGTCGTCCAGGGCCTGCGCGGGCTCTCGGAGATGGCCACCGACCCGTGCGACGGGCCCGGCTCCTGCCCTGCCACCTACAGCCAACTGGCCTTCGCCGACCAGCTGTTGCCGGCCGCACTGGCGCTGCTCGTGGTGCAGTGGCCAGTGGCGTACTTCGCGTGGCGGGCGCGGGTGTGGGCCGCGCTGGCGCCGGGCGCGGCCCTGGGGGTGGCCGTGCTCACGCTCCTCGGCATCCGCCCGGGGACGTGAGGTCAGGCGAACGAAGAGGGGCGGCCGAGGGCGACCAGGCGGTGGTCCTTGGTACCGACGTAGATCCGGCCCTTGTCGGTGGCCGGCACGGAGAACTTGCTGACCGTGCCGAGCGGGAAGGACCGGCGCAGCTTGAGCGTGCCGCCCACCGGGACGGGGTCGTAGGCGCGCAGTTCGCCGCCCTCGCCGTACTGGCCGGTGCCGGACCAGATCACCCAGACCAGGGCGGAGCCGGTGCGGGTGCCGTCGGAGGTGACGACGGGTGAGCCGGACATCTTGAGGAAGTCCTCGGCGCTGGTGCCGGCGCTGGTCAGCTGCGGGGTGCCGGAGGCGGTCACGGAGTACTTGAGGGCGCGGAGCTTGCCGTAGTTCTCGACGGTGTAGACGTAGCCGCCGTCGCCGCCCCAGACGGCGGGGTGGCCCCAGACGCCGCCGTGGGGGCCGGTGATCCCGACGGCCTTGTCGGTGCCGCCGGGGCCCTGGCCCATGCCGCCGAGGTCGTCGCGGTCGAGCAGGAAGATCCGGCCGTCCTTGCCGACCTGGACGAGCAGCCGGGGGTGGGCGGGGGTGCCGAAGACGTCGGCGGGGAGGGCGACCGGGCCGCCGGAGCCGAGGTCGGTGTCCTTCTTGTCGAGGGTGGCGTTGTTGGTGGGGCTGAAGAAGTCCTTCGGGGTGAAGGTGCCGTCGCCGTTGACGGCGAAGCGGATCACCGATTCGCCGAGGCCGCCGGGCGGCTTGTTGCCGGGGCCATGGGCGGGTGAGGCGCCGGCGCCCTGGCCGTTGGCGGTGCTGAGGGTGATCCGGCCGGGACCGTCGGAGACGAGACCGCTGCCGGCCATCCAGATGGAGGCCCGCTGGGTGTCGGAACCGGCCACCGTGGACCAGAGGGTGAGTTTGCGGGTGCTGGTGTCGAGGCCGGCCAGGGTGCCGATGTAGTCGCCGATGCCGCAGAGCGACCCGAAGCCGAAGTAGATGTGCCCGTCGAGGAGGAGCAGCCCCGGGCGCTGGAGCGAACGGTAGGCGTTGAACGGCTTTCCGGGGGCGTTGACCGGGTCGCCCTGGACGGTGACCGGCCAGCCGCTGCGCTCGGCGCCGCTCTGGGCGTCGACGGCGTGCACGTAGTGGTGCGGGTGCTTGTCGTCGGGCCCGTCGTTGACCTTGCTGGTGAGGTAGACGGTGCCGGTGGCCGGGTCGTACACCGGGGTGGAGGTGGTGCCGACGTTGGGGCCGGGGTCGGAGCAGCCGATGGCGGCGGACGGCCAGGCCGGGCCCATCTCGCGCTGCCAGGTGATCTTCCCGGTGTCGGCGTTGATCCCGTAGACGTGGTTGGTCTCGGTGGCGACGACCACGGTCGGGCCGATGACCAGCGGCTGGGCGAAGACCTGGCCGTCGAGCGGGGTGGAGAAGCGGACGCCGAAGTCGGACTTGGCGACGTCCTCGGGGCCGAGCCCGGGTTCGTCGCGGTCCCAGGCGGTGCGTTCGGTGGTGACGGAGACGGTGGTGACGTCGGCGCGGGCGGTGGCGGCCGGAGCCAGCAGGGTGAGGCCCGCAAGTACGGCGGCGGCCCTGGCGGACCGTCTGTTGGTTCGGTTCATGGCGCCCATGGTTCGGCGTCAGGTGCCGGGCCACCAGCGGAGGTGGTCCAGTCGGCCGTAGGCCGTTCGCCGCGTTCCGTCTTCCGGGCGGGGCGGGTTGATCTATGGTCGTCGCGGCGCGCGCCACCGGGCGGGCGACGGGAGAGGGCGGAGAAGCGGTGCGATTCGGAATCATCGGCACGGGCACGGTCGGTCAGACACTCGCGGACAAGCTGGTGGCGCTGGGCCACGAGGTGACGCTGGGCTCGCGGACCAAGGACAACGAGAAGGCGGTCGCCTGGGCCGCGAAGGCGGGCCCGCACGGGCACCACGGCACCTTCGCCGACGCGGCCGCGTTCGGTGAGGTGGTGCTGAACGCCACCGCGGGGACGGTCTCGCTGGAGGCCCTGCGGGCGGCGGGCGCCGAGCGGCTGGCCGGGAAGGTGCTGGTCGACATCTCCAACCCGCTGGTCTTCTCCGCCGAGGGCGCAGCCACGCTGGACCCGGTGAACACCGACAGTGTGGGCGAGCAGATCCAGCGGGAGTTCCCGGACGCCCGGGTCGTGAAGGCGCTGAACACGCTGTCCGCGCCGGTGATGGTCGACCCGGGCCGGGTGCCGGGCGAGCACAACCTGTTCGTGGCCGGGGACGACGCCGGTGCGAAGGCCGAAGTGGTGTCGCTGCTGGGTGAGTTCGGCTGGCCGGCCGGATCGGTCCTGGACCTCGGCGGGATCTCGTCCGCGCGGGGCATGGAGATGCTGATGCCGTTCTGGATCCAGCTGATGCGCACCTTCGGCACGACCGACTTCAACTACTCCTTCAAGCGCGCGGAGTAGCCGTCCCGACGGGACATCCCCGCCCCTTCCGGTGTGCGGAAGGGGCGGGGACGCGGCCTAACGGGACCCGGTACCGGCGGGCACCCGCGAGGCCGGCTCGTCCTCGACCGGTTCGCGGGCGCCACTTGGCCAGGACGGCCGTCATGTCGCCTGCGCTGGTGCCGAGTTGAACCAACCCGTTGGCCTGGCCGAGGTAGCGCTTGGGCACCAGCTGGGTGATCGCGGCCAGGTAGGCCGGGCGTTGGAACGCCGAGCAGACCGCGCCGGCGCAGGCCACCAGGTAGATGTGCCAGACCTCCAGCAGGTCGGCCCAGAGCAGTCCGCCGAGCGCGAGCATGCCGGCCGCGGCCACGGTGTCCGTGACGATCACGATCTTTCGGCGGTCGACCCGGTCGGCGAGCGCACCCGCGACCGGCAGCAGCAGGACGGCCGGCAGCACCGCGACCACCGAGATCATCGCGAAGTCGAAGGCGGAGCCGGTCTGCTGGTACACCCAGACGCCGCGGGCGAAGGTGGAGAGGCTGGTGCCGATCATCGAGACGAACTGCCCGATCGCCACCTTGGCGAAGGTGCCCAGCTCGGCCCGGGCCGCCGGACGCTTGGCCGTGACCTGACCGTCCGCCGTGCCGGCCGCGGACCCGGTCGCGGTGAACTCGGCGATCACCCGTGCGAGTTCATCCGGACGCCGCGCAGGTCGACGCCGGCCGCCTCCAGCCGGGAGCCGAGGGCGGTGGCGAGCGCGCCGCCGAGGCAGTGGCCGTAGAGCACCACCGGACCGTCGATCCGCTCGGTGATCTGCCCGGTCAGCCGGTCGGCCAGGCTTTCGAGTCCGACCTCGCCTTGACCCGCGGCCGCCACCCGCACCGCCGCGCGGCCCGGACCGCGGCACTCCCGCGAGGGGCCAGAATGGACGCCATGTCCCGACGCCACCCCGCGCCCCGCGCCGCCGCCCCCCGGCTACTGCCCTCCTCGCCCTGCCCGTGCGGCCTGCCCGCCGCCTACGGCGACTGCTGCGGCCGCTACCACCGCGGCCAGGCCGCCGCACCCACCGCCGAGGCGCTGATGCGCTCGCGCTTCAGCGCCTTCGCCGCCCACGACGAGGCCTACCTGCTCCGCAGCTGGCACCCCGACACCCGGCCCGCCACGGTCGACTTCGACCCGGCTCTGCGCTGGGTCCGCCTGGAGGTGCTCTCCACCACGGACGGCGGCCGGTTCCACGCGGAGGGAACGGTCGCCTTCCGCGCCCACTACACCGAGGGCCGGGAGGAGGGCGTCCTGACCGAGCACAGCCGCTTCGTCCGCCACGAGGGCGCCTGGGTCTACCTCGACGCCCTCACGGTCGGCTGACGGCAACCCGGCCGCTACAGGTAGTCGTCCAGGCGGGCCAGGGTGAAGCCCTGCGCGGTGACCTCGTTCACGACCTTGCGGAGCAGGTCCGGCATGCTGCCCTTCCACAGGTCGGTGCCCCGGAAGTGGGTGAGGATGATGTCGCCGGGGTGCAGCCGCTGGTCGTCGTACCGGTACTCGACGTGGTCCGGGAAGGCCTCTTCGTTCCAGAGCGGCACCGCCTCGATCCCGCAGGAGGCGGCGGCCCGCAGGGTGTCGTCGTTGTACTCGCCGTACGGGGGCCGGAACAGCCGGGGGCGGGTGCCGATCTGCTGCTCCAGCTGGTCCTGCTGGCGGCAGATCTCATCGCGCTGCGTGGCGTAGTCCAGCACCTTCAGGTTGCGGTGGTTGATGGTGTGGTTGTTGACCGCGTCGCCCTGGGCGGCGAGCCCGCGGAAGTAGCCGTAGTCCGAGCGGGCCAGGTAGTCGGCGACGAAGGTGCTGAGCGGGACCCCGAGTTCGTCCGCCATCCGGGAGAAGTCCGGGTCCTTCTCGGCCCCGTCGTCGACGGTCAGGAAGACGATCTTCTCGTCGGTCGGGACCCGGTACACCACCGGGGGCAGACCCTCCTGGAGCTTCACCCCCTGCACGGGCTTCAGCTCCGGCTTCACCGCCGGCCGCCGGGGCGCCCGCGGCGGCAGCTGCTCCAGCCCCCACCGGTGCGCGGTCTCCAGCCCGGCACGGACAGCCGCCTCCCGGCGGACCACCGCCTCGCTGCTGCTCTCCTCCTCGGCACGGGCCAGCCCCGGCAGCGCCAGCGGCACGGCCGGCGGCCTGGGCCCGCCGCGGTCGGCCGCCGACCCGGCCTCGGCCTGCTGGCCGGGTTGCCGGCCCTGCTCCTTGCCCTGGCGGCCGTCCTGCCGCCCGTCCGCCCCGGCCGGCGCGGCGCGCACACCGGCCCCCGAGGACGGCCCGCCGCGCCCGCCCGGGGCGGCACAGCCGGCGACCACGGCGGCCAGGCAGGCCGCCGCCAGGAGACCGGCCCCGGCCCGGCGGCCACTCCGGTGACTCCCCCTCAGCCCCCCATTAATACGATGATCTGATGGTGTGTCCATGGAGCACTGCTCCCCCGACACGCCCGCCCGCCAATCCCCCCATCACCCACTCGGCCTACCTCCCCAGCCCCCGGGCCCACGCCGCCAGCACCTCGAAGTCGGCCTCCACCAGTCCGCGCCCCGGGTGCACCCGGTGCAGCAGCGCCGGCCCCGGGTGGTGCGCGGCCACATACGGCCTCGGGGATCAATGGAACCGTGGTTAGCGGTGAGAACGATCATGGTCCGGTCGGTGCGAGGGCGCTGACGCGGTTCTCGTACTCGCGGCGGGCCTTGCGCTGGGCCTGGACCGCCGGAGCGCCCGGGCCGCCGTCGAGCAGTTGGCAGCGGGCGAGGAGTCGGTGGTGCACGGCGGGGACGGCGGTGACGCGCAGGGTGTAGCCCTGGCCGCGCCGCACGATGACCCCCTGGTCGAGCGCCGCACGCTCGGTGTCGTCCAGCTCGGCGGTGCGGAGGAAGTCGGCGACCTTGCCCGGCATGTCGAGGGTGACCGGCAGCTCCGGCGCCGGGGAGTCCTCCTCAATGGCGGCATGATCGGGGAGAAGGTCGACGACGGCCGTACGGATGGCGCCGCGGCTGACACCGTGGTCGCGGGCGAGGGCGGCGATGGAGCGGCCCTCCAAGTACGCCGTGCGGACGGTGCTGGTCGCCTCGGCCGGGACGGCGGGACGCCGGCCGCCCTTGCTGCCCTTGGCCTCGGCCGCCCGCAGCCCGTCGTAGGTGAGCTCGCACTGGAGGTCGCGCTGGAGTTCGCCGGCCGCGGCGAGGGTCTGCACCATGAACTTCACCGTGGACAGCAGTTCGCCGGTGCGCGGGTGGCGGGCGGTGAGGTCCATCGCGGAGAACGCCCCGTCGTGGATGCGCAGGGCGAGGCGGCCCTGGTGGAGGACGTCGAGCACGTCGAGGATGTGCCCGGTGCCGCGCACGAGGCGGAACATCTCGGAGATGTGGACGGTGTCGCCCGGCCGCGCGTATGTCAGCAGCTCGCCGAACTTCGGCCGCTGGAGGGGGTGGAGGCGGCTGGAGGTGCCCGGGTCCTCCTCGAAGACGACCGGGTCCTCGATCCCGGCCTCCTCCAGGACGAGGTCCTGCCGGGCGGTCGACTGCTGGTCGGTCGAGACCCGCTTGTAGACCAGGTTCGCCACTCGGGGCCCCTTCCGTACGGAGGATCGGACCCTATCTGTCGTCAAACCCTGTCAGCAATCACCATCGGATCCGATTGGATCGGCGCCGCCCCGATGCCCCGGAATGTCCGGGTTCATTGGACGCGCCGACGGCCTGTCGTCAAACGTGCCATCGTTTTCCGACATCCAAGCGGGCCGGGACCGCGGCCGACATGGGTCACCAGCGGGATGCTGGGCCGTTCGCACCGTACCGGAGGCCGTCGAGGAGCAGGTCGAGGAGGCGGCCGGCCCGTTCGCGCTGGTCGGGAGCGCTGGTGATCAGCCCGATGCCGGCCAGGCTGAAGCCGACATCAAAGGGGTCGATGTCCCGGCGCAGGAGACCGGCGTCGGCGCCGGCGCGCAGCAGGGTGCCGATCGCGGTGGCGAGCTTGTCGAGGGTTTCGGCGAAGGGGTCGGCGCCGGAGGCGACCGCGGCCCGCAGTGCGTCCGCCATGCCCTGCTTGGCCGCCAGGTAATCGATGAAGTCGTCCATCCACAGTCGCAGCGCCTCGTCCGGCGCGTGGTCGGCCAGCCGTTGTGCGGCGCTGTCGCAGACGCGGGCGAGCTCGTTGCGGTAGGCCGCCTCGATGAGTGCCTCGCGGGTGGGGAAGTGGCGGTAGAGCGTGGCCGAGCCGACGCCCGCGGCTTTGGCGATGGTGTCGATCGCGACGTCCGGGCCTTTCTCGGAGAAGGCGCGCACGGCCGCTTCGAGGATGCGTTCCCGATTGCGGCGGGCGTCGGCGCGCAACACGCTCGGCTTGGTGGTCAAGGCTGTTCCCTTCGTCGTGACCAGTCTAGCTGGACAACCGGGGAGTTCTCCGCTTACCGTAATAGCTAACCGGGGAACTCCCCAGTTATGGCGTCGACCGTGACGCCCCACGCGCAAGGAATAGCGATCATGACAGCTCAGCAGCCCATCGGCTCCGGCTTCGGGGCCCGCAGCACCACGGCCGACGTCCTGGCCGGCCTCGACCTCACCGGAAAGCTCGCAGTCGTGACCGGCGGTAGTTCCGGACTGGGGCTGGAGACCACACGCGCCCTGCGCGCCGCCGGCGCGAGCGTCGTCGCAGCCGTCCGCCGCCCGGAAGCGGCCGCGGAAGCCCTCAGCGCAGTGGACGGGGTCGAGGTGCGCCATCTCGACCTCGGCGACCAGGCCAGCGTGCACACCTTCGCGGACGAGTTCCTGGCAACCGGCCGCAGCATCGACATCCTCATCAACAACGCCGGCGTGATGGCCCTGCCCGAGACCCGCCTCGGACCCGGCTGGGAGGCGCAGTTCGCCACCAACCACCTGGGCCACTACACACTCACGAACGGGCTGTGGCCCGCCCTGGCAGCCGACGGCGGCGCACGCGTGGTCGCGCTCAGCTCTGCCGGACACCGCTACTCGCCGATCCGCTGGGACGACGTCATGTTCGCAAACGACTATGACAAGGCCGTCGCCTACGGACAGTCCAAAACCGCGATCGCGCTGTTCGCCGTCCACCTCGACGCGCTCGGCCGCGACCACCAGGTGCGGGCCTTCGCCGTCGCCCCCGGCGCCGTCATGACCCCGCTCCAGCGGCACATGACCCGTGAGGAGATGATCGCCTTCGGCTGGATCGACGACCAGGGCAACACCGCCCCCAGTTTCAAGACCCCGGAACAGGGTGCCGCCACCCAGGTCTGGGCGGCCGCCTCCCCGCAGCTGGACCACCAGGGCGGCGTCTACCTCGACGACTGCGACATCGCCCCGCTCTCCCAGAACGACGCACCCGGAGTCAGGCCCTACGCGGTCGACCCCGAACAGGCCGCACGCCTGTGGACCCTGTCCGCCCAGCTGACCGGCACCAACGCGTTCGCGAACCGGTGACACGACGGCATAGCGCACTCCCCTCCACGAAGCCAACACCTGACATCTCTGCAAGAAAGGTCACGAAATCATGACGCAGACCGATCTGGCCGCCGTCGCGAACGAAGCACAGGCATGGTTCGACAGCTACGTCGAGACGTTCATCGGACTCGCGGCAAACGGGAGCACCGATCCCGCGCCGCTCCTTGACTACTTCTCGGTGCCGATCAGCATGACCACGGGCACGGCCCACACCGCTCTCACCTCCGCCGAGGCACTCTCCCAGGGACTCGCACACGAGCTGCGCGCACTGCGCGACGCCGACTACGGGGGCAGCAAGGCCCTCGACCCGGTGGTACGCGCCCTCAACGAGCGGGCCGCGCAAATCGAGGTGACCTGGGCACGCCAGGACAGCCAGGGGCGGGAATTCCAGCGCCTGCGTGTGCTCTACCTGGCCGCCCGAACCGACGCGGGATGGCGGACAGTCGCCTCCGTGATCCTGGCCAGCTGACCAAACCGCGGCCCGGCGGACGGCCAGGGGCGCGCCCACTGAGGAGATCGCTCTGCCCTGGCCGTCTGCGCGGCGCAAAGTCAACGGCCGTCACGCGTGACGGCAGAACCTGCACCTGAGGGAGTCCCGATGAGTGAAGTGGACCTGAACCGCGTCTCGCGGCGCGGCCATGCGGCGAAGGCGCAGTTCTACCGATGGTTCCAGCTCTACGAACAACTGCACGCGCGGCCCTGGGCCACCGATCTGGTCGAGCGGCAGCTGCAGATCTTCGCCGACCGGTTCGAGATCGTCGCGGCCGACGGGCGCGTGATCACCACGCGTGACGACTACCGCGACGGCATCGCCGCGTACAGCCCCACCGAGCGCCATGCCCACCACGTCGACCGCATTACGGTCACGGAGCTGGACGACTACCGGCTGAGGCTGGAAGCCGACGCCACGTACCAGCGCCTGGACGCGTCCGGTGCGGTGAGCAGGGCGCGCGTCGCCTACAAGGGCGAGCTGATCGGCTCGGTGGACTTCGAGCCACTGTTCACCCGACTGGCGATCGCAGTGGCCGACCCGTCCGAGGACGGCGTGTTCGCCGACACCTACCCGGCCAACCGGGCCCTGTCCACCGTCCACCGCTTCCTGTATCTGGTCGAGGCGCCCGAACTGGGCGCCTACGTCTGGGACGAGATCCTGGGCCCCGAGGACGACCTCGACCTGGTGCTCGCCGCCACCAAGATCCACAGCCGGGACGACGTGGCCGCGTGGCTGCGGGACTCCGGCCGGCGTGTGGCCGCGGGCACGAGCAGACACGTGGTCGAGAACTTCCACGTCGTCTCCGCCACGGACAACCTGTACAGCATCGGCATGGACTTCGACTGGCACGGCAACACCCCAGCGGGAGACCCGGTGGCCGCCCGTCTGCGCTACGACTGGACCCTGCGGGACACCGGTGAGCGCCACTGCCGCATCGTACGGAGCCGCAACACCCCCCTGCCCGCCACATCTGTGCAGTGACCACGACAGCCGCTCCACTCGTCCACGGGGCACCCGTCTTCGCGCACTGGGAGAAGTGGTTGGCCTTCAGCCGCTCGGGGTGGGCACCGCCCAGGGGCCCGTCCTGGCAACCCTCGCCGGCCCCGCACTTCGGGCACCGGCCCGTACGGCGCGGATTGTCCGTACCGGCGGCCGCGGCCGGGGCGGCCGGCTCGGCGGCGGTCCCGCGGTCCATCTCCCGGCCGACGGACCACGGCGGGGTGTCGATGGCGGCGGTCCCTGGCGGCGATTGCCAGTACAGGGCCCCGCGTCCGTACAGGCCCCGGGCGGTGTCACAGTCCCGTTTGTAGTCAATCCAGCCGTGGACGCCGAGTTCGCGCAGCACGGTGAGGATGCGCCGCAGGTCGTCGAGGTCGCGGTAGTCGCGGGTGTAGACGCACGCGCGGGTGAAGTCCTTCAGGACCTTGGACTGGGTGCCGAGGTAGCCCTCGATCGTGGCGCCCCTGATCCGCTCCCATAGTTCCTGGTCGATGCCCTTGGGCATCCACTACGGCAACCCCACGGTGACCGCACACCGATTTCGTCACACGGTCGGCACCCAGCTCGCCGAGGGCGGAGCCCAGATCCAGACCATCATGGCGATCCTCGGACACCGCAACGCGCAGATGTCGGCCACCTACTCCCACATCAGCGACCCCGTACTCAAGGAACAGTACGAAAAGGTCATCGCCGCCGGAGGCCGCCTCGCAGGCCCGGCCGCCGAGGCACTGCTGGCCAACCAGCTTGACGAGCAAACCGTCCACTGGCTGAGGACCAACTTCTTCAAGACCGAGCTCGAACTCGGCCACTGCCTGCGCACCCCGGCCGAGGGGCCATGCGAGTGCGACCTCTACCTGCGCTGCTCGAAGTTCTTCACGACCAGCGAGTACGCACCACGACTGCGGGCCCGACTCGGCCGAGAGCGGCAACTCGTCCAGGACGCCACAGAACGCGGATGGCCGCGCGAGGTCGAGCGGCACACCGCCATCATCGCCCGGATCAAGGAACTCCTGGCCGAACTCGCCGAGCCCACCGAAGAACTCACCGACACCGAAACCTGCAGCTGAGCCGCGAAATGATTCACCGCTAATCCAGTCGACACTCACCCGGACGCACCCGAAGATGATCGAATGGATGACCTGCCCGCTCCGGCCGCGCTTGGCGCTACTATCCGACGCTACGTCTCCGTCGACCGCCGCCATCTCGAACTGCTCCACGGCAATATGCAGCGGCGGCGGGTGGAGCCGGTGGCGCGCACCGCTTTCCTTCGCGAGCTGATCGCGGACTCCGAGCGGGTCGACGACCAGGAGTTCGCCGCGCTCCTCGGACACGGCTCCGGCTGGCGCGAACGCCTCGTCGCCGCGTGGATGGCCGGCATCGGCGGGCGCACACGGCAACGCCAGCGAATCGGCGAGTTGCTGATCGAGAGTCGCCAGACCTACGCGGGTCAGGGCTACTGCTTCGCGCTGGCCTGCTTCGGCAGGCCGGCAGACGCTCAGATCCTCTGCGACTACCTCGACCAGTATCTGCGCCGGCCAGATCTCTATTACGACCAGCACTGGGCCATCGGGGCGCTGCTCGACATCGACACGCAGCTCGGCAGCGAGTATGCCGAACGCTTCACCGTCCCGGACGGGCTCTGGCAGCAGTGGACGCGCGACAAGTCCCCTGAGTACCTCGAAGCCCAGAGGAACAACGTCGCCGAGCTCCGCGCCCTTGTCGAGGAAGCACGTCAGGCCAACCCAGCGGGCACGGACCAGCGGACTGTCAGCCTGCCAGCTGGATGGGTCCCCATCCAGGAACACGACCGTGCCGTCTTCGAGGCCGAAGCCGTCACGGAGGTCTCAGCCGACCTTAAGCCGAGCCACCCGCTCGCGGGACGTCCGGTGATGGCGGTCGCGCACTGCAGCCAACGAGACCACGTGCTCTTCGAAGTCGCCGAGGAGCCGATCCGCTGGGTGCTGGTCGAGTTGAGTTGGTCGGGACAGCCGGAGCCCGGCATCCATCCCCATTGGGACTTCTTCGCCTCACCCGAGACCGCGGCAGCCGGACTCCGGGAACACATGCGATAGCTCGACGGTAGCGGGTGGTCCACAGCACCGCGGCGTTGAGGACCAGGCCGAGCGCGCCGAGCTGGTCCTCCTGCCCCGACCTGTACGCCTGCATGATCTGCCCGCGCTTGCCGTGGCAGATGTCGCGGGCGAGCTTGTGCCGGGACTCCTGGACGGTGAGCTGGCGGTTCATCTGCCGCCGGTAGGTGTCGTCCACCGGGTCGACCACCCGCAGCAGGTGCAGGGTCTTGGCGATCCGCCCGTACTCGGCGAAGGCGGTGCCCAGCGGGGTGGGGCGGCCCTCGCGGCCGAACATCCGCAGCAGGTCGTAGGCGCGCACCTGGCCGGTCACCAGGGAGCCGGCCACCCTGAGCATGTCCGGCCAGTGGACGGTCACCTTGGCGAGGTTGACCCGGTTGCGGGCCAGCGGCTCCAGCGGCCCGTAGTCGCCGGCGCTCACGCCGGGCAGCTCGGCCCGCCAGAACCGCTGGTCGGCCAGGTCACGGAAGCGGGGCGAGAAGTTGTAGCCGAGCATCGAGAACAGCCCGAACACCATGTCGGAGTAGGAGGCGTTGTCGGTGGCGACCATCTCCGGGCGGGCGCCGGCGTCCAGGTTCAGCAGGGTGTCCAGGATGTGCAGCGAGTCGCGCGGGGTGCCCGGCACCACCATCTGCCCGATCCCGGCAACCTGGTCATTGACGGCATTCAGCCATGTAATACCTCTTTTGAAGTGGTAGTACTTGGGCGACGGGCCGGCGCTGATCGTGCGCTTGGGCACGACGAACCGCAGCCCGTCCACCGACGCGAGCAGGCCCTCGCCCCAGTGCGCGACGATCGGCACCCGCCCCTGGGCCTCGATGAGCTTCGCGTTCGCGGCGGCGATGGTGTCGGCCCGCAGGTAGTGCTGGTCGACGTGCACCAGCCGGGCCCTCGTCAGCGCCTCGTCGTCGGCGTCGATGACCGGCGTGTAGCCGATGTTGCACGCCTCGGCGACCAGCAACGCCACCAGCGAGGTCTTCACCCGCTCCATCCGGGGCCGCCCGCCGTCCAGGTGGACGAAGGCGTCCAGGAACCCGGTCCAGGAGTCCACCTCGAACAACAGGTCCGGCAGGTCGACCCTGGGCAGCATCGCCCCGGTGGTCCGGCGCAGCCACCGCAGGGACTTCGACTCGCCCAGCGCGCCGAGCCGGTCCACGTTCAGCTTCAGCCGGCCGTTCGGCTGCACCTCGAAGCTCAGCTTCGCGTCCTGCCCGGCCTCCTCCAGCCGCTCGGCCATCAGCCGCCAAGCCGCGTGCAGGGCGCCGACCCGCTCGGCCAGGTGCTCGGTCACCGGCTGATCCAGACTCAGGCCGTGCAGCACATCGGCCTGCACCGCCTGCCACTGCGGCCCGTCCATCAGCCGGGCCCTCGGGTCGGACCAGCGCGCGGACGGGGAGGCGAACACGTCCCGGCGCCCGAGCGCGCGGTAGAGCTGCTCCAGCACGCACACCACCTAGGCGTCGCGGTCCACCGCCCCCTGCGGCAGCTCGGGGTTGGAGAACACGGCCTTCTTCCAGGCCGGCGGCACCAGCTTCTGGTCGATCTCACGCGGCAGCAGCGGCTTGGCCTTCACCTTGCGCCGCGACAGCGCCGGCAGCCACTTGACCGCCTCCAGCACCCGCCGCCCGCCCGAGGCCGCCCCCAGCGCGCTCGACTCCCCGAGAAGGGACAGGAACGGGCGCACCGTGTTGTAGCGGCCGGCCAGCGCGCGGCGCATCTCGGCTTCGCTCTCGTCGTCGTCCGGCGGCAGCAGCTCGTCCAGCAGCCTGGCTGCGGCCTCGACCTCGCAGCGCGGCCCCACCTCCGCCTCCAGGGCCCGGAACATCGCCGCCGCGTCCAGGTCGGCGCCCGCCTCGGCGACCAAGTCCAGCTGCCCGCTCCACAGCCGCCACGCCGCCCGCACGGTGCGCGACGCCTTCGCCAGCCTGGGCCGCGAGGCCAGCCAGTCCTTGTCCGTGGCCCGCTTCGCCGCGTTCAGCAGCTTGATCTGCATCAGCAGCGCGAACACGTCCAGCGCGTCGTCGATCGCGGACGCCTCCAGGTGCCGCACCACCGAGGTCAGCAGCGCGGTACGGCGCGGCTCCAGGGTGCGCTCCAGAATCGGCGCCTTCGACCCCAGCCCGACCCGCGCCAGCGTCGCCAGCCGGTTCGGCGGCACCTTGTCCACCCTCACCCGGCCCAGCCGGAACGCGGAGATCTCCTCCACCCGCTCCAGCGCCTTGGCCATGCTGGTGCCGGTGGTGCGCGTCGGCGGTCGGCGCAGCCGCTCCAGCTCCGAGAACCGCGCGCCCTCGGGCACCCGCAGCAGCGCCACCAGGTCCCCGGGCAGTGCACCGTCCGCCCGCCGGGCGGCGTTGGCCACCGTGGCGTGCGGCCGCCTCTCCGCGACCTTGCGCACCGCGGCGACCTGCTTGGCCAGTACCGAGACGCCCGGCAGCAGCACCCGGTGCCGGCGCAGCCACCCCACCGCCTGGTTGAACAGCGCCACCGGCCCCTCGGCGTGCGTCCACGCCCGCCCGTGCAGGAACGTGCGGAACTTCCGGCCCCACTCGTGGTCCTCGAACGGGTGGTAGCCGTAGGCGTCCCGGATCTCCCAGGCGTGCTCGTACGCGGTCTTCGCCCGCTCCGCGTACCGCTTCACCACCGACGGGTCCTCGATCCCCAGCTGCACGGCCAGGTGCTCGACCACCGACCACGGCACGTCCAGCGGATCGTCCACCAGGAACCGGCCCACGTATCGGACGGTGCACACCTGCACCGCGAAGCCGAGCTGGTGGTGGGGCGCACGCCGCAGCGCGATCAGGTCCCGGTCGACGTCGTCCAGGTAGAAGAACCGCTCCAGCTCCGGACGGGTCGGCTCCTCCACGAACCGTCCATACGCCTCGGCCTGATCATCAGTTAAGAACTCAACTTGGCACGAGCCCGGACGCTACCCGGGCAGGCGCCGGACCTGTGAGCCGTCACCCGAACCCCTGCGCGAAGACCTAAGCCCGTGGGAGAGGCCGCCGCCACCATGATCAATCTCAGCGCCAACCACGGCTCCATTGATCCCCGAGGCCGACATACGTCCGGTCCGCCTCCCCGATGTCGTCGTCCACCCACGCGAACGGGCGGCCGGCCGCCCAGCCGACGATCGGCCAGGTCTTCGCACTGGTGTCGTCCGGCCGCCAGAGCTCCGGCCCGGGCAGCGCGACGAACGGCAGCGGGGGAAGGCCGAGCGCCGACCCGATCCAGCGGTTGGCACAGTCCTGCCAGGTGGTCGCCCAGACCAGGTCGAACGGCAGGGCGCGCAACCGCTCCCCGTGCGCCTCGTCCAGCCACACCTCCACCGCCGTCCCGCCGTCCCATGCCGGCTCCGCCCGGTGCCGCCGATACCCCGCCGGGCGAGCCTCCGGGTGCGCGTAGTAGGGGCTGAGCGGGCCGTCGACATCCAGCAGGAGGACCGGGCGCGGGAGTTGGTTCACCGTCCGCACGGTACCCGGGCGCCGACGGCCTGGCCTCGGAAATACCTCGCGGCCGAGGTGGCCGGGCGTCGATAATCCGCGCATGACGATCAGCACGCCGCGTACCTCCGATCTCTGGGCCGTCTCCCGAGCCGATGTGGGCTCCGCCGAGGCGCAGGCGTTGCTGCGCGAGTACTACATCGATGTCGCCAACCGGTACTACCGGCTGCACCTGGGGCGGGAGGGCACGGACGAGGAGATCGAGTCCGGCCTGGCCGACTCGCCCAGTGACGACCTTGCCGAGCCCACCGGGCTGTTCCTGCTCGGCCGTTACGGCGGCGAGGCGCAGTCCTGTGCGGGGCTGCGGATCCGCGACGACGGCGCCGTCGAGCTGACCAGGGTGTTCGTCCGGCACGCCCTGCGCGGCACCGGTGGTGGCGGCCGTCTGCTGGCCGCCGTGGACGAGGCGGCCCGCTCGCTCGGTGCGGAGCGGATCGTGCTCGACACCCGGCTCGACCTGGTGGAGGCCCGCGCGCTCTATGCCCGCCACGGTTACCGCGAGATACCGGCCTACAGCAGCGGCCCGTACGCCCAGGTCTGGTACGGCAAGGACATCACGGCACCCGCCACCGGGCGCGACCGGGCCGAATGAGCGTCGCCCGGGGGCGGATGCGGGCCGACCGTCCTCGTCGCCCGCCGTCCGGTGCTCGCCTTGCCCGTGCACGGGCCGGCCCGGAGCGCTACGACGAGGCCACCGGAGTCAGTCGACCGGCCCGGGCACCGGCAGGGCGTCGGTGCCGAGGGCCGCACGCAGCTCGGCCGCGTCGGGCGGGGCGGCGCCCGGGCGGGAGACGGTCAGGGCGGCGGCGGTGACGGCCCAGGTGAGCGCCTCGTCCAGGCCGGCGCCGGCGTGGCGGGCGTGGAGGAGAGCGGCCATGAAGGAGTCACCGGCACCCACGGTGTCGGCCACCGTGACCGGACGCGCGGGTGCCTCGGCGCGCCGGCCGTCCGCGGTGAGCGCGAAGGCGCCCTCGGCGCCGCGGGTGACCGCCACGGTGGCGGGGCCGAGGGCGAGCCAGTGGCGAGCGACGGCCTCCGGGGCCTGCCCGGGGTAGAGCCAGGCGAGGTCCTCGTCGCTGGCCTTGACCAGGTCGCTGAGCGCGACGCAGCGCTCGACCCGGCGGACGGCCTGCCCGTGCCCGCCCATCAGCGCGGGCCGCACGTTGGGGTCGTAGCTGACCCCGGCCCGGCCGCGCCACCGCTCGGCCAGCGCGAGGACGGCCGTGGCGCCGGGCTCGGTGACGGCGGCGATCGACCCCAGGTGCAGATGGCCCGGCCGGTACGGGAGTTGGCGTGCGGCGCCGGCGGGCAGCGTCCAGCCGATGTCGAAGGTGTACTGCGCCCGGCCGTGCCCGTCGAGGCGCACCACGGCGGACGGCGTCCGGCCGCCCTCGGCCGGGTCGGCCAGCACGGTGACCCCGGCCGACTCCAGGTGTGCCCGGATCAGGCGGCCGTTGGGATCGGCGCCGAGCTGGGTGAGCAGCGTGGTCGGCCGGCCGAGCCGGGCCAGCCCGTAGGCGACGTTGGCGGGGCTGCCGCCGGGGTGGACCCGGTCCGGGGCGCCCTCGGTACGGACGATGTCGGCGACGCACTCGCCGACCACCAGGACGTGCGGGGCGGGGCTGGTCAAGGCTGCGACTCCTGCCGGTCCGGGCCACCGGCGCAGCGGCCGGCGCCGGGGGGCTTGAGGCTGACCAGCCTAAGCGGTGGGGTGCTGCCGGACGCGACCCTGCCCGGGTTTCCGGGCACCGGGCAGGGCGCGGGCAAGAAGGACGGCCGCCGGACCTGGCCAGGTTCTCCGACGGCCGTGGCCCCGTCCGTCAGGGGGCGGGGCACTTCGAACGCTATGACAGTCCGCAGCCGCTCGGCCACCGCAGTCGTCCGTCCGGGGGACGCCGCGTGTCGCGGGGGCCACCCGGCCTGCCCGACCCCCCACTACGACCGACTCGTGGTTCGGGAACAGCGTCTCGCCACGTACCTGGGCGGACCTCTGGCTCACGGCACGGCCACCACCGCGGACTTCATCCGCGCCGCCTCGGAGGTCTCCGGCCGGGACGTCACCGCCTTCCTGGCCGACTGGCTGCACGGCGAGCGCACCCCACCCATGCCGGGCCACCCGGACTGGACGGTCACCCCGGCCACCGCCACCGATCCGGCGGCCCGCGGTCTGACCGCCGTGCCACGCGGCTCCGGGACGCTCTGAGGACGGGCGAGCCAAGGGTGCCCACGCTGCGGCGGCGCCCGGGCCGTCCGGGCCCTGAGTTCTGAGTCCTGGGTCCTGAGCCGTCGGCTTTACGCCCGGCGCGCCGGTCCGGTGCGCTCGGGCGCCCTGCCGCGCGCCCTTGGACGGCGAGGACCCGCGGGCGCATCGTGATGCCACGGCCCGCCCGCCGCCCGGCCGAGTTCCGGCCGGCTCGCGGGCCGTCCACCGTTCCCGGGCGCAGCCCCCGGCCCGCGCCGGACACCCGGCCCCGCCGGCCGCCGAGCAGGCCTCAGGCAGGCCCCGGGCAGGCCCCGGCAACCTCCCAACAGCGTCCCGGAGAATGTCCCGAGAAAACCGCCGCCACCAGGCAACCCGGGCGGGCTCCCACCGCGTTCAGCTGCCGTGAGACGAACACGGACGACACCGAGGACGCGGCCGGCACGGCCGGAACGTCCGGCGGACGCGGCAGGGACGACGGGCACACCGACGGGCACACCGATGGGCACACCATGGCGGGGGCGGGACGATGAGGGATGCGACACCGGACTTCGAGGAGTTCGTCGCCGCCCGCAGCCCGCGTCTGCTGCGCATGGCGTGGCTGCTGACCGGCGACCCGCACCTGGCGGAGGACCTCTTGCAGACGGCACTCGCCAAGGTCTGGCCGAAGTGGGACAAGATCTCCATCGAGCGGCCGGAGGCGTACGTCCGGCGCGTGCTGGTGAACTCGCACGTCTCCTGGTGGCGCCGCCGCTGGCAGGGGGAGCTGCCACACGGCGAACTGCCGGAACCGCCGACGGACACGGACCCGTTCGAGGACGTGGTGCTCGGCCAGGTGGTGGCCGCCGCCGTCCGGGCGCTGCCACCGCGTCAACGGGCCGTGGTGGTCCTGCGCTACTTCGAGGACCTCAGCGTCGAGGAGACGGCCGAGGCCCTGGGCTGCACCACGGGCACGGTCAAGAGCCAGACGCACCGCGCGCTGCTGGCACTGCGCGGCAAACTGCCCGCCCGGGAGCTGCTGCTGGACGGGGGACGGCGTGACCGGGGCTGACGCCGGCCGCTACGGCGACGCGTACGGCCAGGGCCACAGCGGCGGCAACGGCCCGGGCTTGGGCCACGGCGAGCCTCCCGCCGACACCGAGGTGGAGCGCGAACTGCGCGTCCTGTTGCAGCGGGCCGCCCCGCACCTGCCGGCACCCGAGGACCGGATGGACCGGGTCCGCGAGCGCGCCGCCCGGACCCTCCGACGGCGGCGGACCGCAGCGCTGGCGGCCGGGCTGACCACCGGTCTGGTCGCCGCCGCCCTGGCCGCCGCCCCCGCCCTCGCGCCCGGCCCGTCGGCCACCGCCCTGCGGCCCGCGACCACCGCGCCGCCGCTGCCGGGAGCCCCGGCCGCGCCGACCCTCGCCACGGACGCCCCGAGCCCCGTGCCCAGTGCCGTGCCCAGTGCCGCGACGAGCGAGTCCCCGGCCCCCGAGGTCAGCGCTCGGCCACTGCGGTTCCCGGATCTCGGCGGGGTGATCGTCGACCTGCCGGCCGGCTGGTCGAGCACGGCCGACCCGGCGGCCGAACCGCGCGCCTCCACCGGGTACGTGGCGAGCCAGCCGCTGAGCGCCAAACCGTCCTGCGGGCCCCAACAGAGCTCCTGCGGACCGGTCGGCCGACTGGCCGAGGGCGGTGCGCTCGTCACGATCACGCTGGTCGACGACCAGGATCTGGCCGACAAGCTCTCAGACGGCCGCACAACGGTCGAGACCGACGTCGACAAGTCATGCGGCCTGCGCGGTGGTACGCGCGAAGTGGTGGGCCACCGGATCGTCGCCGTCGCGGACGCGGTGGCCACGGTCGAGCTGATCGCTTGCCTGAACCGGCCGGCCGAGCAGACCGTGCAGATCGTGCAGCAACTCCTCGACTCGGTCCGCACCACCGGCGACGCCTCTGCCGCCCCCGGCAGCACCCGCGGCTGACGGCCCCCTCCCCCGCACCTCCCGAAGGCGGCTGCGCCGCGCGCCCGTACCCCGTCCTGCCCGCGCCCGCGCGGCGCCTCTCCCGGGCGCCTGGAATTGTCAGTCCCCCTTGCTACGGTCGCGAGCGTCGGTATCAGGACGAACAAGGGGGATGGGTATGGACGAGGAGCTGCGGCGGTTCGGCGTCGGCGCGTACGACCGCTGGACGGCGATGTGGAACGGTGAGACGGGCCTGGCGGCGGAGATCATGGCCCCGGAGTTCACCCTGCGCTACGCCCAGGCGGGCACCGAGGCCTTCGACGACGCGCACACGCCCGGGCAGCTCGCCGCGCTCATCGCCGGCTGGCACGGCCGCCGCCCCGGGCTGCGGTTCATATCCGAAGGGGCGGCGGTGGTCGACCTCGTGCTGGTCGACGGCCGTCCGTCCGGGCTGGTCGCCCGCCCCTACCTCGCCACGTTCACGGACGAGCAGGGCGCGACGGTCGCCCGGAGCGGGACGGACACCCTGCGAATCACCGACGGCCTGATCAACGAGGTCTGGTCGGTCTCCTCGGGCGCCGCCGGGCGGACGTTCTACCGCTGACCCGCCGCGGGCCCGGCCGGTTGCGGCCGGCCGGGCCCGGACGGGCGGTGGTCAGTACCGCAGCACGGCGGCGATCCGGCCGCGGTCGGCCAGCTCGCCGGCGGGGACGAACTGCACCGTGGCGCCGGTGTCCAGCGCCCGCTCCACGATCTCGTCCACCATGTCCTCGCGGACGTCCGGCTCACCGGCCGGGGCGGGCACCAGGTGGTTGTCCGTCACCCTGACGGGCTCCCAGTAGTCCTCCTCGACCGCCAGCAGACCGACCCGGCCCTCGGTGACGTTCTGCCAGACCTCGTCGATTCCGCTGGCCAGCGCCTTGACGCCGAGGGCCTGGTCGAGGCGCTGGTGCAGCTCGGCGACGGCACGCTGCGCCTGCTGCTCGGCGGTGGGCCGGGCGGCCTCGGCGACGGCGGCGGCCGAGGCATGGCCCAGGCCGCCGCGCGGCACCTGGGCGGCGGCGCGCTTGACCGCGGTGCCGACCTCGTCCAGCAGGGCGAGCGCGGCGGCCTCGCCGAGCACGTAGAGCGGACGCGGGTCGGACTCCAGCAGGGCGCCGAGCGCGGTGTCCGCCTCGCGCAGGAAGCGGCGGGTCTCCTCGTCGCGGAAGGTGCTGGGCACGTCGCCGATCCGCTCCTGGCGCTCGACGTCCCAGTCCGGGCGGACCTGGTCGAGCGGGAAGCGGCCCGTCGTGTGCTCGGCCAGCCGCGGTCCGATGCCGCCGAACAGGGCGACCCGGTCGGCGGCGACCGTCAGCACCCAGCACGGCGCGCCGGCGGTGTAGGCGGAGACGAGGTTGCGGGTCAGGAAGGTCTCCGAGAGCACCACCCGGGCCGGCACGGTGCGCGGCAGCGACCAGACCTGGTGCTCACCGGGCGCCGCGAAGATCACCAGGCCGTCCTCGGCGTGCACCAGGTCGACCTCGCGCAGGGCCCGGTCCAGCTGCTCGACCACGTCCAGCCGGTCGGCCCGGGAGACCGCCTCGTCGGCGTGCAGCCGGTTCTTGGCCTCTGCGATCAGGTTGCGCAGGCGCACCGGGTCCTGGGTGTTGTCGGGCTCGCTGCGGTGGGTCGGCAGCAGGACGGAGACGGCCGGGTAGCGCCGGGGGCGGCGCAGCTCGGCGAGGACGGCCGGCGTGAGCTCGGCTGCGTGCATCGGATGCCCTTCTTGTCGCGGCTTGGCTGGGAGTAGTCGGAAAATTCGGCTTTCGCCGGATTTGCTCCCCGACCCCTCCCCATCCCACCGCCCTCCTATGCCGCCCGCCACCGGAAACCCGCCGGTCGTCCCGGAGCCGGCCCGTAACCCGGGTGGCGGAGCGTCGTTGGACGGGGCATGAAGAAGCGCAGCATGCTCGCCGTGGCCTCGCTCGCCGTGGGCGTCGTGGCCTCCCTGACCGCTCCCAGCGCGCACGCGAGTGCGGTCGGCGGGCAGGGCGACCTGACCGGCCCGCTCCAGCAGGGCGGGGCGCTCAGCACCGCCCCGAGCGCCGTCCAGGGGCCGGTCGGCGACGCCGGCGGCGTGGTCGGCGACACGACGGGCTATGTGACGGGTCAGGCGGACGGCCTGGTCGGGCTGCCCGGCTGACCACATGTGACCGGCTGCGCGGGTGAGCCCGCGGCAGGTCCCCGGCCGTGACGTCTGGCCGGACGTCACGGCCGGACGTCACGGCCGGGGGTGCACGTCAGCCGAGCGGGGCGCCGAGGTCCTGGGTCCAGTAGAGGCCCGCGGGCCCGGTCGCGACGCCGACGCCGACGTCCTTGAAGGCGCAGTCCAGCATGTTGGACTGGTGGATCCCGCCGTCCATCCAGCGGGAGAACACGGTGGCGGGGGCGCTGGTCCCCCGGTCGAGGTTCTCGCCCCACTGCGACCAGCGGTAGCCGGCGGCGCTCAGGCGGGCGTCGGCGCGGGCACCGTCCGGGTTGACGTGGTCGAAGAAGTTGCGGGCCACCATGTCGTCCGCGTGCTTCTGGGCCGCCGTGTGCAGCTTCGGGTCGATCCGCAGCGGGCCGCAACCGGCCTTGGCTCGTTCGGCGTTGACCAGGTCCACCAGCTGGCGTTCCGGGCTGGGCGGCGTGGCCGTCGGGCGGGCCGCGGTCGGTGACGGCGCGGGGGCAGCAGTGGGCGGCGGTTCGGTGGGCGGCGGTTCGATGGGCGCCGGCGCTGCGGTCACCGGGGGCGTCGGCGTCGCGGACGGCTCCGGTGCGGGCGGCGCGGGTATCGCGGCCGCCGGGACGAGGTCGGGAGCGGCGGCCGGGGCGGTCGGTTCGGGCGTGGCCGGTTCGGGCTGCGAGTGCTGCGGCCAGACCAGGGCGAGGGTCGCGATGGCGAGGACCGTGACCGCGCCGCCCGCGACGACCGCCTTCCCCCGGGTGAGGGCGCTCCAGGGTCCGTTCCCGCCGCCGGTGGGGTCGGCCGGGGTGCCGGCACCCCCGTTGGCGGCACCCCCATTGGCAGCGCCCCCGTTCGCGGCACCGGTGTGTGCCGCTCCGCCGTTCGCGGCATTGCCCGGCGTCACCGTGGCGGCTGTGGCCTGGAACGACAACGCGACCGGCGAGTCCAGCGGAACGGGCACCAGCGCGAGGCCCGCGAGCAGGCCCTCGGCGGGGAAGAGGTCGCGGCCGAGCCCGTCGCAGGCGGCGCAGCTGCGGATGTGCCGGGCTATGCGCTTGCGCCAGACCGAGTTCGGGGTGCCGTCCCAGCCCCCCGTCAGCTCCTCCAGCTCCGGGCAGCGCGGGTAGGCGGTGAGCGCCCGGACCACGACCCGGCCGGCCTCCAGCTGCTTCTTCATCCGCTGGACCCGGACCGCCGTGTGCTGCGGCGTCAGGTCGAGCGCCTCGGCCAGCTCGGCCCGGGTGAGGTCGCCGCAGGCCTCCAGCCACCAGAGGGAGAGCAGCTCGCGGTCGTCCGGGTCCAGCCAGCGGGTGGCCTCGGCGACCTCGCGCCGCTGCCCGGAGAGGCCGAGCCGCAGGATGGTGAGGTCGGTGAAGTCGGCCCTGGGGTCGGCGAGCTCCCAAGCCTCGTCGAGGCCGCCGACCGTGCTCTGCTGCTGGCCGGTGCAGCGGCGGCGGACCTGGTTCATGGTGATCGCGACCAGCCAGGAGCGGAACGACTCCGGGTCGCGCAACCCGTCGAGGCCGTCCAGCGCCCTGATCATGGTCTCCTGCGCGACGTCGTCCACGTCGGCATGGCCGTTCAGCGCGCGCCCGGCGACGTTGTAGACCAGCGGCAGCCAGGCGGCGACCAGCGCCTCCTGAGCCTGCCGGTCGCCCGCCTGGGCCGCCAGCACCAGGGTCGTCCCGGTGCGGTTCTGCACGTCAACGTTCATGGGTCCGCACTCCGCCTTGCCGTCATCCGTCCGCCGCTGCCTCCTCGGAGACCTCCGGGGAATGCTTAGATAACAACAATTCGCGCGGATTCGGAAAACGGGGGTCGGGGCCGGCCGCCCGGCGGGGGTCCGGCGGCCCGCCCGGAGGGGCCGGCAGTGGTGTCGCCAGCGGTGCCGGCGGGGTCAGGACGGCGGGGCCGGCAGTGGATCCGGCGGGGTCAGGACGGCGAGGCGAACACCTGGGTCCACCAGGGGCCGCCGGATCCGGTCTTCACCCCGACGCCGATCTCCTTGAACGAGCAGTTGAGGATGTTGGCGCGGTGGCCGGGGCTGTTCATCCAGGCGTCCATCACGGCGGCCGGGTCCTTCTGACCGCGGGCGATGTTCTCGCCCCAGCTGCTCCAGCGGTAGCCGGTGGCCTCGATCCGGTGGTCGGCGTGGTAGCCCTCGGGGCTGGCGTGGTCGAAGTAGTTGCGGGCCGCCATGTCCTCGCTGTGGCCCTGGGCGGCGGTGGCCAGCCGCGGTTCGGCGGTCAGCGGGCCGCAGCCGTGCTCGGCACGCTGAGCGTTCACCAGGTCCACGACCTGCTGGGCGTACTGGGCCGCGGTGCCGGTCGCCGGGGTGGCCGGGGCGGGTGCGCCGGTCCGGCCGGGGGTCGCGGTGGTGCTCGCGGACGCCTTGGCGGCACTGCTCGACGAGGCGCCGGAGCTCGGCTTGGCGGACGCGGCCGGGCTCGACGTGGTCGCGGTGGGCTTGGCGGAGCCCGTGGCCGAGGGAGTCGGAGCGGCCGTGGTCGGGGTGGCGCTGGCGGAGTCGGAGGCGGAGGCGGCGTGGGCCGGTTCGGTGGCGGCCGGGCTGCCGCCGGCCGCGGCGAGGGTCGGGTCGAATCCGCCGGCGCCGGGGATCTGGATGCCCTCGTGGTCGCCGGCCTCCGCCGCGATCTGCGGTTCGAAGGCCACCGCGGCCTGCCCGTCCCGGTCGCTCCCGGCCCCGCCGTAGACGGCGTACCCCGCGCCGGCGAGCGCCGCGAGCACCCCGGTGCCGGCCACCGCGGCGACCACGGCCGCCACCGGGCCGACGCCCCGGCCGCGGCGGCCCCGACGCCGGTCGGCGGCACGGCGCGCGGCACGGCCGCCGGCCGCGGCGCGGTGGCCGGACGCGGGAAGGATGGTCGTCCTGTCTTCGCTGTTCACCTGGGCACGCTTCCTGTGTCGGGTCGGCCGGTACGGGTGCCGACACTTGGGAGACCTCGTGGCGGCGGGCCGATAACAGAAAACACGAACGAATTTCCGACTCCCGGTCGACCCCCGGGTCGGGGGCGTGCTCCGGCCCCGGTCCGGGCCGGCGCGGCGGGGCCTGTGGCGGGCCGTCGTTGCAGGCCCTCGCCGCGGGTTGTCGTGGCGGGGCCCCCTGCGGGCCGCTCGGTCAGGCCTCGTCCGGCGCCATGTCGTAGGTGACGAACATGGTCCGGGTGGCGACTTGGTCGTACTTGCTGCGCGCCCGGTGGTTGTCGTCGGCGGTGATCCACCGCACCACGTTCCAGCCGCGCTCGGCGGCGATCTCCCGCAGCCGGGCGAGCAGCGCGTCCACCGCGCCGCCACCGCGCGCCTCCGGGCTGACGAACAGGTCGTCCAGGAAGCCGCCGACGGCGCCGTGCAGCGGCCGGGAGAACGGGCGGTAGTGGGCCAGCCCGACCGGCGTACCGTCGGTGTCGCGGACCAGCAGGCCGTCCAGCTCGTGCGCCGGATCGGTCAGCCAGGACCAGACCAGCTCGGCCTTCTCCTCCGGCATCGGGACGCGGTAGAACGCGCAGTAACCCCGGAACAGCTCGCGCCAGAAGGCGAAGTCACCGCTCTCGGGCGCGCCGACGCTCCAGCGGGCGGCGGAGCCGGAAGCCGAGGCGGTCGCGGAGCCAGTCACGGAGGCGGTCGCGGCCGGGGTCGTGGCGACGCTCGTGACGGCGCTCGTGACGGCGCTCGTAGCGGCGGTGGTGGCGGTGGCGGTCTGGGCAGTCATCTCGGCCTCCAGGTGTCGGATGGGACCACGGTCGGCGCGCGGCGGGTGCACCACGCGCGGTATCGCGCCAGCATGACGGTCCATCGGGTCGCCGCAGATGGACGTCGCGGACAACATCACCGCGGGCTTCGCTACAGAGCGGCGCAGCCCGAGGGCCGCCCGCGAACGCGTGTCCTGTGGTCGGGGACGGGCCCGGTCACCGATGCTGGAGCCCGCGCACGCCCTGCACCTACGCCCTGACACGTCCGGCCCGGCACACCCGTACCCCCACCCCCGAGGAGCCCCGTATGCTGCTCCGTCACCTGGCCCAGACCTCCCGCGCCGTGGCGGGCGAGCCCGGCCGCCGGGTCAAGATCACGCTGCTGGCCGACTGCCTGCGCGAGCTCGGCCCGGGCGAGGCCCCCGCGGCGGTGGCACTGGTGTCCGGCGAGTCGCACCGGCTGCGCACCGGCATCGGCCCGGCCTCCCTGCGCGACCTGCCGCCGCCCGCCGCCGAGCCCTCGCTGGGCGTCCGGGAGGCCGAGCGGAGCCTGGAGGCGATCGCCGGGGTGCACGGCACCGGCGCGCAGGCCGAGCGCCGCCGGCTGCTGGCCGGGCTGTTCGAGCGGGCCACCGATGTCGAGCAGGCGTTCCTGCGGGCGGTGCTGGTCGGCGAGCTGCGACAGGGCGCGCTGGACGCGGTGGTGGCGGACGCCGTGGCCCAGGCCGCCGGGGTGCCGGCGGCGGCGGTACGCCGGGCGCTGATGTTCCGAGGTTCGGCCCGTGCGGTCGCCGAGGCGGCACTGACCGGCGGGGTGGCGGCACTGGACGCCTTCCGGCTGGAGGTGGGCCGCCCGGTCCGGCCGATGCTGGCCGCCTCCGCGCCGGACGTCGCGGCCGCCCTCGACCGGATCGGGCCGGCCGCGCTCGAGTGGAAGCTCGACGGCATCCGGGTCCAGGTGCACCGGGACGGCCGGGACGTCGCGGTGTTCACCCGGAGCCTGGACGACATCACCGCCCGGGTGCCCGAGGTGGCCGAGGCGGCGCTCGCCCTGCCGGTCCGCTCGGCGGTGCTGGACGGCGAGGCGATCGCACTCGGCCCGGACGGGCGCCCGCGCCCGTTCCAGGAGACCGCCGCGCGGACCGCCTCCCGGCAGGACCCGGAGCGGCTGCGGGCCGAAGTGCCGCTCAGCGCCTACTTCTTCGACCTGCTGCACCGTGACAGCGAGGACCTGGTGGACCGGCCGGGCCGGGAGCGCTGGGCCGCCCTGGCCGAGTCGGTGCCCGCCGGCCTGCGGGTGGCGCACACCGAGACCGGCGACCGGGAGCAGGCACTGGCCTTCTTCCGGGAGACCCTGGCGCTGGGGCACGAAGGCGTGCTGGCCAAGGACCCGGCGGCGGGCTACGCGGCCGGCCGGCGCGGCGCCGGGTGGGTCAAGGTCAAACCCCGGCACACGCTGGACCTGGTGGTGCTGGCCGCCGAGTGGGGCAGCGGCCGGCGCCGCGGCTTCCTCAGCAACCTCCACCTCGGCGCCCGGGCCGCCGGGGAGCCCGGGCTCGGCCCCTGGGTGATGCTCGGCAAGACCTTCAAGGGACTGACCGACGAGACGCTCGCCTGGCAGACCACGGAACTCCTCGCCCGCGAGGTCGAACGCGACTCGTACACCGTGCGGGTACGGCCGGAACTGGTCGTGGAGATCGCCTTCGACGGCGTCCAGCGCAGCCCCCGTTACCCCGCCGGGCTGGCCCTCCGGTTCGCCCGGGTGCTCCGCTACCGGCCGGACAAGAGCGCGGCCGAGGCCGACACCGTGGCCACCCTCCGGGAGATCGCCGCCGCGGAGGGACTCTGAGCGGCAGGTCACCGCCCGCACACCTGTACTGACGATCTCTCAAACCTCGTCCGCAGCAAGGGCTTTCCTCATCGGAGCGAATCGGCCATTCTGCGCGAAAGCGGCGACGCACTCTTCGTGTGCGACAGAGCTGCGGTTAGGTTGACAACGACTGCGGGGGGCGGCCGGCCCGGGTGATCCGGTGCCACACCATGAGAGGTGTCCGTACATGCAGGTGAGCGTCGACCCGGACCGCTGCTGCAGCTCCGGCCAGTGCGTCCTGACCGTGCCGGAGGTCTTCGAACAGGACGACCAGGACGGCCTGGTGAGACTGCGCCTGACCGTCCTGCCACCGGCGAGCCACACCGACGTGCGGCTCGCCTCCGAGCTCTGCCCGGGCGGCGCGATCACCGTCGCCGAGGCCGACCACGGCGCGTAGCTACCGCACCCGCGCCCGCCCGCCGGCCCGCTCCGCCGACTGCCGGACGCCGGCCACCGGGAACCGGTTGCCTGCCGGCACCGGCGGCCCTCAGCTACCACCTGCCACCTGCCACGCAAGGAGATCCCACCTTGACGAGCATGCCCACCGCCCCTGCCTCCGCCCCGCTGCTGCCCGCCCCCCACGACAGCCGCTGCCCGTTCAGCCCGCCGCCCGTCTACACCGAGGCCGCCCGCACGGGCTCCGTCACCCGCGCCGAACTGCTGGACGGCTCCTCCTGCTGGCTGGTGACCGGCTACCGCGAGGTGCGCACGGTGCTCTCCGACCACCGGTTCAGCGCCGACGTCCGCCGGCCGGAGTTCCCCAGCCTCGTCCCCGGCCGGCGCGAGCTCGCCGCCGCCAACCCCAGCTTCCTCCGCCTCGACGACCCCGAGCACGCCCGGCTTCGCCGCATGGTCACCGGGGACTTCCTGGTCAAGCGGGTGGAGGCAATGCGCCCCGGCATCCAGCAGATCGTCGACGAGGCCCTCGACCGGATGACCGAGGACGACGGTCCGGCGGACCTCGTCGCCCGCTTCGCCCTGCCGGTGCCCTCACTGGTGATCTGCCTGCTGCTCGGCGTCCCCTACGAGGACCGGCAGGTGTTCCAGGAGCTCAGCCGGGTGCTGATCAGCACCACCACCGGCCGGGACGAGGTCGCCCGGGCCCAGGACGAGATGCTGGACTACCTCGGCGGCCTCGCCGCGCAGAAGCGGCACCGGCCCGGCGACGACATCCTCAGCCGGCTGGTCGCCCGCGACGACCTCTCGCTCCGGGAGATCGCCTCGACCGGCCTGCTGCTGCTGTTCGCCGGGCACGAGACCACCGCCAACATGATCGCGCTCTCCACGCTCCTGCTGCTCCGCGACCCCGGGCAGGCGGCCCGGCTGGCCGACCCGGCGGCCGTCCCCGGGGCCGTGGAGGAGCTGCTGCGCCACCTCACCATCGTCCACACCGGCCTGCCGCGGCTCGCCGTGGAGGACGTCGAGCTGGGCGGCACCCTGATCCGGGCCGGTGAGGGGGTGATCGCGATGCTCTCCACCGCCAACCAGGACGAGGAGCTGTTCGGCACCCCGGGCACCCGGCCCGTGGACGAACTGGACGTGGACCGGGACGCCCGGCGCCATCTCGCCTTCGGCTTCGGCGTGCACCAGTGCCTGGGCCAGCCGCTGGCCCGGGCCGAGCTGCAGATCGCGCTCGCCACGCTGTTCCGCCGGCTGCCCGGCCTGCGGCTCGCGGCCCCGGAGGACGAGCCGGCCTTCCGCTCGAACGCGCTCATCCACGGTCTGCGGGAGCTGCCGGTCACCTGGTGAGACGGGGCGCGGGGTCGACCGCGCGGGGCCGACGGCGTGCGGAGGCGGTGGGCCGGGCGAATGTCCGGAACCGGTTGGCCCCGGGGCGGGCTCGGGGGCAGGCTGGAAGGGCGAGACAGAGACCCGGTCCGGCGCCCGCCCGGCGCCACCCGCACCACGGCGCACCCGGCGTGCCCGGTCCGGCCGAGGAGACGGAGCCCGACGATGACCGACATGAGCGCACGGTCCGAGGTGAGCGTCGACCGCGAGGAGGACGTCCGCGCCGCCGACCCCGAGGAGGGCATCACCTCGATGCAGAACCTGCACGCGCAGGACACCTCGCAGGCGGAGGGCGAGCCCCTGGACGAACCCGAGGCACGCAGCTGACCGTCCGCGACGAACGAGTTTCCACGAGGCCGCCCGGTGCACGGGCGGTCTCCGCGACCGCGGGTGTCGCTGCCGCATCGGCGGCGGACCGGCGGGGGAGGATGGGCGCATGAGCGAGCAGCAGCAGGGCGCAGCAGCGGCGCAGGGCGGGCCGCCCGGGGATCCGCGGATGTCTTGGGCCACCTGGACCACCCAGTCGATCATCAGCGGGCCCGGCGGGGTCACCACCGCGGAGGTCGGCCCGATCTCCGGCGACCTCACCGTGCACACCACGTGGGTGGACGGCGAGGCCCGCCTGACCGTTCAGTACACCGGCGCGCTGGACTGGTACACCGTCTCCGGCAGCCCCGTGCCGGCGGCGGACGAGATCACCGCCCGGGCGATCCACCAGGCCATGGTGAACGCCGTCAAGGCCGGTCGCGGGGCCGCCGCCCCGCAGGCGCCGGGCATCTGACCCGGCGTACTTCCGGGCCCCGGCCCGGCCGGGTCGGCCGACGCCCTGGCCCGGCCTGGGCTGCCACCGGGGTCGGCCGGGCTGCCCGGGCCTCTTCCCTGGCTTCGGGCAGCCCGGCCGCGGTCGCGGCCGCCGACGGGCGTGGCGCCGCGCCGGGTCTCCCTCAGGGAGCCGTCTCGCCCGGCAGGGCCGGCGCGGCGGCGGACCAGTAGGCGCCGTCGGTGGAGTGGCGGGAGCGCAGGTCCTTGCGGACCTCGCGGGCCACCTTGCGGGTGTCGCGCCGGTTGACGGTGGCGCCGATGCCCGCGCCGACCAGCAACGGGATGAGTGAGGGCAGACGGCGCAGCGTACTGCGGGTGAGCCGCTTGCGGACCTGCTGGCGGACCTCCGCGCCGAGCGCCATCGCGGCGAACCCGGCCGGCTTCACCAGCAGCGTCGCATCGATGCCCCGGCGGTTGGCCCAGGCGGCGACGTAGGCGGACGCCCGCTGGGTGACGGTGCCCTGGGCGGGCACGCCGTAGACCTCGTGCAGCTCGGCGATCAGCTTGATCTCGACGGCTGCCACGGCGAGCGTCTCGGCGACGATCTCCACCGGCATCGCGGGCGGCACGGGCAGCATCGCCGCCGCCCCGACGCCGGCGCCGAGCGCGGCGGAGGCGCGACAGGCGCCGGTGATCAGCAGCTCGGCCAGCTTGTCGGCGTCGGCGGCCGTGGGGTGCTGAGCCCGGAGGGTGGCGAGGTTGCGGACCGGGATGCGCGGCGCCGCCTGCATCAGCTGGTCGGCCATGGCCCGGCCACCGTACGCGGCGCCCTTGGCGGCGGTCCGGCTGCCGGCCCCGAGCAGCTTGGCGACCGAGGCGACCAGCTCCGCGCCCCGGCGTCGGCCACGCTCGCCCCCGTACTCGGCGACCTGCTGGGCCGGACCGCCCTCCGCCGGGCCGACGGGGGGCTGTTCCAGCTCCTCGACCAGCTCGGCCAGCTCCTCGGCCACATGCTCCGGGGTCGGCTCCGGCTGCCCGGAGCGTCCCGGCTTCCTGAATATTGCCATGCAGTGCCGGTACCCGGTGGGGCGCGGCGGTACGCGCTATTCGGTGATCTCCACCCCGCGCCAGAAGGCGACCCGGCCGCGGACGTGCGCCGCCTCGGCCTTCGGGTCGGCGTAGTACCAGGCCGCGTCGGGGTTGACCTCCCCGTCGACGTGGAGGGTGTAGTACTCGGCGGTGCCCTTCCAGCCGCAGAGGGTGGTGGTGTCGGACGGCCGCAGGTACTCGGCGCGGACCGACTCGGCCGGGAAGTAGTGGTTGCCCTCGACGACGGTGGTGTCATCGCTCTCGGCGATGACCGTGCCCTGCCAGCGTGCTGTGGTCATGCGGCGATTCTGCCGGACGGCCGCGCGCCGTGGGAGAGGTCCGGCCGATGCCCGGCGGGGCGAGTGCCCTGCCGCGGCCCAGCGGCCGAGTGCGCCGCCGGGGGGCGTTACGGGAGCCGCTGGGCGTGGACCGGCGGACGTGTGCGCGGAGAGGGCGTTGAGGCCGTGCCCTGCCGCAGCCCAGCGGCCGAGTGCGCCGCCGGGGGCGTTACGGAAGTGGCTGGGCGTGGACCGGGAAGTGCGGGGACTGGTGGCCGCCGCTGGCGAGCATCCGGACCTCGCCCGAGTCGCTGATCTCGGCCCGGACGATGCCGCTGGCGTCCTCGTAGACAGGGTGCCCGCCGGGGCCGGTCGCGCTGGTCCGGATGACCACGACGACGTCCTGCGGGGCCTGGGTGCCGGGCGTGCCCGGAAAGGTGAGTGCGTAACGGTCCGCGGGGCTCATCGCCGACCTCCTGTTCCTGCTGGTGGGGGGCCGGCCTCGATGCGGCCGGCCGCTTCCTGTCGCCGCCCGGTCAGGCGGACGCCTGCGCGGTCCGGGTGGGCGCGCCGCGCACCTCCAGCTCGGCCAGCAGCCTGGCGGTCGCCTCGGTGACGGCGTCCACGGCCCGGTCGAAGGCCTCCCGGTTGTGCGCCGCCGGGGCCCGGAACCCGGACACCTTCCGCACGTACTGCAGCGCGGCGGCTCGGTAGTCCTCCTCGGAGGCGTCGGGCGTCACGGGTGGTCTCAGCGTCTTGATACTGCGGCACATGCCCCCAGTTTCGCGCGCGGGGGCCCGGCTGGCGACCCCCGTCCTTAACCGTTCCGACATGGAGACCACTCGGGGTCGTCATCCGATCGGATTAGGATTTCGGACGAACTAATCCCTTTCGCCCCTGCCCTCCTTCGCTCCCTCCCGCTCTCCCGTCCAGCTCTCCCCTCCCGTCTCCCGCCGGCCCGACGACCGTGCCGACGACCGCTCCGCCCTGCCCTCGTGCGGGCGTCACCCCGGAGTCCCGCCTTGCCACTCGCGCTGGTCGCCCTGGCCGTCACCGCGTTCGCCATCGGCACCACCGAATTCGCCGCCATGGGGCTGCTCCCCCAGGTGGCCGACAACCTCCACGTCTCCATACCGCAGGCGGGGTGGCTGATCTCCGCCTACGCCATCGGCGTGGTGATCGGCGCCCCGCTGCTCACCGCGCTCGCCGCCGGACGGCCGCGCAAGGCGGTGCTGGTCGCCCTGGCCGGCCTGTTCGCGACCGGCAACCTGCTCTGCGCGGTCGCACCCGACTTCTGGACGCTGGCCGCGGCCCGGCTGATCACCGGCCTGCCGCACGGGGCGTTCTTCGGCGCCGGGGCGGTCGCGGCCGCCGAGCTGGTCGCCCCGCACCGGCGGGCCCGGGCCGTCGCCGTGATGTTCTCCGGCCTGACCGTCGCCAACATCATCGGAGTGCCGGCGGCCACCCTGCTCGGCCAGCACCTCGGCTGGCGGGCGACCATGCTGGTGGTGGTCGCGATCGCCGCGGCCGGCACGGTCGCCATCGCCCGGCTGGTACCGGAACTGCCCTCCCCCGCGAAGTCCGGGCTCCGGCACGAGCTGAGCGCGTTCCGCAGCGGACAGCTCTGGCTGGCGCTGGCCACGGTGGTGTTCGGCTGTGGCGGGTTCTTCGCCTGCTACAGCTACATCGCCCCGCTGCTCACCGAGGTCTCCGGGTACGCGACCGGCTCGGTGACGCTGGTGCTGGCCCTGTTCGGCGTGGGAATGACGATCGGCAACGTGCTGGGCGGGTTCGCGGCCGACCGTGCGCTGCGGCCGACCGTCTGCGCCGCCTTCCTCCTCTCCGCCGCCACACTGGCGCTCTTCGCGGTGACCGCCCACGCCGCGTGGTCGGCCGCCGTCACGGTGGTGCTGATCGGGCTGTTCGGCTTCGCGATCGTCCCGGCCGTGCAGACCCTGGTGCTGCAGAAGGCGCGCAGCGCACCGACGCTGGCCTCGGCGACGGTGCAGGGCGCGTTCAACCTGGCCAACGCCCAGGGCGCCTACTTCGGCGGCCTCGCCCTGGACGCCGGGCTCGGCTGGACCTCGCCGACGCTGGTCGGCTCGGGGCTGGCCGCCTCGGGAGCGACCATCGCCCTGGTCGCCTGGGCCGCCGACCGCCGGCGCCCGGGGGCTGCGGGGCCCGCGCCGGCCGGGGTGGCCGGGGTGGCAGGAGCGGACGGGGTGGCAGGAGCGGCCGGGCCCAACGAGGTGGCAGGGCCGGACGGGATTGCCAGGCCGGACGACGCGGCTTCGCCGGCCCCGGCCGGGCGGACGGAGCGCACCGGGGCGAGCGTGCCCGCCTGAGCCGGCGGGGCCGGTACGCCGGCTCGCCATGGCCCCCGCGCTACTCGGCCCGGCGCTCGACCGGCACGATCTCCCGGTGACCGTCGGCCAGCAGGCGGTAGCCCTCGCCGTTGAACTTGATCCCGGCCCGCTCCTCCTCCGTCAGCTCACGCCGGACCTTGGCCGGGACGCCGGCCACCAGCGAGCCCGGCGGCACCTGCATGCCCTGCGGCACCACCGCGCCCGCCGCGACCAGCGAACCGGAGCCGATCCGGGCGCCGTTCAGCACCGTGGAGTTCATCCCCACCAGGACGTCGTCCTCGATCGTGCAGCCGTGCAGGACGGCATTGTGCCCGACCGAGATCCGCTCGCCGATGACCAGCGGGAAGCCCAGGTCCGCGTGGAGGGTGCAGTTGTCCTGGATGTTGCTCCCCTCTCCGACCGTGATCGACTCGGCGTCGCCGCGGATCACCGCGCCGTACCAGACGCTCGCCCCGGCGGCGACCGTCACATCGCCCACCACCACCGCGTTCGGCGCGACGAACGCCGACGGGTCGACGGAGGGCACCCGGCCCCCGACTGCGGCGATCAGCGGCTCTGCCATGTCTCGTCCTCCTGTTGACGCCCGGCCATCGTGTGGCGGTCATGATCGCACCCCTGGCCCCGGGCCCGACCGGCGCTCCCCCTCGTTCGAGCTCAGTCGAGCAGCGGGACGGCCGGGCCGGCGGCCGACGGTATGCCGGCCGTGGCGGGCAGGGTGAGCGGCCGGGCGGTGGCCGGCGGGCGGCCGCCGCAGGTGCCGGTGGCGACGAGGGTCTCGAAGGCGGCGTTGGTGGCGGGCAGGTCGGACATGTCGTAGGGGTTGATCGAGGCAGCGAACTGCCGCCTCCCGTCGGCCGCTCCGTACAGCAGAGTGTTGTAGCCCGGGATGCCGCCGCCGTGGCCCCAGAACTCGCCGCACGGCGTCGCCGTCCGCTGGAGCCCCAGGCCGTACTCGGCGGGCCCGCTCTGGGGGGTGGTCCGCTTCATCTCGGCCAGCTCGGCCGGGCCGAGCAGCCGCCCGCCGAGCAGGGCGGAGATGAACCTGGTGAGGTCGGCGGTGGTCGAGATCCCGGCGCCCGCCGCGCCGCCCATGCTCGGGTTGAGCAGGGTGGCGTCCGCCGGGCCGGTGGCGAGCTTGTAGTAACCGTGGGCGTGCGGGCCGGGGACGAAGGGCGAGTTGACCGGCATCGAGGTGCCGGTCAGCCCGAGCGGCCGGATGATCCGGCGCTCCACCTCGTCGGCCCAGCTGCGGCCGGTGAGCCGCTCGATCAGCAGCCCCACGACGATGTAGTTGGTGTTGGAGTAGTGCCACCCCTGCCCGGGGGCGAAGTACGGCGGGTACTTGGCGGCGATGCCGATCAGCTCCTGCGGCGAGTACGAACGCCAGCGGCCGGTGTCGAGCCACTGCTGCAGGGCGGCGGAGTCCTCCTCGAAGGAGAAGACCGGGTCGTCGGTGTAGTTGGCGAGGCCGCTGGTGTGGCCGAGCAGTTGGCGGACGGTGATCCGCCCACCGCCCGGCACCAGGCCGGGCAGGTGGCGCTCGACCAGGTCGTCCAGGCCGAGCCGGTGCTCGGCGACGAGCTGGAGGACCACCGTCGCGACGAAGGTCTTGGTCACGCTGCCGATCCGGAACCGGCCGTCGGCCGAGGCCGGGGCTCCGGTGGCGAGGTCGGCGGTGCCGGCCGCGCCCTTCCAGACGGTGCGGCCGTGCTCGCTGACCCGCCCCAGCGTGGCGGAGGCGCCGCCCGGGCTCACCAGACCGCGCACGGCGGCGTCCAGGGCCGCCCGATCGACGCCCCGGGCGGCATCGGCCGCGGCATCGGCCATGGCGCCAACCGTGGCGTCGGCCGCCGCCGAGCCCGTACCATCCGTCACCGTCAGCCGGTAGGGCGCGGGCGGTGCGCCCTGGGCGGCGGCCACGGGGGCGAGGACGCCCACCAGGCCCGCTCCCGCGAGCACGGCTGCCGCCGCGCGCACGGCCGGCCCGCGCCGTCGCCGTACCCGCCCGCTCTCGGGTGCGCGCTCCCGTGCCCTGCTCCCCGCCTGTTCGTACGCCGCTTCCGCCATGCCGCCGCCCTCCCGCGGATCGAACGGGCGGACTCCCCCGACAGCCGCCCCGGTCCTGACAGCTGACACTCTGACAGTCCGGCACGAAGCGGTCGTCAGCCCCTGGTCCGGAACCTCTCCGCCCCAGGTCTCATCCTTCTCCGGCGTGTCGCTCCACCTCAGGTCGAAGGCGACCCCGAGAGCCCCCGGGGGTGCCCCTCCACCCCGAGGGGGGCGGAGGGGCACCCCGGGAAGCCCGCCACGTCAGGAGAGCGGGGCCTTCACCCGCAACACCTCGACGAACGCCCGGATCCACGCCGGGTGGTCGGGCCAGGCGCGGGCCGAGACGACCACGCCGTCCACGACCGCCTCGCTGTCCACGTACTCCGCGCCGGCAGCCAGCACATCCGGCTCCAGCGCCGGGTAGGCGGCGCTGCGGCGGCCGGAGAGCACCCCGGCGGCGGCGCTGACCAGCGGGCCGTGGCAGATCTGCGCGACCGGCTTGTCGCCCTCGAAGAAGTGCCGGACGATCCGCTGCACGTCCGGGTTGTTCCGCAGGTACTCGGGGGCGCGGCCGCCCGGGATCACCAACGCGACGTAGTCGGCCGGGTCGACGTCCGCGAGGGCGAGGTCGGCGGGCCAGGTGTAGCCGGGCTTCTCGGTGTAGGTGTCGAAGCCGTCCACGAAGTCGTGGACCACGAACTGGAGCCGCTTCTTGGTCGGCGCCGCGATGTCGACCTGATAGCCCTCCTCGCGCAGCCGCTGGTAGGGGTAGAACACCTCCAGCGACTCCGCGGCGTCACCGGTGACGAGCAGGATCTTCGATGTCATCGCCGACATCCCTTCACATGATCGACCGTCAGACATGGTGCGGGCCCGCCCCGGTGGCGATCGGCGCGGGCCGGGAACAACCTCCCGTACCGGCCGCCGCCGACGCAACAGGGCGCACCGGGCGCGCAGCGGCGCGTGAGCGCCCGCGCGCGCTTGTCCCCGGCTGTGCGCGCGGGGGCTCCGCCGCCCACGCCCCCTCGCCACCAGGGCCGTAAACTCCACGATGCCCACGCCACCGCCTTCCCGGAGGGAATCCGCACCGATGTCGGACCACGTCACCTACCTCGTCCTGCCCGGCTACGAGAGCTCGGGGCCCGAGCACTGGCAGACCCGCTGGGAGGAGGCCGACCCGGCGTTCCGGCGCGTCGGGCAGGAGGACTGGGACCACCCGGAGCCGGACGCCTGGGTGGCCAATGTGGACGCCGCGGTCGCCGCGGCGGCGGCCGACGGCCCGGTGGTCCTGGTCGCCCACAGCCTCGGCTGTGCCACGGTGGCCCGCTGGGTGGCCTCGGCGCCGGCCGAGCGGACCGGTGTCGTGCGGGGCGCGCTGCTGGTCGCGCCCGCCGACATCGACAACGCCGACGTGCCCGCGCTGTTCGGCTTCCGCCCGGTGGCGCGGGAGCCGTTCCCGTTCCCGACCCTGGTGGTCAACAGCACCGACGACCCGTGGGTCACCCCGGAGCGCGGCCGCGGCTTCGCCGAGGCGTGGGGCGCCCGCTATGTCGAGGTCGGCGCGTACGGGCACCTCAACTCCGCGTCCGGCCTCGGTGAGTGGCCGGAGGGCCGGAAGCTGCTGGCCGAGCTCTGACCTGTCACGCCGGGTCAGCCCAGGCCGGCCGCGTGCGCGGTGAGGGTGAGCAGCGCAGCGTTGCCCGCCGCGCCGGCCGCGGTGGCGGAGTGGAAGCGGGCGGGCGTGCCGTCGCGAAACGGGTTGAGGGTCAGCGCGAGGAGGAAGCCGGGCATCGTCCAGAGCGCCACCGTCCACTGCCGGTACGCGTTGGCGGGGCTGGTGCCGGCCCGCAGCTCGCGGGCGGCGGCGACGGCGAACGCCAGGTAGAGCGCGAGGTACCCGGCGGCGGGCCAGAGCACGGCGGGGACGCCGAGGACGACGGTGTGCGGCATGGGCCCATCCTGCGCCGGGCGCCCGGCGGCCGCATGAGTACCGGTACTCAGACGGGCAACTGGTGCGCACCCGTGCGACCCCGGCAACGCACGGGCGCGCAGCGGAACTTCTCCCGCAGTTCGCCCGAAGGCCACCCGGCCGCGGGCCGCTGCTCCTAGTCTGCGGGCGACGAGCACCACCGCGACCGGCACCACCGCGGCCACCACCACCCCGGCCACCACCGCCGCGCCACCAGCGCGGGCAAGGAGCACCCATGACGTACCGTCCGCTCGATGGCAGCACCCCGGCAGAGCCCGTGCAGGGCACCGACTCCTCGCGCCGCCGGTTCCTGCGCGCGACCGGCGTCGCCGGCCTGGGCGCGGCCGCGCTGGCCGCCGGCGCCGGGGACGCGTTCGCGGCTCCCGGCTCCGACCAGCCCGGCGCCGACCAGCCCGACGCCTCCGACGAGCGGGCGGCCGCGGCCCGCCCGGCCGGGACCCGCCCGCCGGTGCGCACCGGCACCGGCCTGGACCGGCTACCGCACCCGCTGGTCATCGGCCACCGCGGCGCCCCCGGCTATCGTCCGGAGGAGACCCTCGGCTCGTACGAGCTGGCGCTGGAGCTGGGCGCGGACGTCATCGAGCCGGACCTGGTGCCCACCAAGGACGGCCACCTGGTGATCCGGCACGAGAACAACATCGCCGAGACCACCGATGTCGCCGACCACCCCGAGTTCGCGGACCGCAAGGCCACCAAGTCCATTGACGGCACGCCGCTCACCGGCTGGTTCACCGAGGACTTCACGCTCGCCGAGCTGAAGACGCTGCGGGCCAAGGAGCGCCTGCCGCAGCAGCGCCAGCGCAACACCCTGTACGACGGCCGCTGGCAGATCCTCACCTTCCGCGAGCTGGCCGACTTCGCGCGCAAGCGCGGGCGTGAGCTGGGCCGCGAGGTCTGGCTCTACCCGGAAACCAAGCACCCGAGCTACTTCCGCTCGATCGGCCTGCCCCTGGAGGAGCGGCTCGCGGACGAGCTGCGCCGCACCGGCCTGGCGGGCAAGCGCGGGCGGGCGATCCTGCAGTCCTTCGAGCCGAGCAGCCTGCAGCGGCTGGCGAAGCTGGTCGACAACCCGCGGATCCAGCTGCTGAGCGGGGCGACCAGCCAGCCGTACGACTTCGTGCTCGCCGGTGACAAGCGGACGGTGGCCGACCTGGTGACGCCGGAGGGGCTGCGCTGGATCGCCTCCTTCGCGCACGGCATCGGCCCGACGACGCAGCTGATAGCGCCGGTGGACGCGAGCGGCAAGCTCCAGCCGCCGACCACGCTGGTGCGCGACGCGCACGCGGCCAACCTGCTGCTGCACCCCTACACGGTGCGCAACGAGAACAGCTTCCTGCCGCTGGACTACCGCCGCGGTACCGACCCGAACGCGTACGGCGACGCGATCGGCTGGGCCAAGTACCTCTACGAGCTGGGCGTGGACGGCTTCTTCACCGACCAGACCGACACCTCGATCCTGGCCCGGCAGGACTTCTGGGCCGCCAAGGGCGTCAGCTGAGCCGCCGCTGAGGCCCGTACGTGACGCTGCCCCGGACCGTCGGCCGGTCCGGGGCAGCGTCACGTACGGGCAGGGTTCAGTGGTCGTCGCCCTGGTCGGTCGGCGGGGCGCTGCGGGGCCGCCCGGGCGGGGGCGTCCGGCCGCCGGGCCGCCCCGGCGCGGTCTCGGGCCGACTGCCGCCCGGGTCTGCGGTGCCGCTCGGACCGGTGCCGCTCGGACCTGTGCCACTCGGACCGGTGCCACTCGGACCGGTGCCACTCGGGCTCGTGCTCGGGTCCTTCTTGGGCGGCGGGTCCGGGATGTAGACGGTCTGGAAGTCCTCCTCCGGCATGCCCTTGACCGCCTGGCTCATCGCCATCTCCCAGATCGGTCCGGGGCCGGTGGCGCCGAAGATCTCCTCGTAGTACTTGCCGCCGATCCTGATGTCCTTCATCGGCACGCCCTTGGCAGGGCCGCCGAGCCAGACCGAGGCGGCGAGCTGCGGGGTGTAGCCGCTGAACCAGGCGGCCTTCTTCTCGTCGGCGGTGCCGGTCTTGCCGGCGATCTGCCGGCCGTCGTCCAGCCCGAGGTCGCGCGCGGTGCCCTTCTCGGTCACCCCGAGCAGCACGGTGTTGATGACGTCGGCGGTGGACTGGGAGACCGCCTGGCCGCACTTGACCGGGGTGACGGGCACGTCCCGGCCGTCCACGGTGGTGATCTTGTTGATCGCGACCGGCGTGCAGTAGGTGCCCCGGGCGGCGAAGGTGGCGTAGACGTTCGCCATGACCAGCGGGCTGACCTCCTGGGTGCCGAGGCCCAGCGCGGGCAGCTCCTGGAGCGGGTCGCCGCTGGCCTTGCCGGCGACGCCCAGCTTGTTGGCCATCTGCTTGACCGGGCAGAGGCCGATCTCCTGCTCCATCTGGACGAAGTAGGTGTTGACGGAGAGGGCCATCGCCTGCTTCAGCTGGTACGGGCCGACCTCGCTGGCCGACTCGTTGGGGACGGAGCCCTCCTTCTTGCCCTTCTGCAGGTTCTTCCAGTTGCCCGAGCAGGTGGACATCGTCGGCCAGTCCATCCGGATCGGCGACGGGTACTGCTGGGTCGGCAGCAGCCCGGCCTCCAGTGCGGCGGCGGCCACGATCGGCTTGAAGTTGGAGCCGGGCTGGAAGCCGTTGCCGCCGCCCATCGCGGCGTCCACGTTGTAGTTGACGACGGTCTGGTTCTTGTTCGGGTCCAGGCCGTACGGGCGGGTCTGGGCCATCGCCAGGATCTTGCCGCTGCCCGGTTCGACCATCGTCATCGCCGCCGAGACCGGGTCGGAGACGAACACCTTCTTGGTCACCGCGTTCTGCGCGGCGGCCTGCTTCTGCGGGTCCAGGGTGGTGTAGATGTTGAGACCGCCCTGGTCCCAGAGCTTCTTCCGGTCGGCGGCGTTCTTGCCGAACACCGGGTCCTGCTTGACCACGTGGCGCACGTAGTCGCAGAAGAAGCCCATCCCGGCGTTGGCGGTGATGCAGCCGTTCTGCGGCTCCTTGTACCTCAGGCCCAGCGGGGCCGCCTTCGCCTCCCTGGCCTGGTCCGCGGTGATGTGCTTGTTCTCCACCATCTTGTCGATGACGGTGTCGCGGCGCTTCTGGGCGGCGACCGGGTGCAACTTGGGGTCGTACTGGGTGGGGTTCTGCACCAGCCCGGCGAGCGTGGCCGCCTCGGGGAGGGTCAGATCCTTGGCGTCCTTGCTGAAGTAGCGCTGGGAGGCGGCCTGGATGCCGTACGCCTGGTGGCCGTAGAAGGTGATGTTCAGGTAGTTGGAGAGGATCTGGTCCTTCGTCAGATCCTCTTCGAGCTTGATGGCGTACTTGAGCTCCTGGATCTTGCGGCCCAGGGTCTTGCGCTGGGCCTCCAGGACGGCGGCCTGGTCGTCGCCGGCCTTCTCGACGTTGACGTTCTTGACGTACTGCTGGGTCAGCGTGGAGGCGCCCTGGACGGCGGTGCCGCTCTCGGCGTTCTTGGTGATGGCCCGGAGCACACCCTTGAGGTCGACCGCGCCGTGCTCGTAGAAGCGGGCGTCCTCGATGTCCACCTGCGCCTGGCGTATCAGCGGTGACATCTGATCGGCGGGTATGACCGTGCGGTCGCGCTCGTAGACCTTGGCTATCAGCGCTCCGGTGGCGTCGTAGATCTGCGAAGCCTGGCTCAGCGGCGGGGTCTTGAAGTCGTCCGGGATGCTGTCGAAGCTGTCCGCCGTGCTCTTGGCGGACAGCCCGAGTGCACCCGCCGCCGGCAGGGCCATGCCTGCCAGCAGGACGCCGGCGAGCGTGCTGTAGCCGAGGAACTTCACCGCGTGGCCCACCAGGCCGAGCGGCGTCTCGCGGCGCCGGGGACGCGGGATCCAGGTGTCGCCCTGATCCGGGGAGACGGTGCGGCGGCTCTTCCGTGACATAGCCGGAACACTACGTCCACGAAAACCGCTCGTGGGGCGGGTGTTGGCCAAGGTATGTCACAAATCTGCGACAGATTCGCCTCATCCGGGCCGGTCGGACACGCCTCCGCCCCAACTCCGCGTACCGGACCGGGTCGTTCGCCCACGCCCGTTCCGGCGCGCCGGGCGGGTGCGGTGAACCCCCGTCAGTCCGTCCGGCGCTTCTTCCGCAACCCGAGCACCGCGCCCACCACGGCGAGCACGAACACCACGCCCAGGGCGCGGTCCGACGGACCCGCGGAGGAGTCGGACGAGGACGAAGTGGCCGAGGAGGCCCCCGAGGGCGAGGAGCCGGCGGCCTGGCCGGGGGCCGCCGCGGCGCCGCCCGACGGCGAGGGGGACGGCAGTGGCTTGACGGTGTCCGGGAGCTGGTCGTCGCCCAGCGGCTCCCGCCAGACCGGGCTGTCCTTGCCCTCGGTGCCGTAGAGCACCGCCCGGCCGTCCGCCGTGAACGTGACCGACTCGCCCTGGCGCTGCAACGGCGGGGAGAGAGCGCCGAGTTCTGCGGGCGCGCCGTCCTTCCAGCGGTACAGCTCGGCGGCCAGGTAGCCACGCAGGACGAGCCGGGTGCCGTCGGGCGAGAAGGCGCCGTCGGTGACCCAGGGGACGTCGCCGATCCGGCGGAAGGTGTTGATACCTGCGGTCGAGAGCTTCTCCGGCCCCTGATAGAGGCCGCCCCCGCCCTGCTTCTTGCTGGCGATGTACGCCCGGCCGGTGACCGGGTGGACCATCAGCGCCTCGGCGTCGCGCGGCCCGTCCTCGTAGCGGACCCGGTAGCGGACCACGTCCACCGACTGGTCGCGCAGTTCGGCGGGCTCGGCGAAGGAGTAGATCCACACCTCGGACCACTTGCCGCCGAGGTTGTCGCCGAGGTCGCCGACGTAGAGCCGCCCGTCGGGGCCGAGCGAGATGGCCTCGACGTCACGCGGCTCGATGCCGCGAAGGGTGACCGTGGCCACGGTGCGGCCCTGCGAGTCGACAGCGTAGACGTAGGGGCCGTCGTCGCTGTCGTTGTGCGTCCAGTAGACGCCGGGGTGGGCGAGGCTGGCGGCCAGGCCGCTGGACTCGGTGATGCGCGGGTCGCCGATGGTGAACGCCTGCCCGGCGCCGCCGGCCGCGAGGGCGGGCGGGGCGGCGGCGAGGGCGGTGACCGCGAGGGCCACCGTGAGGGCGGCCGAGACGCGCGCCGCCCCCCGATGCCGCTTCCGCCGTGTCTTCGTTCGCATCCTCAGCACCCGCCGATCCTCCCACGACGCGCGCGGCGTGGCCGGGACCCCTTTTCGTCATCTTGACGAGATTGCCGGCCACACAATATCGTCGCAGTGACGAAAAGGGGTCCCACTCATGGCCGACATCACCAAGCGCCTCGGACTGCGCCACCTGCGCGCCGTCCCCACCGCCCACATCCGCCACCTCGACCGGGGCAAGGTCGCCCACGACGGCGCCGGCCTCGCCTTCTGGTTCCGCCCGCTTACCGCCGCCCTCTCCGAAGTGCCGGTGGACGACCGCGAGCTGGCGATGCTCTTCCACGCCCGCACCTCGGACTTCCAGGACGTCACCGTGCAGGCCACGCTGACCTACCGGATCACCGAACCCGCCACCGCGGCCGCCCGCGTCGACTTCGGCATCGACCCCGACACCGGCGCCTGGCGCGCCGCCCCGCTCGACCAGATCGCCACCCTGCTCACCGAGACCGCCCAGCAGCACGCGCTCGGCCTGCTCGCCCGCACCCCGCTCGCCGCCGCGCTCGTCGACGGCGTCAGCACCGTCCGCGACCGGATGGCCGCCGGGCTCGCCGCCGAACCGCGGATCACCGAGACCGGGCTCGCCGTGATCGCCGTCCGCGTCGTCGCCCTGCGCCCCGAACCCGAGGTGGAGCGCGCCCTGCGCACCCCCGCCCGCGAGCTGGTCCAGCAGGAGGCCGACCGGGCCACCTTCGAACGGCGCGCCGTCGCCGTCGAGCACGAGCGCGGCATCGCCGAGAACGAGCTCGCCAACCAGATCGAACTGGCCAGGCGGGAGAAGCAGCTGATCACCCAGCAGGGCGCCAACGCGCGGCTCCAGGCCGAGGACGAGGCGGTCGCCGACAAGGTCCGCGCCGAGGCCGAGGCCGAACGGCGCACCCGGCTCGCCACCGCCGAAGCCGAAGCCGCCCGGGCCCTCTCCGGCGCGGAGGCCGACGCCGCCCGGGCGCTCGGCGACGCCAAGGCCGCCGCCGAGGCCGCCTGGCTCACCGCCCACCAGCAGGCCGACCCGGCCGTGCTGCGGGCGCTCGCCCTGATGCGGCTGGCCGAGCACCTGCCGCGGATCGACAGCGTCACCGTCACCCCGGACCTCCTCACCGGGCTGCTCACCAGGCTCGCCGGCCCGGCGGGTGAGCAGTGACGCTCGCCCCCCGGGCGGTCCTGGTGCACCGCCGCACCGAGTACGAGGAACTCCTCGCCCACCACGGCACGCCCGGGCAGGCCGCGTTCTTCCTCTCCTCGCGCGGCCGGTCCGTCGCGGAGGTCGAGCTGCGCCACCACCGGCAGGCCGAGGCGCTCGCCCGGGCCGCGGCCGCCGTCCCGCTGGACTGGCGGCGCACCCGGGTCGAACGGGCCGACCTGCCGCGGTTCCTGTTCGAGCCGGAGGACGTGGTGGTCGTGGTCGGCCAGGACGGGCTGGTCGCCAACGTCGCCAAGTACCTCGACGGCCAGCCGGTCATCGGCGTCGACGCCGACCCGGGCCGCAACCCCGGCGTCCTGGTCCGCCACCGCGCCGACGCCCTGCCCACCCTGCTCCCGGCCGCCACCGCCCGCAGCGGCGCGCGGCACCTGGAGGAGCGCACCATGGTCGAGGCGGTCGCCGACGACACCCAGCGGCTGCTGGCGCTCAACGAGGTGTACGTCGGGCAGCCCGGGCACCAGACGGCGCGGTACCGGCTGGCCACCGACGAGGAGTCACCGGAGCCGCAGGCCTCATCCGGGGTGCTGGTCGGCACCGGGACGGGCGCCACCGGCTGGTGCCGGTCCGCCTGGCTGGAGCGCGGCGGACCGCTCGCCCTGCCCGAGGCGGCCGCGCCCGCGCTCGCCTGGTTCGTCCGCGAGGCCTGGCCCTCCCCCGCGACGGGCACCAACCGGGTGCACGGGGTGCTGGACGCCGGCCGGCGGCTGGTGCTGACGGTCGAGTCGGACCGCCTGGTGGCCTTCGGCGACGGCATCGAGACGGACGCGCTGGAACTCACCTGGGGCCAGAGCATCCGGCTGGGCGTCGCGGCGACCCGGCTGCGGCTGCTGGGGTGACCCGCCGGGCTCCGCGCGGTACCCGAAGCGTTCACACGCCGGATGCACAAAGGATTGTTACCTGCCGGTAAGCCATAGGCCTGTTGCCCGTCCGGACGGTGTGCCAGATTTGCCATGGCCGCGTCGCGTTCGTCGCGTCGCGGGCTCCCCACACCATGACAGAAAGGCTCCCCGGTGGCAGGTATGAGACTGGTCGGCAGAGCAGCCGCCCCTGTTGTTCTGGCCGGCATACTCCTCGCGGGCCTGGCCGGCCCGGCTGCGGCCGCCCCCGCGCACCCGGCACCCGTCGTCGCGCAGACCGCGACCCCGGCCGCGGCCCCGGCCGCACTCTCCGCGGCGGGGGTGACCGAGAGCCAGTGGCTGGCCGACGTCCGCACGGCCCTCGCCCCGGCCCGCGGCTACGTCGAGCAGCGCACCTCCGGTGCCGGCGCGGCCGTCCGACCGGCGATCGTGTTCGACATCGACAACACGACGCTCCAGTCGCACTTCCACCCCTTCAGCCAGCCCGCGGTCGGCCCCTCGCTGGAGCTGGCGACCTACGCGCACTCGCGCGGTGTCGCGGTGATCTTCATCACCGCACGCCCGGACTTCATCGACTCGCTGACCCGCTGCGCCCTCCAGCGCGCCGGCTACCCGGTGGACGACCTGTACGGCCGCGACCTCGGAGACCTGTTCCAGCCGGTCCAGGACTTCAAGACCGCCCAGCGCACCGCGGTCGAGCAGCAGGGCTACACGGTCATCGCCAACGTCGGCAACAACACCACCGACCTGGTGGGCGGCCACGCCGAACGGACCTTCAAGCTCCCCGACTACGACGGCCTGCTCTCCTAGCGCACCGCGTCGCCGGCGCTCCGGCGCCCGGCCCGCCGACGGCGGTGCCCGGGTGCCGGGGCGTCCGGGCGGTCGGACCGCTGGACGCCGGGATGCCTGGGCGCCTCGACACCTGGGCGCCGGGATGCCTGGACACCTGAACACCTCGGCACCTGGACACCTGGACACCTGGATGCCGACGCGCCGGACCGGGCGTCAGGGCTGCCCGGTGCGGGTCGCGTACACGGCGAGGACGGCCAGGTAACGGCGGCGGACATCCTCGCGGTCGGCCGGCTCGGCCACCGACTCCGCGCTCAACCGGTCGATCATCGCGGCCTGGCGGAGCAACACCTGACGCTGCGCCTCGGTCGTGGTCTCCACCATGATCTCCGCCAGGGCGTCGAGCTGGCGGATCAGTACCGCGGGCATCCCGTGGGCGGTCTGACGGATCTTCTCGAACGCTCGCTCGACCAGCCGCTCGTAGCTCACCGGCGCGGAGATCACCCGGATGTACCCGGCGGCGTCCCGGTGGACCGGGTCCGGCTGCCAGCGGGACGCGATCCGGCACAGCCCCTCCCCGAGCCAGTCGATGCAGGTCAGGGTGGTGAAGGTGTCGTTCACGGCGGTGGACAGCGCCCGGATGGCGATCTCCACCAGCTGGTCCACCGCGAAGGCGATGTCCTGGGCGAGCGTCCTGGTCGGGCCGGTGATGTGGGCGCGGGCGAAGCTCCGGGTCACCTCGGGCGCCGCCTCCGCCGGCCAGACCGTGGCGAGCTGGTGCCCCTGCACCAGGAAGTGCCCCGGCCGGTGGTCCAGGCGGATGACGGCGTCGAGCCCGGTCGCCATCCGGACCAGCGTCCGGTGCCGGACGAACTGCAGGTAACCGCTGGCCGGCGCCGGCACGGCCGCCCCCGAGGCGTTCAGCCGGGCGTGCAGTTCGGCCGCCGGCGGCCCCCGCTCGACATCGCCGCCCGGGGCGGGCTCGCCCGCACCCGCCTCGATCGCCGCCGACAGCTCGGCCGCGATGTTCGCGATGACCCGGGGCAGCTGGATCGACGTGGCGATGTGGTGGATGAAGTAGATCAGCACCCCGAGGTCGGCCAGCACCAGGGCCATGCACACGGTGATCGACAGGTGCGGGACGAACTCGCCGTGCGAGGACGGTCCGATCACCACCAGCGCCAGCACCGCGAAGACGAACGTCCCGACGAAGGTGCCCAGGGTCAGCTGGGTGGTGCGGTCCCGGATGAAGGTCCGCAGCATCCGCGGCCCGAACTGGGTGGAGGCCAGCGTCAGGGTCACGATCATGATCGAGAACACCACGCCGACGACGGTGATCAGCGCCGCCGCGATGGCGGCGAGGATCTGCCGGGCCGCGTCGGCGGTGCCGCTGATGACCCAGGTCGGCAGGGTCAGCTCGCCCCGGTAGGCCGCCCGGTCCAGGGACCACGTGAGCAGGAAGAGCAGCCCGGCGAGCAGCACCTCCAGCATCGGCACCACCCAGAGGTTGGTCCGCAGCGCCTCCCGACGCCACTGCGCCTCCAGGTGGACCCCACCGATCACCTCGCCCGCCTCCAGTCCCCGCGCGCCGAACGCCTGCTCGTCCAAGCCTCGGCCGATCGGGCGGCAACCGCCCGCCGGGCCGCCCGCCCGGGTGGCACCGCGACCGGCAGGAGCGGCGAGCAGGAGCGCTGAGCAGGAGCGCTGAGCAGGAGCGGCGCGGCGGGAACGGTGCGGCGCGAGCGGTCAGGCGGCACGGGCCGGGCGGAGATCCTACGGTCGCTCGCGGGCTCAGAGTCCGAGCAGCCCCGGGTCCGACGCCAGCGCGAGCATCGGCTCGCGCGGGTCCGCGACCAGCCGCCGCTCGGTCAGGTCGAGGAAGCCGCCGACGCAGGTCACCTCCGCCGCGAGGACGCCGTCCGCCCGGGTGATGACCTGCACCAGTTCGAAGGTCTTGCCGGCCCCCCAGACGAAGCGGCAGCTCACGTCCACCTCGTCACCCGCGAGCAGCTCGCGCCGGAACTTGACCGTGGTCTCCAGCACCACCGGGCCGATCCCCTTGGCCAGCAGGTCGGCCTGCCGCACGCCCGCTGCCCGGAGGTGCTCCCACCGGGCGTGCTCGGCGTACTGGAGGTACACGGCCTGGTTGAGGTGGCCCTGCGTGTCGGTCTCGTAGCCGCGGACGGTGACCCGCACCGTGAAGTCCTGATCCGTCATGGCCTGCACGCTACTCCGGGCGCCCGGTCGACCGCGGGTAACGTCCGTCACGGTCGGCCCGCGGAACACCCGGTGCCGCACCCGACGATCGCGCCCGGCAGGAACCGTCAGCCCCGCGCTACGGCAGTGTGAGGATCCGGGGACCGTCCTCGGTGATCGCCACCGTGTGCTCGATGTGGGCGGCCCGGGTGCCGTCGGTGGTGCGCAGGGTCCAGCCGTCCGGGTCGGTCGCGTGGTCGTCCCGGCCGCCGGCGGCGAGCATCGGCTCGATGGCCAGCACCAGCCCCGGCCGCAGCGGGTAACCGCGGCCCGGGCGCCCCTCGTTGGGCACGTGCGGCTCCTCGTGCATCCGCCGGCCGATGCCGTGCCCACCGAACCCCTCCGGCAGCCCGTAGCCGGCCCCGCGCGCCACGCCGGCGATCGCGTGGGCGATGTCGCCGGTCCGGTTGCCGACCACGGCCGCGGCGATCCCCGCCTCCAGCGCGCGCCGGGTGGTGTCGATCAGCTGCTCGTCCTCCGGCCGCGGCATCCCGGCCGTGAAGCTGACGGCGGCGTCGCCCGCCCAGCCGTCCAGCACGGCCCCGCAGTCGATGCTCACCAGGTCGCCGTCCCGCAGCCGGTAGCCGTCCGGGATGCCGTGCACCACGGCGTCGTTGACGGAGGCGCAGATCACCGCCGGGAACGGCAGCGGCGCGAACGACGGCCGGTAGCCGAGGAACGGTGACGTCGCCCCGGCGGCGCGGAGCACCTCGCGGGCCACCTCGTCCAGCTCCAGCAGGCTCACCCCGACGCCCGCCGACTTCTCGACCGCCGCGAGTGCGTCCGCGACCACTCGCCCGGCCTCCCGCATCGCCGCGAGTGCCGCCTCCGACTTGAGCTCGACCATGCCGTTGATCCCCTCGATCCATTCAACCAATTCTTATACCGGTATACCTATCACGATCGCGGCGGTATTAGTATCGGCACATGGTGAGAACCCCGCTGACCCCCTGGGAGCGCGAACGCGGCGAGCGCTTCGGCGCCCTGCTGCGCGAGGCGCGTGGCACACGGAGCATGGTCGAGGTGGCGGCCGCGGCCGGCATCTCGTCCGAGACCCTCCGCAAGATCGAGACCGGCCGCGCCCCCACGCCCGCCTTCTTCACCGTCGCCGCCCTCGCCCACGCGCTCGGCCTCTCCCTCGACGACCTCGCCGCCGCCAGCGTCCTCCCGGACGAGGGCGAGGCGCTCTCGGCGTAGGCCCACGCCCCGGAGCACCTCCGTCCGCGCCGGCGCGGACCGCGCGATCGGCTTCCTGGGGCCGGGTCAGGCCTGTCCGCTGTCCGTCCAGGGGCGGAGCTTCTCCGGGTTGCGGACCGCCCAGATGCGAGCGACGCGGCCGCCGGTCAGGCTGAACGCCGCCACGGTCACGGTCACACCCGCGTGCTGGGCGACCAGGCCGGGCCGGCCGTTGACCGTCCGCTCCAGGAGCTTCAGCCCCGGGGCCTTCGCGGCGATGTGGATCAGGTACTCGGCAATGCGCTCGCTGCCCTCGACCGGGCGCAGGGCGGCGCCGACCAGGCCGCCGCCGTCGGCGACCATCGTGGCGTCAGGGTCGAGCAGGCCGACGAGGGCCTCGATGTCCCTGGCCTCCCACGCCTCCTTGAAATGCCGCACCAGACCGGCCTGCCCGGCCGTCGGACCCGCCGGAGCCTGCGCGGCGCGAATTCGCCGACGGGCCGAGGACGCCAGCTGCCGGCAGGCCGCGGGCGTCCGGCCGACGATCTCGGCGACCTCGGCGAAGGGGTACCGGAAGACGTCGTGCAGGATGAACGCCACGCGTTCGGCCGGCGTCATCGACTCCAGGACGACGAGGAAGGCCATGTTCACCGACTCGTCCAGGGTGACCCGGTCGGCGGGGTCGGTCGGCTCCGCCCTGCCGCCGCCCGCCTGTCCGCTGAACCACTCCGTGCGGTCGGGCAGCGGCTCGGGTATCCAAGCGCCGACGTAGCGCTCGCGCCGGACCCGCGCCGAGCCGAGCAGGTCCAGGCAGATGCGGCTGGCCACCGTCGTCAGCCAGGCGCCGGGCGACTCGATGGCCTCCTGCTGCTGCCGTGACATCGCGTACCAGCGGGCGTAGGTCTCCTGCACGGCGTCCTCGGCCTCGGCCAGCGAACCGAGCAGTCGGTAGGCGAGATTGATCAGATGGCGCCGCTCGTCGACGATCACGCTCAGGCCCGGCTCGGGCCGGGTCTCGGATGGGGTGTGCATGGCTGTGACCGCTCCCTGGTTCTTCTCGTCCGCGTCCGCTCTCGCCACCTCGACGAATCACCGCACCGGACTGCCCGGCCAGCGCTTCACCTCACATTTCGCGGGCCTGCGTCGTCGGACTGGCGAGACAGTACCGATCCACCGCCGCGAGGCAGAAGAGGGGACCGCATCATGGCCACACAGACGACGGCTGCACCGAGCAGGGTCACGTTCCTGCAGGTGGCGATCGCCCTGCAGACCTTGGCCATCTTCTTCCAGGCGGCCACCGCCGGACTGCTGCTGACCTCGTCCCAGGGCGAGACACTGCACAGCGCCGGAGCGCGCGTGATGTACGCCGCCTCGATGGTGTACGTGCTCGCCGCGATCCTGGCGTGGCGGCCCGGCGGCGGCCCCGCCCGCCCCATCCTGTACGCGTCCGGCTTCCTCGTCCTCGCCTCGGTGCAGGTGGTGCTGGGCATCGCACACAAGCCGGCGCTCCATGTCCCGCTGGGCGTCCTGATGTTCGGCCTGAGCGTGCTGGCCCTGGGTCAGGTGCTGTCCACCCGCCTGCCGGATCGCTCCGGCGCGCGGTCGTAGCCGCCCTGCTCCGGAGTACGGCCACGCTGCGACACCGTCCCGCCGGCGCCGGGCTTGTCAGACAAGCCCTACAGCGCCGTGCGGGCCAGCCAGTGGTCCAGCAGCGCGCGGTCGCCCGTCACCGCCACCCGGTCACCCTCCGGGGGGACGCGGCGGGAGAGGAGCAGCATGAGGTCCGCCACCGCCCCCGACACCACCACGTCGGCCGCGACCGGCCCGCGCTCCCACCGCGGGCCCCCGGGCGTCCTGGTGATCACCCAGCCCTCCATGGAGGTCGGCCGGAACCCGATCCGCTCGCCCCGGCCGCGCAGTTCGGCGACGGCCGGCCTGGCCGCCGCCAGGGCCGGCGTGGACAGCAGGTCCAGGTTCTCGCTGATCACGTCGGCCGCGAGGTCGTCGGCGATCCCGAACGCGGTGTCCGTCGCGGATGCCGCGTCGTAGTGGTGGACGCAGGTGTCGCTCAGCATCCTGCGCAGGCAGAAGGCCGCCGGCCGCGGCCCGACGACCGTGTGTGTCCGGGTGTCCGCGCCGGTCTCCCGGATGGCGCGGATCAGTTCCTCCGCGCCCTCGCGCAGCCACCGGGCCCACGCGTCCGGGGCGCCGGGATCGGCCTGCCGCGGGTCGGGGGCGGGCAGTTGCTCGCCCGTGCGCACGAGTGCGGCCGCCCACCGGTGTTCCTGGCCGACATGCCCGACGAGGGTCCGCAGCCGCCATTGCGGGCAGGTGGGCACCACGGTGTCCGGGTGCCGTCCGGCGACCACGCCGGCGAACCCGGCGGTCTGCTCCCGCAGGCCCTCCACGAGCCGTGCGGTGTCCAGGGTCGACGTCATCACGAAAGCTCCTTCCAGGGGGTGACGCCGGTACGGTAGAACCTCCAGTCCGGTGGAGGTTCAAGTGCCTTTGCTCGATGAGACGCTCGGAATCGGCGACCTGGCGCGGCTGACCGGCCTGCCGGTGCGGACCGTTCGCTTCTACTGCGACGAGGGCATCGTCGACTCGGTGCGCAGCACGGGCGGGCACCGCAGGTTCGACCGGGCTGCTGTGGAGCGGCTCGCCCTGGTCCGGCGGCTGCGCGGGCTCGGGCTCGGGCTGCCCGCCGTCCGGCAGGTGCTCGCCGGCGACCGCTCGGTGGCCGAGGTCGTCGCGGCCGAGCGGGCCGCGCTCGACGTGCGGCTCGCGGGCCTGGCCTGGCGGCGGGCCTCGCTGCGCGCGGTCGAGGAGGCCGGACCGGCCGACCGGGCCGCGAGGCTGGAGCTGCTGGCCGCCGTGCAGGACGGGGCCGCCGCCCGCGACGCGCTGGTCGACTTCTGGCGTCGCACGATGGCCGCCCCGGTCTCCGAGACGATGCTCGCCGCGTTCGTGACCACGGCCGTACCCGAGCCGCCCACCGACCCGACTCCGCCGCAGGTGGTCGCATTCGCCGAGCTGTTCGCCCTGGCCGGCGACCGGGAGCTGCGCCGCGGCCTGCTGGCCATGGCGCGGGCCAACGCCGAACTCGTCTCCGACGAGGCCGAGTTGTTGAACGGGATCGGCGAGGCGTGCGCGCTGGCCCGGCCCGTCGTACGGGCGGGCGAGCCGCCCCGGGTGGGCCCCGAACTCGACCGGTTCGTCGCGGCGCACGCCTCGGTGCGCGGCGGCAGCGACACCCCGCGGTTCAGAGGCCAGTTGCTGGCCCACGTGGCCGCCGACCGCGTCCCCCGGATGCGCCGCTACTGGCGGCTCGTGGCCGAGGCCGGCGGCGACCCGGCCACGCTCGGCGAGTCCCACCTGTGGCTGACCGACGCCCTCGAACGCTCGGTGCGGGCCGGTGGTACCGCCGAGGCGGGGAGTGCGGGGCCGACGGCGGCTCCGCACTCCCCGGACGAGGCGCCAGGCGGCTGACTCGAAGCGCGGGCCGGGGGCCCGCCGAGCGCACTGCGGCGGGGCGGGCGGGTCCGTCTCGGACGACGGCCGACCGCCCCAGCGGTCGGCCGTTCACCCGGGGGCGGCGGGTCAGGCCGTGACGCCGCCGTCGAGGACGAGGTCGGCGCCGACGGTGTAGGCGGCTTCGGGAGAGGCGAGGTGGAGGACGGCGGCGGCGATCTCCTCCGGGGTTCCGGCGCGGCCCACGGGGACCTGGGCCTTCATGCGGTCGGCCTTGTCGGTGGCGTTCTCGCCGGGGCGGGTGGACATGGTGGTCTCGACCGGGCCGGGGCTGACGGAGTTGATCCGGACGCCGTCGGCGATGTGGTCGCGGGCGGCGGCGCGGGTCAGGGTCGCGACGGCGGCCTTGGTGACGGCGTAGGTGCCGAGGCCGGCCAGGCGCATGTGGGTGCCGAGGTTGGACGAGATGTTGACGATGGCGCCGCCGCCGTTGTCGCGCATCCGGGCGATCTGGTGCTTCATGGCGAGCCAGGTGCCGGTCAGGTTGGTGTCGATCAGGCGCTGCCAGTCCTCCTCCTCCACGTCGGCGAGCGGGGCGGGGGTGCCGAGGATGCCGGCGTTGTTGACGGCGACGTCCAGGGTGCCGAAGTACTCGACGGTCTCCCGGACCAGGCGGGCGGCGTCGCCGCTCTTCGCGACGTCCCCGATGAGGGCGACGGCCTTGCCGCCCTCGGCCTCGATCAGGGCGACGGTCTCGGCGAGCGGGCTCTCCGTACGGCCGGCGACGGCGACGCGGGCTCCCTCGCGGGCGAAGGCGAGGGCGACCGCGCGGCCGATGCCGCTGCCGCCACCGGTGACCAGGACGGACTTGTCGGCGAAACGGGTGGTCATGATGAGTACTCCTCGGTGTGCGTGAGCTGACGCTCCGGACTGGTGGATCGGGTCAGGAGGGCGACCGCCGTGGCGGTCAGGGCGAGCCCCGCCGCGGCGGCCGCGAAGGCCGCGGCGTAGCCGCCGACCACGGTCGGGCGGGTGGCGGCGAGCGCCATCAGGGCGGCGACGCCGGTGGTGGGGCCGAGTTCCATGGCGGTGTTGAGGACACCCGCCGCGAGGCCGGTGCGCTCGGTCGGGACGCCGCCGGTGGCGAGCACCGCCGCGCCGGCGAAGGCCGGGCCGGCGCCGGCGGGCAACAGGAGCAGGCCGGGCAGCAGGCCGGTGGGGTACGGGGTGCCGGGGGCGAGGCCGGCCAGCAGGGCCAGTCCGGCGGCGGCCACGGCCAGGCCGCCGGCGGTGACGGCGGCGGCGCCGTACCGGGCGGTGAGCGGTGTGGCCAGCCGGCCGGCCAGGAGCAGCACCGCGGCGTACGGCAGGAAGGCGGCGGAGGTCGCCAACACGCCCCAGCCGCGTACCTGTTGGAGGTAGAGCGGGAGCAGAAGGAAGGCCAGGGCGGTGCCGGCGGCGGTCGCCATGACGGCGGTCACGGCGGTGGCCCGGCGGCGGTCGGCGAGGAAGCCGGGCGGCAGCAACGGGTCGGCGGTACGGCGTTCGGCGGCGGCGAAGGCGAGCAGCAGGGCCGCTCCGACGGCCAGCGGGCCGAGGACGAGGGGTGTGCGCCAGCCGTGTTCGCCGGCGGCGACGAGGCCGCAACTGGCGCCGCAGACACCGGTGGTGGCGAGGGCCGCGCCGCGCAGGTCGAGTGCGGACGAGGTGGTGCGGAGCGGCCCGGCGGGCGGGAGCAGCCGGCCGGAGAGGGCGAGCCCGGCGAGGGCGACGAGCACGGGCACGGCGAACAGCCAGCGCCAGGAGACCCAGGCGGTGACCGCCCCGGAGAGCAGGTTGCCGGCGGTGGCGCCGAGGACGGAGAGCCCGCCCCAGGTGGCCATCGCCCTTCCGTAGGAGTCGGGTTGGGGAAAGAGCGCCCGCACGACCGCGACCGCCGCCGGGGCGGCGAGGGCGGCGCCGATGCCCTGGGCGAAGCGCGCCGCGAGCAGGAGCGCGAAGGTGGGGGCGGCCGCGGAGGCGACCGAGGCCGCGGCGAGCAGCAGGAGGCCCGCGCGCAGCATCCGGCGGCCGCCGTGCCGGTCGGCGAGCCGGCCGCCGAGCAGGAGCAGGGAGCTGAAGGAGAGTCCGTAGGCGGCGCTGAGCAGCAGGACACCGGAGGGGCCGAGGCCGAACTCCCGGGCCACCAGGGGCAGGGGGACGGAGAGGATCATGATCGTGAAGATCAGCGTCGCCTGGACGGCGCCGAGCAGCACGAAAGCCGGCCGCGTGTTCCCCGGCCTCGCCGAGCCCGGCCCGACGAAGACCGGCCGAGCAAAGACCGACCGAGCGAAGACCGGCCGCGCAAAGACCGACCGGACGAAAGCCGACCGGGCAGCGCCCAGCCGTAAGGACAGCGGAATCATCGGAACCCCCTCACTATATTTACCGTTCGGTCCAGTATCAGGACCGGAGGAAACGGCGGCCGCAGGGCCGCCCAGGATGGCTCAGTCCAGCAGCTTGAGCGCCTGCTCAGCCGCGTCGTGCAGACGGGCCGCGCCGTCGCCGGCCTTCCCGATCACCCGGATACCCTGCAGCAGCACCAGCAGCATCCGCGCCAGCGCCCGCGGGTCGCGCCCCGCGGGCAGCTCCCCCTGCACCTCGGCGCGGACCAGGGCGGCGGTCAGCGCCGTCTCCAGGTGACCGAGGCTCGCCGCCACCCGGCGGGCCGCGCCCGGGTCGTGCGGGGCGAGTTCGACCGCCGTATTGGTGACGAAGCAGCCGCGCCGGAGCCCGCCGCCCCCGTCCTCGCCGGCCTCCCGCGCATAGCGTCGGACCAGCTCGCGGACGGCCGGCAGCACCGGGCCGGGCTGCGACAGCTCGGCGAGCAGAGCCGGATCACACTGCTCGCCGTAGCGCTCCAACGCACGCAGGTACAGCTCGCGCTTGCTGCCGAAGGTGGCGTAGATGCTGGCACGGGCGATCCCCAGCCCGTCGACCAGGTCGGCCATCGAGGTGGCCTCATAGCCGCGCTGCCAGAACAGCTCGAGAGCCGACTGGAGGGCTGCGTCGGGGTCAAATGCCTTGGTCCGCGCCATGACTGAACCCTAGTCATATCGAGACCGGTCGGTCAAGAAAGGATGAAGCTCCCGGATGTCACTTCGGGTACGGCCCATTTGACGGAGTGTTGTCAAACACAGTCAGTGAGGTTACCCTTACCGCCGCTTCTTGCTTCCCGTCCCCTCCCCACTGGAGACACACACCCATGCCGACAACCCTGCAACAGGCTCTCGACGCCGCCCGGCCCCTCGTTCTGACGGCCTTTCGGGTAGTCGTCGGACTGCTGTTCGCCTGCCACGGCGCCGCCTCGCTCTTCGGCGTGTTCGGCGGCGCCAAGGGCGGCGGCACCATCCCGGCCGGCCAGTGGCCCGGCTGGTGGGCCGCACTGATCCAGCTCGTCGGCGGCGCGCTCGTCCTGGCCGGCCTCGGCACCCGGATCGCGGCGCTGATCTGCTCCGGTTCGATGGCCTACGCGTACTTCACCGTCCACCAGGAGCACGCGCTGCTGCCGCTGCAGAACGGCGGCGAGCCCTCGGTGCTGTTCTGCTGGGCGTTCCTGGCGATCGCGGCGATCGGCTCCGGGCCGTTCGCGCTGGACCGGCTCTTCACCGGGCGGGCCTCCGCCCGGGACACCCACACCGGGCAGACCGACCGCGCCGGGCAGAGCTCGCAGCCGACCCCGGCCGGCTGACCGGCGAGGGGGGGGGGGGGGGGGGGGGGGGGGGGGGGGGGGGTCCCCCCCCCCCCCCCCCCCCCTGCGCGCTTCCTCCGCTACTTCTTCCGGGCCTCCGGGTGGCGGCTGCACCAGC
>NZ_JBVJCO010000006.1:200015-203815 GCF_055588525.1 Kitasatospora sp. NPDC041988
CGGGTATGCCCGTGGTTGGTTTCTTTCCCCCCCCTCCTCCCCCCCCCCCCCCCCCCCCCCCTCCCCACCCCCCCCCCCCCCCCCCCCCCCCCCCCCCCCCCCCCCCCCCCCCCCCCCCCCCCCCCCCCCCCCCCCCCCCCCCCCCGCTCCCGCACGTCACCCCTCGGCCAGATACCGCTCCACCGTGGCCACCTTGCCGGTGAGCCCGTCGGTGACCCCGGCCCGGTCGTCGATCTTGATGACGGTGCTCACCCGGCCGCTGTACGCCTTCACCGCCTCGATCGCATCCCGGATCACCGGCATCACCTCGTCCCACTCGCCCTCGACGCTGGTGAACATCGCGTCGGTGCGATTCGGCAGCCCGCTCGCGCGGACCACCCGGACGGCGGCGGCCACGGCCCAGTTCTCGTATAGCTACGGCCAGGTGGCGTGTAGCACTGCGTGATGCTCAGGTCCGGGGTGTGTGCGAGGGCCGACCGTGCAGCGGTTGGCGGTAGCGGCCGTTCCGTTTCGAGGTCTGCTTATCGGACTTTCGGTGCCGGATGTTCGTCAGGGTGGTGCCGCAGTAAATACCGGATTTACTGCGGCGGAGCCTCTACCGTGATCTTCGCGACCTGCGGCGAGGCATTCCGGCCACCGGGGCGAGGTGTACGCATTTACTGCGGCAGTGCCGGGAGGGCGGGGCGGGCGTGACCATCAAACCAGTGATCGAACTCGGGAGCGGGGGCGCGCTTCGACTGCCGCGCGCCCGGGTGGTGCCCCTGTCCGCCCCTCCGGCGTCGTACACCGCGGCGGTCGAGCGGTACCTCACCGGTGCGGGCATCGCGAAGTCCTCCGCGCGGATCTACCGGATCTCGCTCACGACGTGGGGATGGATGCTCGCTGGCGAGCCCGCCCCGACCGGACCGGCCCGCCGGGGCGCGAAGCCGCCGGTCTTCCCGGTCGCCGCGATCGACGATCCGGTACTGCCAGAGCTCCTGGCCGAGCTGGCGGCGGCGCGGGCGGACGAGATGGACGCCGACACGGTCAACCGGGAGCTGTCCATCGCGCGCAAGGCGATCGGCTGGTGGCAGCGCCAGGGCTGGATCGAGGGCGATCCGACGATCGGCATCGAGCGGCGGCCGGCACCCCCGGACCGCACCAAGGCCCTTGCCGAGAACCAGATCGCCGCCTTGTGGCGCCTGGAGGTCGCCCTGCGGGAGAAGACCTTGTGGAAGATGCTCTACGAGTCCACGGCCCGGGCCGATGAGGTGCTGTGCCTGAACGTGGAGGACCTCTACCCGCAGGACAAGCGCGGGAAGATCACCGCGAAGGGCGGGGCGACGGAGTGGATCCACTGGCAGTCCGGCACCGCCCAGCTGCTGCCCCGCCTGATCGCCCGCCGCGCCCGCGGCCCGCTGTTCCTCACCGACCGAAGGGCGCCGGCTGGGACGGCGACGCTGGACGTGTGCGAGGAGACCGGCCGGGCCCGGCTCTCCTACCGCCGGGCCGAGGAGATCTTCGAGGAGAACACCCGGCTGCTGGCCAATCCGCTGGCCTCACCCAACGACATCGAGGGCCTGGACGGCTGGACGCTCCACCGGCTCCGCCACAGTGCCCTCACACACGACGCCGAGGACGGTACGTCCACCCCGATGCTGCTGGCCCGCTCCCGCCACGCCTCCGTCCGCTCCCTGGAGCGGTACGCCCGCCCCGGCATCGACGCGGTCGCCCGGCACGTCGCCGAGCGCGACCCCGCCGCACGTCGCCGTACGTGACACCCATGTTGGCGGCTGGCGCCGACGTTCTGACCCGGACTGTGGGGGGACAGCGGAACAGCCAATAACGGTAGCGACCGTTCGCCCCCGGGCGGGCGATCCTGAGCCCGCCCTCGGTCCGCCAGGGCGGGAAACCGGCTGATCGTCTGCGGCAGTGGACGGCGCCGTTCGCCAACGTTCGGAGCTGAGACACACCGCTTGCCCACCCCGGCGGGTCGGCGACGTCGCCTGCTCAGCGACACATACAGTGTGCTACCGCTTGCACACCTAACGTGGCGCACCTAGCTTCGTGATCAGCGGAAACTACCCGCTCTTAGTTCGGTTTGCATAACTGATGGAGTCCTCCAGGCGATTCCATTAGTCCGGCTGCCAGCTATGTGCCACCTAGCCGACCATGCTGCCGCACGACCTGATTGCGGGCTGCACCGAAAGCCAAGGAGAAGATTATGAAGAAGACAGTCCTCGTTGCGGCGGGCGTGGCAGTGGCTACGACATTCTCGGCGGTGCCCAGCCAGGCAGCTCAGGCCGTACTCGTTGTGGATGACAATGGAGCCCAATGTCCGGGTGCACCTTTCACCTCGATCCAGGCAGCGATTACTGCGGCATCACCAGGAGATGTGATCAGGGTCTGTGCCGGAATGTACAACGAGGTTGTCACCGTGAACAAGGCGAATTTGCAGTTGATCGGACCGGCCGTCGCCCCCACAGGGACAGCGTGCCGCCAGGCCGGAGCTCCGGATCCGTCCAGGCAGGCGATCATTCAGTCGGCGGGCGGTTCAGGCAGTGTTCGCTTGATGGAGAACGGCATCAGATTCTCCCGCTTCACCGTTCAGAACAACACCTCCAGTTATGGCATTGTCACGAGTGCGACACACTCAGGCCACCAGGTCCGACAGAACATGATCCAGAACAATGTAATCGGAGTCTATTTCCACTCCAGCGGCACAAGCCTTTCCGAGGTTGAACAGAACTGCATCCGCCAGAACAATCAACCAGGTTCTGCAAGTGGCAGCGGAATCTACTCAGACGCAGGCCTGAAGAAGGCGGACATCGAAACAAACACCTTTTCTGGTAATGAAAACTCCGGCGTCCTTCTGGACGCGCTGGCACCCGGAGGAGTCGACAATGTCAAAGTAAACAGCAACACCTCCTTGCAAGACAGAGCCTTTGCATTCATCTTCAAGTCCAGCAACTCCAGCGTAGGGAGTAACACCATCCGGGACAACTTTGGCGCCCCCGGGATCTTCTTGGGTGACAACAACACGAACTTGAAGATTACCTCCAACACCATTGAGAGGGGATTTCTAGGCGTGCGGGCCAACGCCTTCGGCCTTTCGCCCAGCACCAACGTCACTATCGCCAGCAACATCATCAGAAATTCTGAATCAAGCACCGTTGGTCACGGCATCAGTGTGGCAGCGAACTCCCTCACGAACTCCGTCGTCTCCGGAAACATCGCCGACGACAACGCGGGCGACGGAATGCGAATCGATGCCGGCGGCAACGGGGGCAACACCATCAAGTCCAACGTCGCCCGCCGCAACGGCATGCTCGACTGCCGCGACAACACCAGCGGCACCGGCACCGATGGCACAGCCAACACCTGGACCAGCAACATTGGTCCGAACGCAGCCCCTCCCGGCATCTGCCTCTAGCCTCGCCCTTTCATTTGGGGATGGCTGACTCTGAGGCCCTGTAGATAGTCTGCGATCACAGGGCAGCATGTCGATGGTCCGGCCACGATCCGAGCCGAGCCACTACCGGTGGTCAAACTTCAGTGGCAAACGGTCAAAGTTCAGTGGCACCGGACAGCGGGGGTGAATCTGACGCCCGATCAAGCCGCAGATGCGGTAGAACGAACGACTGTCCGAAGTGTGAAGCCCTGGCCGGGAGTCCGTGCCGCACCCGGGCCGGGAAGACCGCGGCGAAGTACCACGCCCTTGGGGGGGAGGGGGGGGGGGGGGGGGGGGGGGGGGGGGGGGGGGGGGAGAGGGGGGGGGGAGCGACGCCCCGTTCTATTTGTGTTGTACGCTCTGTCGCCGG